>JAGATU010000044.1 GCA_017621115.1 Lachnospiraceae bacterium
CTCAAGATGAGATATCCCGTGGTAAACACGTAAGACCCCTTGAAGACGACAAGGTAGATAGGGCTGGGGTGTAAGCATGGCAACATGTTCAGCTGACAGTCACTAATAGGTCGAGGGCTTATCCTATAAGGGAAAGGTTCAATGGATGAGATAATTGTATTCGGTTTTGAAGGTATATGAATATAAAATAAAATGGAAGTCTTGCAGATTTTGCAGGACTTTTATTTTTTGTTAAAATGTATAATTTTTTGTATTTTTTTTTGATATCTTGTGATATAATGACAATAAGTAATCTGTATTGTAGTATTAGATCAGAATATATTGTTTGAGAGGTGCAGGATGGATACAAAGATTCTATTGGAAAACGGGACAAATGAATTGGAAGTATTGGAATTTAAGATTTGTGGTAACTCCTACGGTATTAATGTAGCAAAGATTAAGGAGATTATTAATTATCAGCCGGTAACACCTGTTCCGAATGCGCATCCGAGTATTGAAGGTATTTTTATGCCTAGAGATGTTATGATTACAGCAATTGACTTGCGTAATTGTCTTCAGAGAGGAACATCTGAACCTAACGGTTTGTTTATCGTTACGAATTTTAATAATTTGGATATTGCATTCCATGTAGACAGTGTAGTTGGTATACATAGAGTATCATGGAGTAATATTATTAAGCCTAATGCTACTGTTAGTAATTCTGAAGAAGGAATTTCGACAGGCGTTATTAAGATTAATGATAAATTAATCATTATTCTTGATTTTGAGCGCATTGTAACTGATATCAGTCCGGAGACCGGACTTAAAGTGGAAGAAGTTACAGCTTTAGATGTTTTGCCTGAGAGAGCAGAATATCCGATTTTGATTGCGGAAGATTCTTTATTGTTAAATCGTTTAATTGTAGATTCCTTAAAGACTGCCGGTTACAATCAGTTAATTATTACTAATAATGGTCAGGAAGCATGGGATATCATCAGCGATTGTGTTCGCCGAGGAGATTTGAAGTCACATATCAAAGCGGTAATCACCGATATTGAGATGCCTCTTATGGACGGACATCGACTTACCAAGTTGATTAAAGATGGAGATGAGACAAAAGATATTCCGGTTGTAATTTTCTCTTCTTTAGTAAATGAAGAAATGATGAAAAAAGGTAATGCACTCGGTGCAGATGCCCAGATTTCCAAACCTGAGATTGGTAAGCTTGTTCGTATTATGGATGGTTTATTATTAAAATAAGAATAGTTAAGCCGGGAGAACATCCCGGCTTTTCTTACTTCATAGGTAAAAATAAGTAAAAAGGGAATAGAGAGAATGAATCAGGAAGTAATGGCTTTATTGGCAGATGCTGATAAAGTATTAATAGGAATAGGCGAGTCTTTTGAACGCAAGGATGTACAATTCAGTATAGAGGCATTTTGCATGCTCGAAAAAGAGAATCCGCTTCTTGCAGGATTTGAGCGTCTCGAATATTGGAAAAATAATCCTAAGACAGATGCGATAGAGGCGTATAACCGTCTTTTTGATTTGGTGGGAGAGAAAGATTATTTTGTTGTTACCACATGTACGGACGACAGGATATATGAGAGCCGTTTTTCAAAGGATAGGATAACAGCACCATGCGGAACATGGAAGTATTTACAGTGTAGTGACCTATGTACTGAGGAATTGTTGCCGGTTACGGAAGAAATGGTACAGAAAAAGGAAATGATATATTGTCCGCATTGCAAAAAAAGAGTATCATTTAACCAGGTAACATGTGATAAGTATAATGAAAAAGGATATTTGGCCGACTGGACAGCATATAGGAATTGGTTACAAAAGACGATAAATAAAAAGTTGTGTATTATTGAACTTGGTGTCGGAATGAAGTATCCTACGATTATCAGGTGGCCATTTGAAAAAATAGCTTATTGCAACAATAAAGCATCTTTTGTCAGAGTTCATGATTATCTATATCAGATGACGGAAGAATTGGGACAAAAGGGAATAAGTATTGAAGCCAATCCGATTGATTTTTTATTGGAATAGTGTTGATAGACAGAAAGGTATGACGGCATGAGTATTAATACGAGTGAAGATTACTTAGATGAATTATTGGAATCAATAGAACCGATTATCCGTATGGGTGAACCGGAAGAAATTCCTGCGTCGGAACCGGAGGTTGTTTTTATGCCGGAACCAGAGGTTGTTTCTATGCCGGAATTGGAAATCGTACATATTCCGGATGAAGTTGCGGATACAGCAGAAACAATCGAATCAACAGAAACGGACAATGTCTCTTTTGAGGTACAGGAAGAGTCTGCAATCAGTGATTTGCTTTCTTCTTTGGCATCGGAAGAAGATAATCTTATTGATGAGAATGCAATGTCAGAAGAAGATGTGGAATCTATGCTGAATGCCGTAAGTGCACAGGCTTTGACAGATGAACCGGATGTTTCTTATGATGCGGATGTTAAGGAATTGCTTAAACAGTTTGCAGAAGATGAAGATTTATCGGATATTCAGGATATTCTGGATAAGAATGATAACGGAGAGGCATTGGATGATACAATGCTGGATCTTCCTGATGTAGAAGTATTCCAATTGGATGAAGATAATGATGAGGCGGATGAAGACGCTGCAAAAGTGAAAAAGGCCAATCCTATCGGTAAATTGATAGGAGGTTTATCAGGACTGTTCAAAAAACGTAAAAATAAGAAAGAAAAGAATGCAGAAGATGCAGAATCGGAAGATGTAGTCATAGATAATACAGAAGATTATGCAGAAGTTGATGCGGATACATATCAGGAAGCAGCAGATACGGAATTGGGGCTTGCTGAAGTGGATGCCTTTGATTTGGGAGATTTATTTGACGAAGACGAACTGGTACTTGATGAAGATATGTCGGATATCGAGCAGTTGCTTACCGGCGGTTCATTTGCAGAAGAGGATGTACCGCAGGGCGGGGATGATTTAGAGGAAGATGCCAAATCAACCGGCAAAAGAAAAGCCGACAGGAAAAAGAGTAAGGATAAAAATAATAAAAAGGATAAAAAAGAATCATTTTTCTCAAGAATGCTTAATGCGCTCACAGAGGAGATAGATGAACCGGCTAAAGCGGGCAGTAATGTTCCGGAGGCGGGGGAGACCGGTGTAACGCAGGAGAATCTTAATATCCTGGAAGAACTCTCAGCAGAAGATAAAAAGAAAGCCAAGCAGGCTAAGAAAGAAGAAAAACAGAAAAAGAAAGCCGAGAAAAAAGGCAAGAATGCTCCTGCAAAGGGAGAAGATGATGATGACGGTAATGCTTCCGCTGATAAGAAAGGTAAGAAGTCAAAGAAACCAAAGAAGAAACGCGAAAAGAAAGAAAAGCCGCGTAAGGTAGAAGAAATAATTACTAAACCGGAAAAGAAGTTGCCGAGAAAACGCGTATTATCAACTTTGGCATTATGTTTTTCCATTTTGGCTGCTGTTCTTATTTTGCAGAATGTTGTGTTCAAAACCGATAATTTAAAAGAAGCAAAGTATGCTTTTGATAATGGAGATTATGCGACCTGTTTTGCCAATCTGGGGACTGTAGAAAGAACGGAAGAGGAAGAAGAGTTATATCAGAAGTCCATGATTATTATGTCCGTCCAGCGTAAATGGGATGCATATAATAATTACCTGGCATTGGATAACCGCATGGAGGCATTGAACTCATTATTGGAAGGTGTTGCTAAGTATCGTGGACAGGAAGATGTGGCACTTGAATGCGGTGTGCACGCACAGATAACCGTTATTTATCAGGATATTTTAGAAGCATTGCAGGGATTTGGCTTATCCCAGGCAGATGTTGATGAGATATTGGCTTATGAGAGTAAAGTAACATACACCAAGAGACTGGATTCCATTGTAAACGGAACTCCGTTTGTAATAGAAGACAGTTCACAGAGTACAACAATTAGTGAACCGCAGCCGTTACAGGATGTGTTACCCGGAGAAGAAGATTTTTTGCCGGAGGATACTACATTGATAAATGAACCACCGGCAATCACTGAATTACCGGAGGAGAAACCGGCCGAAGTGCAGGATACACAGTCATCGGGCGAGACGGTTGTGGTCGGCTCCAATCCGGTTGACGTTTCTTCACAGAATAATGATGTTTCTTATGAGGAACCGGTTGTTACCGGAGGACAGAATGTAGGAACCGGAAGCACGAATATATCTTCGGAAGTTACCGGACAGAATGTTTTGGTTGGTGTCAGATAGCACTAATATATATGAGGAGAGACCCGTAAAAAGGGTCGTTATGAAAAATGATAGCAATAATCGACTACGGGGCAGGCAACATAAAGAGTGTGGAAAAAGCACTCCAAAAGCTAGGTGAAGAGACCTGCATAACAAGAGATAAGGATGTATTATTACAGGCGGACAAAGTGATTCTTCCGGGGGTCGGAGCATTTGGTTCTGCAATGGAGAAGATTCATGCATATGGCTTGTATGACGTAATACATGAGATTGTACGAAAAGGTACTCCTTTTTTAGGAATCTGTCTCGGACTTCAGCTCTTATTTGAAGAGAGCGAGGAATCTCCGGGAGTAAAGGGGCTCGGTATTTTACAGGGTAAGATTGTGAAGATTCCGGATCAGAACGGTACACTTAAGATTCCTCAGATCGGATGGAATTCTTTGCAGTTCCCGAATAAAGGGAAACTGTATGAAGGTCTTGCGGAAGGCAGTTATGTGTATTTTGTACACTCTTATTATTTACAGGCAGAGGATCCGGCTATTGTAGTAGCGACTACAGAATATGGTGTGAATATTCATGCTTCTGTAGAGAAGGATAATGTATTTGCCTGCCAGTTCCATCCGGAGAAGAGTTCTACAGTGGGGCTTAAGATTCTTGATAATTTCATACATCTTGGCAAGGAGGAAGCATAAATGCATACAATGAGAATTATTCCATGTCTGGATGTGAATAACGGACGTGTTGTTAAGGGTGTCAATTTTGTTAATCTGACGGATGCGGGAGATCCGGTGGAGATTGCGGCAGCCTATGATAAAGAAGGTGCCGATGAGGTGGTTTTCCTCGATATTACAGCGTCCAGTGACGGAAGAAAAACAGTAGTTGATATGGTAAGACGTGTCGCCAAAGAAGTATTTATTCCGTTTACGGTAGGCGGCGGTATCCGTACTGTAGAAGATTTTAAAGAGATTTTAAGAGAAGGTGCAGATAAAGTGGCAGTGAATTCTGCAGCAATCAAGCGACCGGAACTGATTAAAGAAGCGGCAGATATTTTTGGCAGCCAGTGTGTAGTAGTAGCAATTGATGCCAAGAGAAGAGAACCGTTTGACGGTTGGAATATATATTTGAACGGTGGTCGTGTGGACACCGGAATTGATGCTGTTGAATGGGCCAAGAAGGCGGAAAGTCTGGGCGCAGGCGAGATTCTGCTTACCAGCATGGACTGTGACGGCACCAAGAACGGTTATGATATTAAACTGACCAGACAGATTTCGGAAGCAGTTTCTATTCCTGTTATTGCATCAGGAGGTGCCGGTAAGTTAGAGCATTTTAAGGATGCAGTTGTGGAAGGTAAGGCGGATGCGGTTTTGGCGGCATCGCTATTCCATTTTAAGGAACTGGAAATCAAGCAGGTAAAAGAGTATCTTAGAAGTGAAGGGATTTCTGTTAGATTATAGGATACGGGAGTACATAAGATGGGCATGATTCAAAACGATTGGCTGGATGCCATCGGCGGTGAATTCAAAAAGCCGTATTACAGGGATTTATACGGCTTTGTTAAAAATGAATACAGTTCCCATGTGGTATATCCTCCGGCGGATGATATTTTTAATGCGTTCCATTTTACGCCTTTGAGCGAGGTAAAGGTATTGTTACTGGGGCAGGATCCGTATCATAATGAGCATCAGGCGCATGGGCTTAGTTTCTCGGTTTTGCCTGACCAGCCGGATATTCCGCCATCGCTGCAGAATATTTACAAAGAATTGCATGAGGACTTAGGATGTGAGATTCCCAATAACGGATATCTGAAGAAATGGGCAGATCAGGGAGTACTTTTATTAAATACGGTATTGACCGTACGTGCTCATCAGGCTAATTCCCATCAGGGGAAAGGCTGGGAACATTTTACGGATGCGATTATTCAGGCAGTGAATGCACAGGAGCGACCAATTGTGTATTTTCTCTGGGGACGGCCTGCGCAGAATAAGATTCCGATGCTTACCAATCCAAAACATTTAATTTTGAAGGCCCCGCACCCAAGCCCATTATCGGCTTACCGTGGATTCTTTGGATGTAAGCATTTCAGCCAGGCGAATGAATTCTTGAAAGCAAATGGTATAGAGCCAATTGATTGGCAAATAGAGAATATGTAGTGAAATGCAGGATTTCTTTAGATTTTCTTTAGGAATACCTGCATTTGTTGTTAAGGAATACAGTGTATTATGACTATAACAAAAGGACTGTGTGGTCATAATGAGGGAACAGGAGATAAAACCGTGGAGAAGAACCATATTTTAATTGTAGAAGATGATAAGGAAATCAGAGACGGTATCGAGATTTACTTAAAGAGTCAGGGATATGAGGTCTATAAGGCAGCAGATGGCGTAGAGGGTCTTGAAATGGTGCACCAAAATGAGATTCATTTAGCTATTGTTGATGTAATGATGCCGCGTAAAGACGGAATCCAGATGGTAATGGAGATTCGCAAAGAGTATGATTTCCCGGTTATCATGTTATCTGCAAAATCCGAAGAAGTAGATAAAATCATGGGGCTGAATATGGGAGCGGATGATTATGTGACAAAACCGTTTACACCGCTTGAGTTATTGGCGAGGGTGAATTCCCATTTGCGGAGGTATCGGCATTATCTTGAAAAAGTAAACCAGGAAACGGAAAATAAGGAACATATTTATCGGGTTGGCGGTCTGGAACTGAATGAAGAAAAAGTAGAATTGCGTGTGGATGGAAATGTGGTAAAGTTGACCCCCATGGAATATAAAATCCTTTTGTTACTCATGAAAAATCCGGGACGCGTGTATTCGGCGGATGAAATCTATGAGCGTGTGTGGAATGAAAAAGCAATCAATTCCGACACGATTATGGTACATATCCGTAACATTCGGGAAAAGATTGAACTGAATCCGAAAAAACCAAATTATTTAAAGGTGGTGTGGGGTGTTGGATACAAAATCGAAAAAAATGCGTAACCTAAAGTTATTAATTATTACATTAACAGTATTATTACCGGCAGTTTTGCTGGTGGCACTATATCCCAGGATGGGACAGGTGTATGAGCAGAAAATTAAAGAACGGGAAGAGGCGGCAGCGGAGAGTGCAGTTGACCTTGAGGAGGCTGTAGAAGTTGATGAACATACTGTGACCGGTACGGACAGTAATAGTAATACGGACACGACATATGTTTTAGATGAAAATGTATCAAATGAGGCAGTTCTTATTGAAGTAGAGGATTATCTTCCAAATGAGCAGATAATAGTAGAATCAGATGTTGCATCGGAAAACGTAGAAGCGGAAGAGCATATGTTTCATCCGGAAGAAATGGATGGAATTCCTGTAGCAGAAGAAGAACTTATTATTTCCGTAGAATCTGCACCGGAAAATGATGCACCGGCAGATGCGGAATATGAACTGGGAACTAACCTTGTAAATTATGCGATTGAATCGAGTTATTATCTGTATGGACAGATTTTGCAGGATGATAGAAAAACAGCGGTTGATTTTTCTGTACTGGATTATTATGGTTGGATCAATGATTATTATACCTTGGCAGACCAGTGTGAGTTTTATGTAGAATATGCCACAGACAATAATGATATTGGAAGTGAAACAGAAACAAAAACAAAAACACAGGATGGGATCACTTCAAGAAATAAATCCGATTATAATCTGGCAGCGCTGTTGTATGAGAACGGACATTCTGTTCGGACAATTACCGAACGCAATTTGGAAGATGCAGGAAGACTTGGATACTTAACGATTGTATTTGATGAATATGGGAATATTTCAGACATTCGTTTTAACGGGTTTGGAAACATTATCCATTTTGGTAGTCTGTATCAGCATGCAAAAGAATCCATATCCCAGTATGAGAATAATGTAGTTTATTATAATCAGGTTTGCGATGTCGGTTCCGAAGTAGACCCAATGGAACTTCGTCCGAAAAATTTTAAGGCAGTCTTTGTAGTGGATGAGGATTCGCAGTTTACATTTTATCGGATGGGAACAAATGCAGAACAGTATCATTATAACCCATTCAATGTCTTTATAGATATGGGCGCAGAATGGCTAATACTGATAGCGGTTATTTGGGTTGCAATTATTGCTTTCATTCTGCCGTTTTTCAAAAAACTCAACACCGGGTGGGAAAAACTGTTCTCAATTCCGGCTGAAATTATGTGTTTCATTATAGCAGGAGCCTGTGGTGGTGTATATCTGATGTTTGAGATGATGTACAGTACCTGCTATCCGGTTTTAATGGAATCACTTTCGCTATATGGTCCAATCAATATCATCGGTTATGATGTTGCTCCGGATACCATTTATTATATTGCATTAGGTGTAAACTTTATCGGCTGGGCGCTTGTATTTTTCTTAGAATACATCAGTGTCAGCGCCATTCGCCAATTCCTATTCAGACCAATTTATTACCTAAAAACACGTGTGCTCTGCGTGAGAATCTGCCGCTGGTTATGGAGTTTATGTAAGCGGGCATACCATTATGTGACGGATATTAATATTGGAAAAGGGCTCAATAAGAGTATCTGGAAAATTGTAATTGTTAATTTCCTGATAGTTGGAGTATGTTGCTGCTTCTGGTTTGTCGGATGGATTGGTGTACTGATTTATTCAGTGATTCTTTATGTGATTCTCCGTAAATTCGGATATAAGTTACAGAACCGTTATGAAGCAGTTTTAAATGTAACCAAAGAGATGGCAGAAGGCAATTTGAAGACGGCAGTTCCTACGGATTTAGGTGTGTTCTCTGAATTGGGCGAAGAACTTACAAAGGTGCAGACAGGATTTGCAAAAGCGGTTGCAGAGGAAGCAAAGAGCCAGAATATGAAAACCGAACTGATTACCAATGTCTCCCATGATCTTAAGAC
>JAGATU010000045.1 GCA_017621115.1 Lachnospiraceae bacterium
AAATGGTGGTGTTTATTTTTCGCAGGACGGATTCCATGTAGGCGGTATGAAGGTATTTGAAGACACAGCTAATATGGAGTTTGACGAAGGTAAGGAAATGGAATTTGCGGCTGGTGAGATTAAGAATTTAGACATTGAGCTGGCAGCAGGCACATTTGAAATTGTGGAAGGGGACGCTGATAAAATTATTATCCGTTCCGCAAAAAAAATAAGAGTGGCACAGAGCGGCAGCACACTTAAGATTGATACCGGTAAGCGCGTTAAAGTACATTTCTTCGGTGTTACAGATGAAGAAAATCATGTAGAAATTACATTGCCAAAAGACAAAGAATTTCATACAATAGATTTAGAAATCGGAGCCGGTACAATGAATGCGGATGCATTGCTTGGCGAAGAACTGGAAGTGGAAATCGGGGCCGGTGAAATAATAGTAGACGAACTTGCCTGTGAGAAAGCAAGAATCAGCGTTGGGGCCGGTAAAGCAGTTGTAGACAATGGCGTTGCAGAAGAATTGGATTTGGATGTCGGAATGGGTGAACTCTGGTATGCCGGAAGCTTGACAGGTGATTTGGACGCTGACTGCGGCATGGGTAGTATGGATATCCGTTTAGACGCTAAGGAAGAGGAGTACGATTATCAGATTGACGTCGGAATGGGGGATATTACCGTTGGTAACAGCAGTTACGGCGGCATGGCACAGAGTCAGGAAATTGACAATGACGCAGATGCTAAGATGGATTTGGACTGTGGCATGGGCAGTATCAAGATTAAGTTTTAAAGGGGGAGTGTATCATGCAGGAGAATATGCAGGACGAATTGGAATATAGAATTATTGAAACAAAAAAAGCAAATAATAAGCAGGAGGACAAAAAAATGGGAGACAAGAAATTAGTTAAATCAGCGGACAGAAAGATCTGTGGAGTATGTGGTGGAATCGGTGAGTATTTGGGAATCGATCCAACAGTAATCCGTCTTTTATGGGTGGTTTTCACATTCATGGGTGGTGCAGGATTATTGGCATACATCGTAGCAGCAATTATTGTACCGGAGATGTAATTTAATTGGATTTTATTGTGCCGGTAACGGAAAAATAATCTGACCATAACAAAAATATAAAAACTGGCACTTTTAAAATGGTCAGACGAGAATATAATATCCCTAACAGAGATTCTTATGGATTTCTGTTGGGGATTTTTATTTGTTCGGAAAAAGAGGAGAAAATTATGAAAAACGACAAGACTATGAAGATTGTATTTACCGGTTTATTTGCAGCGTTGTCCTATGTTGTATTCACTTTTTTGCAGATTAAGATCACGCTTCCGGGCGGCGATGCGACCTCGATTCATTTGGGAAATGCGGTTTGCGTACTGGGCGCACTGATTCTTGGGGGTTTCTACGGCGGCCTTGGCGGCGCACTCGGTATGACAATCGGTGATTTGTTCGATCCGATATACATATTGTACGCACCAAAAACTTTTATTTTGAAATTCTGTATCGGATTGATTACGGGTTTTGTGGCACATCGTCTGGGTAAGATTAATCAGCAGACGGAGAAAAGTAAAATCTTACGCTGGACTATTTTGGCAGCAGTAAGCGGCCTTTTGTTTAATGTTATATTTGATCCATTGGTTGGATATTTTTATAAACTTTTGATTTTAGGGAAACCGGCTGCGGAATTGGTGCTGGCTTGGAATGTGGCATCAACAAGTATTAATGCGGTAACTTCGACAATTGTATCTGTAGTTGTATATATGGCAATGCGCCCGGTTTTGCTAAGATCCGGTTTCGTTCCGATGCCGGGAGTGAAAAGGAATTAGAAAAACCTAGTAAAATAGCGGTTTCCGATTGACAAACCAACAAAAAATGGGTATCATACGTACTTAGATAGACAAAGATTATGAGAAAGAGGAGTACGGATTACCCCTTATCAGAGAGAGGTTCCCTTGATGATTTGCATCATGGCTGTAAGGAATCTTAAAGGAAGGGATTCGGAAGGTAGCTTTTGAATCGGAAGGCCGAAGTAACAGTAAGTCTTCACGGCTCATCCCCGTTACAGGATACGGCTTATTAGAGCCTGTGAGATGTCTTCGCCATGCGAAGATAAACAAAGGTGGTACCGCGAACATTCGCCCTTTGCTGACAATGTCAGTAAAGGGCTTTTTTATACGCAAGACGCAGATTCAGACAAAGAAAGGATGATAATCATGGCAAAAGAATTGGCAAAGACCTATGATCCGAAAGGGATTGAAGACAAGATTTATCAGAATTGGTTGGACAAAAAATACTTCCATGCTGAAGTAGACCACAGCAAGACTCCGTTTACCATTGTGATTCCGCCTCCAAACATTACGGGACAGCTTCACATGGGACATGCGCTTGATAACACAATGCAGGATATCCTCATCCGTTATAAGAGAATGCAGG
>JAGATU010000046.1 GCA_017621115.1 Lachnospiraceae bacterium
ATTTTGTTTGTCAATAGGAAATTTTATTTTTTATTTTCCGGATTTGTGGTATAGTGGTAAAAATCAAAGGAGAAGAGAATATGTTTGAGTATGTTTTGTTTGATCTGGATGGAACGTTAACAGACCCGAAGGTGGGTATTACAACTTGTGTGCAGCATGCGCTTAAGCACTTCGGTATTGAAGAGCCGGATAACGATAAGCTGACACCTTTTATCGGGCCGCCGCTGACGGATAGTTTTAAGGAGTTTTACGGCTTCGATGATGAGCAGGCGCAGATGGGGCTTGTCAAATACAGGGAACGTTTTTCGACTATTGGATGGAAAGAAAATGAGATTTATCCGGGCATGGAGGACATGCTTAAGGGACTTTATGATAAAGGAATCAAATTGGCGGTAGCTTCCAGCAAACCGAGAGTG
Organism: Lachnospiraceae bacterium; assembly: GCA_017621115.1. The sequence goes on from JAGATU010000046.1 coordinate 417, forward strand.
TTTGTGGAAAAAATATTGGAACTTTTTAATATCCGTCAGTATTTTGCTGTGGTTTGCGGTGCAGAATTGGATGGTTCACGTAATAGTAAACCTGCAGTCATGAAAGAAGCATTTGTACGCCTGGGTATTGTGACGGATGTAGATGCAGATTCGATTACGGATGAGAATTGTACCATAACAGAAGGAGAACTATCGCAGATTGCATCGGTATCCTGCGCTATGGTTGGTGATAGAAAGTTTGATGTAAACGGTGCAAAAGCGCTTAAAGTAACTTCGGTTGCAGTAACTTACGGATATGCGCCGGAAGGAGAACTGGAAGCCTGCGGACCGGATTATCTGGTGGACACGGTAGAAGAGTTAGGAAAAGTATTAGGACAGGATTAATAACTATGAAATTTAGTTTGCAACCCCTTCAAAACAGAATAGTGAATGAACCTGCGCCGGAGCCAACGTCGCTTTTAAAGGCGGTAAGCATTGTCTGGCCGGTGCTTGTTTACAATGTCATCAGCCAGGTGGTTCTGATTGTATTTGCGTATTTTATGCAGTGGATTTCGCTGGAAAGCGGAAATATGCTTCCGCTTGCGGAATGGGTTAGATCGCATTCGATACTTATTTCAGGGGTGGTAAAAGCACTTTCCATGGCAGCAGGTGCAGCTGCCGTGTGGCATTTGTTTATAAAAGAGACGCCGATAATTGCGATGCCACAGGGGCATAAGAAGGACATTGGCATTCTTTTTTTACTCGGCGGTTGTGCGGCACTTGCCGTGAATATATTGTTTTCGCTGATTGGTTTTACCGGCAGTTCAGAGGTCTATGAACAGGTTGCCGAAAAGCAGTTTGCGCTACCGTTATGGGCAGGTATTATTTTGTATGGAATCGTATCACCCATTGCGGAGGAGATTGTATTTCGCGGTATCGTTTATAACCGCATGCATAGGCAGTATGGCAAATGGATTGCTATAATTGGTTCTGCTCTTTTATTTGGTCTGTACCATGGAAACATTGTCCAGGCATTATACGGATTTATGCTCGGTTTACTGATTGCGGTTTTATATGAGAAATATGCTTCGTTTGCAGTGCCGGTTATTATACACAGTGCGGCCAATGTTTTTGTATATGTAGTGACTTCTGTTACGGGAGTGGCAGACATGGTAATGACATGGCCGGTTATGCTGATATGTATATTGTTGTCCGGCGGTTTATTGGGAGCGTGCCTAAGAAAAACAGAATAGAATGTGAAAAGAATCCGTTAAAAAAGCTCTGCGGATTCTTTTTTATGCTTGCAAATCGAACAAATGTTTGTTATCATATATACAAACGTATGTTCGGAGGTTGGAATGGATTATAATTTGGCAAAAGTAAATACCGGAATCGCGCTGCCTCGTACCTGTTCCGTCTCCGTGCATCAGGATAGGGAGAGTATTAAGTATAAGCTTGGCATATTGGCGGATGCGGCCAAGTATGATGTGGCCTGTACATCCAGTGGAGTGGACCGTAGGGGCGACGGCACCGGCATGGGCAATTCCATTGCGGCGGGTATATGCCATAGTTTCTCAACGGATGGTCGTTGTATCAGCCTGCTCAAGATTTTGATGAGTAATGAGTGCATATATGACTGTAAGTATTGCAGGAACCGTGCATCGAATGATATTGAGAGGGCTACCTTTACGCCGGAAGAGATATGCACACTGACGATGGATTTTTACAGACGTAATTACATAGAGGGCTTGTTTTTAAGTTCGGGAATAATAAGGAATCCGAGTTACACGATGGAATTGCTGTTTCAGACGATGTGGCTGCTTCGTAATAAATACCGTTTTCAGGGATACATTCATTTGAAGGCGATTCCCGGAGCGGATCCGAGGCTTTTGGAGCAGGTCGGATATCTGGTGGACAGGATGAGTGTGAACTTGGAACTGCCGACAGCAGAAGGCCTTGCTAAGCTGGCGCCGAATAAGAACCGTAAGACGATTCTGACACCGATGAGGCAGATTCAGAACGGGATTGTGCAGAGTAAGAATGAATTGGCTGTTTATCGTCATGCGCCTTCCTTTGTGAGTGGCGGGCAGTCGACGCAGATGATTGTCGGTGCGACGCCGGAGACGGACTATCAGATTGTGAATGTCGCAGAGAGTCTTTATCAGAAGTTTAAGCTTAAGAGAGTGTTTTATTCGGCTTATGTACAGATTAATCAGGATAAAGATTTGCCTGCACTTCCGGGAGGACCACCGCTTCTTAGGGAGCATCGGTTGTACCAGGCAGATTTTCTGATGCGGTTTTACGGATTTGAAGCGGGGGAACTGCTTAGTGAGGACAGACCGAATTTTAATGTGCTGCTGGATCCGAAGGCAGACTGGGCACTGCGCCATCTGGAGCTATTCCCGGTTGAGATTAACAGGGCGGATTACAATATGCTTTTGCGTATCCCAGGAATCGGTGTGAAGAGTGCGCAGAAGATTGTTAAGGCAAGGCGCGGATGCACGATTACTTTTGAACATCTTAAGAAGATGAATGTATCCTTGAAGAGAGCATTGTATTTTATTACCTGTAACGGGAAGATGCTTTATAGGACTAAGATAGAAGAGGATTATATTACGAGGAATTTATTAAATGTGAAGGAGAGGCTCCCTTTTGATGTGGACGGCGTAACGTATAAGCAGGTGACGCTTTTTGATACGGGTCTGTTCCCGGAAGAGAATACATTCAGGGAGATTACGAACGCATGAATGAGCATTACATATTAGTCTGTAAGGATAGTGAGACGGGGATTTTAACAGGGATATATGAAGCATACGAACGCAGATTGGACCATGATACTACTTTTTTGCAGGTTGGTGAGGAGGAGAATCTGCGCCTGTTTGCAGAGTATATCAATATTGTTCCTTCGCAGGAAAAGGCAGAGAAGGTTATCCGGACCATCCGCAGAAGATTCGGAGAGGAGACTCTTAGGATTATTTTAGAGGCATTGGCGTCTACCGACGGTGGTAAGGGACAGGCGGTGTATCAGATGATTGTGTTTGGACTTAAGGGAGGCTATAAGGGCCAGTTGATAGATTGTCTGTCACAGGAGGCGGTGATTAAGACAGTGGCACTCAGTACGACAGTCTGGCATGAGATACACCATTTCTATGGGTTCCTGCGCTTTCAGGAACTGGCAAGCGGTATTTTGTATGCCAAGATTAATCCCAAGGCCAATCTGCTGGCCTTTTTGGGAGACCATTTTTCGGACCGGTTTCCGCTTGAGAATTTTATGATTTATGATGAGGCGCATGATTACTGGTTGATTCATGGGGCTAAGAAGGATTGGTTTACGGTATCGGGAGAACTGATACAGACGGAAGGGCTGATTACCTTTTCCCGGGAAGAATTAATGATACAGGAACTGTTTTGTCATTTCGTGAATAAGATAGCAATTAAAGAAAGAGAGAATTTGGCATTGCAACAACAGATGTTACCACTGCGGTTTCGGTCAAATATGATAGAAGTGTAACGTTTTTTCAGTAGAAACGACGGTTTTTTGCCGAAATTTGGCGGATTATTCTACTTTACAGAAAGTACGAGAGGTTGTAATATCTCCATAAGGAAAATTAAGGGAATTGTCCTTGAGGGTTTGGTTTAGTAGGCATAATGGACTTTATGCCTGTCAAACGAGGAGGAATATTATGATGAATTATAAGATTATGCTGCGTCCGGAAGAAGTGAAGGATTTTGTAGCAGCAGCCGGCAGATGCGATTTTGAGGTTGATATCTGCTATAACCACTACACGGTGGATGCCAAGTCAATTGTCGGTGTCCTCGGCCTTGATTTAAGACGTGTTCTTACTGTGACATGTCATGGATTTTGCACAGAATTTGACCAGTATTTGAAGTCATTAGCAATTGCAGTTTAGTAACGATGAACTCTTTTTAATTTTCCGGTTTCGTAAGCTCTCTGTCTTTGATAGAATAGTATCAATGACAGGGAGTTTTTCTGTTTAAGGAGAAAGTAATGGAAGTACGTATCTCGGTCCGCGCATTAGTAGAATTCATTCTGCGCGCGGGTGATATCGACAACCGAAGAAGGGCCGGCTCGGATAATGCCATGGCAGAGGGCGGGCGTATCCATCGCATGATTCAGCGGCGGATGGGAAGCGAATATACGGCAGAGGTAACTCTGTCTTATCGTCATGCCACAGAGGATTATGATATCGTGATTGACGGCCGGGCGGACGGTATTATCGATGGTGATTTAATTACTGTTGATGAGATTAAGGGTACGTACCGTCATTTGGAGAAGTTGACGGCACCTGTGCCGGAACATTTGTCCCAGGCTAAGTGCTATGCCTATATTTATGCCAAAGAGCATGGTCTTGAACGCATCCGTGTACGTATGACGTATTGCAATATGGACACCGAAGATATCCGTTATTTTCATGAAGTTTATGATTTTGAACCGCTGCAGGAGTGGTTTCTTGATGTGGTGGAGCAGTATAAGAAGTGGACGGACTACCGCTTTGCGTGGAATGCACTGAGACAGGCGTCGATTAAGGAACTACAGTTTCCGTTTGCTTACAGGGAAGGCCAGAAGGAACTGGCAACCTATGTCTACCAGACCATCGTGCATAAGAAAAAGTTATTTTTAGAGGCACCGACAGGCGTTGGTAAGACGATTTCTACGGTTTTTCCTGCAATTAAGGCAATGGGCGAGGAAAAGGCGGACCGCATCTTTTACCTGACGGCTAAGACCATTGCGGCATCGGTTGCCGAGAATACCTTCAGCATTCTTCGGGATAACGGGTTGCAGTTTAAGTCTGTTACCATTACTGCCAAAGAGAAAATCTGCTTTATGGAAGAGTGTGAATGCAATCCGGACAACTGCCCGTATGCAAAGGGGCATTTTGACAGGATTAACGATGCGATGTATGACTTACTTACGCATGAGGCCCATTTTAGCCGCAATAATATTGAAGCGTACGCCAAAAAGCATGAGGTCTGCCCGTTTGAGATGAGTTTGGATATGAGTTTGTTCGCGGACGGCATTATCTGTGATTATAACTATTTATTTGACCCGCATGTATTTTTAAAGCGTTTCTTTGCGGAGAGTAAGAGTGAGAAGTATCTGTTTCTAATCGACGAGGCGCATAATCTTGTGGACAGAGGACGTGAGATGTACAGCGCAACTTTGGTAAAAGAGGATTTCCTGGCACTCAAAAAACGCGTCAAAGTATACGATAAGAAACTGGAAAAAAGGCTGGAGGCCTGTAACCATCAGCTTCTGATATTGAAAAAAGAATGTGAGACACATAAGCGGTATGAGTCGGTAAAACCGTTTTATGACAGTGTGGACAGACTGTATGGGGCACTGGAGGATTATCTGGAGAATCATGAAGAGAGTCCTATCCGGACGGAAGTGCTGGAGTTTTATTTTAAAGTGTCACATTTTTTGCTGATATATGAAAAACTGGGCGAAGAGTATATTATTTATACTTCCTATGATGAGGCGGGCAATTTCTTTGTGCGCCTGTATTGTGTAGACCCTTCTGCTAATTTGAAGGAGTGCATGGATAAGGGTGAGGCGAGTGTGCTTTTTAGTGCTACGTTGTTGCCAATCCAGTATTTTAAGAAATTACTTGGCGGCACAAAGGATGATTATGAAGTGTATGCCAAGTCGACATTTGACCCGGATCAGAAGGCACTTGTTATCGGTAGGGATGTAACGAGCAAATATTCGATGCGCTCTACTATGCAGTACCGGAATATTGCGCAGTACATTCATAAAATTATTGCGACCAAGACCGGGAATTATATGGTATTCTTCCCGTCGCATCATTTTTTGAAGCAGGTGTATCAGGAGTATGACTTCTTATACGGAGACGAAGGTGGCGTGGAGTGTATTTTGCAACAGGAGTATATGAAGGAAGAAGACAGGGCGGCGTTCCTTGGACATTTCCTTGGAAATGATGAATTACAGCTGGAAGATCTGATTCATATGGATATTGATACCGAGGATATTCAGACTTTGGTTGGTTTCTGTGTAATGGGAGGTATTTTTTCTGAGGGAATCGACCTTAAGAATGACAGCCTGATTGGGGCAATCATTGTGGGTACCGGTATTCCGCAGGTGTGTCTGGAGCGCGAATTGATTAAAGCCTACTTTGATGAGAATGAGGAGAACGGGTATGAATATGCCTACCTGTTTCCGGGAATGAATAAAGTATTGCAGGCGGCAGGCCGCGTCATCCGTACGCATGAGGATCGGGGTGTGATTGCGCTTTTGGATGAGCGTTTCTGCTATTCGACGTATCGCAATCTCTTCCCAAGGGAATGGAGCAACTACCAAGTGGTGGATATGGGTACTGTGGAAGATGAAATTGCAGATTTCTGGGAAGAGGAATTTACATAATTTAGTTACATAATAATTTTATGTTTCTAGTTCATTAGGACCTAATTTTCACTATATTCAGACAAAAGAGACAATTTATTTTGCAAGTTTGACAAATAAGAAATTGCAGGTAAATCGAAAAACATTGTGGATAACTTTGTGGAAATGGTGGATTTTTCTGATAAACTCGTCCCAAAGTTTTCCACAAAAAGTATGTTCGACCGGAAATAATTGGTTGAAAAGTTGCAAAACGCTAAATTGTGTTTGGTGATGAGAAAATATATTATGTAACCGGTGCAAAGTATTATGTAAAGTAATTTTAAATATTCGTCATAAAAAAGTTGGAATATTGCTTCTTTTTTAAAAATCAAGAGGGTTTTTGTACAAAAATTATAATGTGTAGCGACGTTGATTGTTGAAAATAACGGTATATGTGAATGAAATATGAACAGAAAATTATAAAATTCATAAATCGTTCAAAAATGGTTCAAAACGTATTTACAAAGAAAGCGCGATAGGCTATACTCATCCTTGTCGAAAGACAAAAGCGTTTTTTGAAACAAGGAGGAATTTATTATGAAAAAAATCGCAGCAGTTTTAGCAACAGTTATGGTAGCAGGTACATTAATGGTAGCTTGCGGTAACGAAGAAGCAGTTGTAGAAATCGAAGAAACAACAGCAGTTGAAGAAACTACAGAAGCTGTAGTAGAAGAAGTAGCTACAGAAGTAGTAGAAACAGAAGTTGCAACAGAAGAAGCAACAACAGAAGTAGCTGAAGATGCAGTAGCAGAAGAAGTAGCAACTGAAGAAGTAGCTACAGAAGCAGCTGAAACAGAAGTAGCAACTGAAGAAGCTACTACAGAAGAAGCAACAACAGAAGTTGTAGCTGAATAGTCACGTTAGCAACGAGACGTACATTAAAAGAAATGAAGAAGTCCGGGGAGGAATGCTTGCATTCCGAAGCGGACTTTTTTGTTTCTTTTAATACACGGCGACTGCCGTGCCTCCCGGACCGCGAAGCGGTCTGGGAGCGGAACGTCCTACAATTAAATTTGACGCTTTTTGCAAGTAGATGTACAATTGAAACAGAGTTACAAATGACATCAAAAAGGAGTATCTGTTATGCATCAGTTCCTGATTCAAATACAGGTTTTGGCTATATTGTTGCTTGCGTTTTCATTAGTTTATGTATTTCGTGTGGGTTCCAGCCACATGCATAAGCTGATGCTGACTTTTACCATTACAGAGTTGGTACATAATCTTGGATATTTACTGGAATTGCTGGCCAAGACAGAGCAGGAAGCTTTGCTTGCGGTAAAAGTAGAATATCTGGGAAGCAGTTTGGTTGCCATTCTTTTTATGATGTTTATCTTTTGTTACTGTGCAGAAAAAGAGCATTTGTGGACGGAGCGTATTCTGCTCGTATGCGGAGCGATGGTAATAGTACTGGTTTGGACCAATTCCCTGCACCATATATATTACAAAGATGTGGAGTTTGTAACAGACGGTGCATTTCCGCATTTGAAGTTATATTACGGACCGGGCTTTTATATTTACATGATTACCTGTCTGGTGATTCCTTGGGCAATTTCCGTATACATCCTGGTAAGAGCATTGGTAAGGACCAAAAGCTCAAAGCGTAAAAACAATCTTAAAGTAATTGTAGGCGGTTCGACGGTTGCCATTTCAATTCTGGTTATCTATGTGTTGGGAGCGTTCCCGGAAGGCTATGATCCGACGCCGACCACCATGGCAGTATTGTTTACTACATTGGTAGTGATTGTTTGGAACAGAAAGGATTTTGACCTTACCAGAACGGCTACCGATACGGTACTGGATTCCCTTGGGGATTCCATGATTACATTGAACGAAAACCGCGAGGTGTTGATGTATAATGCATCAGCTAAGCAGTTGTTTCCGGATATTGAAGTCGGAAACCGGCTTAGTGATATTGAGAATTTCCCGGTTCATATTCTTGAGGATAGTGACAGGACCAAATTTGAGATGGACGGACGCCATTATGAAGGGCATCTGCGAGTTTTGCATGACTATGAACAGTTGGTGCGCGGTTATTCTGTATTAATCGTGGATGTTACCAATATTTACGAATATATCGAAGAATTGGATGATATGCGTGAGCAGGCAGAAGCCGCTAACCGCGCCAAATCCAATTTCCTTGCCAATATGTCCCACGAGATCCGTACGCCGATGAATGCGGTCGTGGGTATGAGTGAATTGATTATTGCCGAAGACTGCAGTGAAAAGGTCCGCGACTATGCGTCCGACATCAAAGATGCCGGCCTTAACCTGTTGTCCATTATTAACGATATCCTGGATTTGTCAAAAGTAGAATCCGGCAAAATGGAACTTGCCGAAGAAGAATATTCCGTACATAAACTTGCGCAGGATTCCGTCAATCTTGTACAGATGATTGCGGAACAAAAAGGCCTTCAGGTAAAACTGGATATGGCGAAGGACATTCCGAACAAACTTCGTGGTGATGTGGGTAAAATCCGCCAGATTCTGATTAATATCCTCAATAACTCCATCAAATTTACCACTGAGGGTCGGGTGGGGCTTGAAGTCTCCGGTAAGTACCTTGAAGAGGAAAATTATGAACTCCGGTTTGATATCCGTGATACCGGTATCGGCATAAAGGATGAAGACCGTAAAACCATTTTCGATTCCTTTAGGCAGTTGGATATGAACCGTAACCGTAAGATTGAAGGTACGGGGCTCGGGCTTGCGATTACCAAGCAGTTTGTAGAGTTAATGCAGGGTACGATTGAGCTGGAGAGCGAATACGGAAAAGGCACCCATTTTACCATCCGCATCAAACAACGTGTGGTGGAAAAAGCCAATACTGTTGATAAAGCAGCCGGCGATACATCCGGTAGTGCAGCACCGAAGGAAATCCCGATGTTTACCGCGCCAACATGCCGTGTACTCGTCGTGGATGACAATGCTCTTAACCGCAAACTTGCCACGACCCTGCTCAAATTCTACAATTTTGACATGGATGAAACAGACAGCGGACAGGGTGCCATTGATATGGTAACAGAAAAGGCATACGACATCATTTTCATGGATCATATGATGCCCGAAATGGACGGCGTAACCGCCACCGGCATCATCCGCGCCGAATGCGGCGACAACGGCAAAAATGCAATCATCATCGCTTTAACAGCGAATGCCATTCAGGGCGCCAGGGAGAAATTCCTTGCCAACGGATTTGATGACTTCCTCTCAAAGCCGTTCCAGCGGTCACAGTTGCATGAGATGCTGGATAAGTGGGTGAAGAGTGAGATGAGGGAGTGAGGAAGAATAAAGAAGTTAATTTTATCATTTTGATAAAAATGATGAAATTGAATTGAGAAATGATGCAATTGAAACAGCTAATCGACAGTGTCGGTTGGCTGTTTTTTGGTGCATTTAGATTGGTTATATGATATAGTTGTGATATGATATATATTCTAAAAGAGATGAATGAGTGAGAATTTGAGAAAAGGAGGAGGAGAGAATGATTTGGTTTACAAGCGATTTACATTTGGGACATAAGGCGGCAATCAATATGTGTGAAAGACCTTTTGAAACCGTCGAAGAAATGAATGAGATATTGATTTACAATTTCAATTCCTGTGTTAAGCAAAATGACACGGTATATATTCTTGGGGACATTGCTCACAGAATGCCGGTAGATGTGGTTAATCAATGGATTGCCGGATTGAATGGTAAGAAGATTTTATGTAAGGGTAATCATGATAAAAAGTATAACGAGGAGCTATTTGCCGGGATTAATGATTTTTTGGAGAGATCGATACATGGTGTTAATTTGTCATTGATGCATTATCCGATGATGTCATGGCCGAAATCACGCCATGGTTCGTTGCATTTGCATGGGCATATTCATAGTAGGGGAGATTACAATTTGCAACAGAAAAAGGAGGGCATCCTGCGGTATGACGTGGGTGTGGATGCGAACGGTTATTATCCGGTGTCGATAGAGCAGGTGAAGGAGTTTTTTGGAGTTTGATAGTTTGTTGAAGGAGGAGTTACAATGCGTACAATTGTGGGAAATGAAAATATAATAGCCTTTCATCCTGGTTACTATATTGCAGACATTATTGAAGATATGGGTATTAGTCAAAGTGAGTTCGCGGCTAGAGTAGGAGTATCGGAAGAGATGCTCGATAATATAGTGAATGGTCGGATAGGCATATCAAGTGATATTGCAAGGAAATTTTCTGTAATGTTAGGGACGAGTGCGGAAGTGTGGTTTGATTTGCAGAGGGATTATGATTGGAAATTAGTAGAGATTCAACAGATATAGGAATTTGATGAACAGACAGAAGTGGTTAAGCAGATGATTAAGATAGAGTATTTAGTAAGATTTGCCAGAGAGGAGTCAATCAGGTGTGTAAGTTTTGCAATACGTCTGGGAGGACGGTGGGATTAAGTGGATGTGTGGAATGAGTTGAATTAGAATAGGGAATATGAAGTGTCGGTTAGAAAACTCTGACCGACATTTTTATGAGAGGATTATTGGACAGATAGGGCGGTATAGTTGAAATGTAGTAGTGTGGCTATATATCTTTGCAAATTGCAAACTTCAATTATTGATTGAGAAACATGACAATAATTGTTATAATATTAGCAGTAAAAATGTCAGATTGTTCATTGGAATTGGAGGATAAATATGGCGGTTAATTATGATAAATTATGGGACATTTTAAATGAACGTGGAATGATAAAAACTGAGCTTATAAAAGAGGCTAAGATTAGTACAAATGCGATGGCAAAGCTTGGTAGAAATGAAGATGTCCGTGTAGGAATATTGGAAAAGATTTGCATAGCGTTAAATTGTAAAATGGATGATATTTTGGATATTGTACCAGAAAGCAAGGGGAATAAATAAATGCAAAAATTTATTGAAATACCGATATATGCGTTAGATGAAAGAACATTATGTGTAAGGTATGAAAAATATGTGGAAGAACTGCGTCGTGATGTTTTTTCGGACATAAATGAAGAAACATTTAAAAGATGTTTAGAAATTGGAACGTATCCTAAAAGAGTGTGGGAGTACAATCATATAGTTGGTTATATTGTTATTGGTTACGAATTTGGTGATTTACAGTTTAAAGTGTACCTTCCTACTTCGCAAAAACAAAGATATAGGTGGAGAACTACTAAAAAGACTTTTTTGTATGATACACATTCGAATGGTACACATTTTCGAGTGGATGGAAGTATGAGTAGTCAAGACATTCAACAAGAGATAGAGAATATGTTGAATTCAATTATAAAAGAACATGTGCCGAAGAGGTATTATGTAGATAGACAAGCCTTTGATAATATAAATAGTAAGATTGATTATTTAAAAATTATTAATGAAGTTGCTAATAAATAGATTTAGAATCGAGGATATACAAATGACAGGTGAAAAGTTTACATTAATGCAATACTCAGTTAGCGCAATTCTTGGTTTAATTGATGCAGAGGATTTTGTCATTCCTGAAATTCAGAGACCGTTTGTGTGGAAGAGAAGTCAGGTAAGAGATTTAATTGATTCATTGTACAATGGTTATCCAACCGGATATATTATCACGTGGAAAAATCCTGATGTTAAGACAAAGGATGGCGGTAAAGCAAACGGAAAGAAAGTGTTGATTGATGGTCAGCAAAGAGTTACTGCGTTAATGGCTGCCATTGCCGGAAAAGAAGTCTTAGATGATGATTTTAACAAAGACAGAATAAAGATAGCATTTAATCCGTTAGCAGAGGATGAAACAAAGCGTTTTGCGGTGCAGGATGCATCGCATTTAAAGGACAAACGATGGATACCGGATATTTCAGTTGTCTTTGACACAGAGTTTGATTCTTTTGATTTTGCAATGAAATATTGCGAAGTGAATGAAGGAATTAAACCCAATGAAGTGAATAAGGCTGTAACTGCGTTGAAGGGAATTGCTAATCGTCAGATAGGTGTTATAGAGTTGGATGCGGCGTTGGATATTGACGAAGTTACTGAAATATTTATTCGTATCAATTCTAAGGGTACAGCACTTAGTCAGTCAGACTTCGTAATGTCCAAAATGGCGGCAGATACAATTCATGCAGGTAGCCTCATGAGAAAGACTGTGGATTATTTCTGTCATTTGGCTGTAAAACCAGATTTCTATTCACAGCTAACACATGATGTGGAATTCAAGGCATCTAAATATGCGTATAAGATAAAATGGTTAGCAAAAGATTATGATGATATCTATGATCCGGATTATGGTGATATGCTTAGAGTATCTTTTATGCATCAGTTTAGAAGAGGTAAACTGGCAGACTTGGTTAGTTTACTTTCTGGACGTGATTTTGTTACAAAGGAATTCAGAGAAGATATTGTTGAAGAATCTTATGGAAAATTGGACGCTGGTATTATGAATTTTATCAACCAGTATAATTTTTCTCAGTTTGTTATGGCAATTAAGGGTGCCGGATATGTATCGAGCAAGCTTCTTAATTCGAGAATGACATTGGATTTTGCATATACATTGTATTTGATGTTGTTAGATGACCCTGCAATTCCGAATGCACAGATAAAGAGATATGTGCAGAAATGGTTTGTGCTTTCAACATTGACTTCAAGATATATTGGTTCACCGGAAACGCAGATGGACCGTGACATGAGAACTATTGGGGAGAAAGGCTTCCTAACCTTTTTAGCAGATGTTGAGGCTTCAGCACTTTCAGAATCCTTCTGGACAGTTACATTACCTCAGAATTTAGAAACATCATCGGTTAACAGTCCGGCGTTTAATACATTTTTAGCGGCACAGATTAATATGAACTGTAATTCAATGTTAATGAATGGCACGAAAGTTGCAGATTTGATTACTATTTCCGGAGATGTGCACCATATATTCCCGCGCAGTTATCTGAAAAATAATGGTGTGGATAATAAGACGAAATATAATCAGGTTGCGAACTACATATACCTTGATACACAGGTGAATAAAGCAATTAGTGATGATGCACCGAATGTATATTTTGGAAAGGTTTTGAGTCAGTGTGAAAGTGGAAATATCGTGCTTGGAAATATTGCAGATAAAGACTTGCTTGCGACAAATCTTGAAGAAAACTGTATTCCACAAAATATCATGAATATGACAGTTGAGAACTATGATGAATTTTTAACTGAGAGACGTAAAATGATGGC
>JAGATU010000047.1 GCA_017621115.1 Lachnospiraceae bacterium
CAGCCGGGAGCGATGTATGAAGGCGACTACAAAGAAAAGGCACGTTACATTGGTGAAATCATCGGGCAGCTTGATAGGGCATTGGAAAATGCGGATGTACTGGTAAATGATACCAATACTTACGAAAGCGTTGTAAATTGGGCAATTCCGCAGTTGGAAGGAAAAATGGATTTACCGAAAGAACTGTTGGATAACTATAAGAATGATTTTTGGAAGGCATATCAGGCAATTCCACGTCAGGTTATTCACCGTGATCCGAGTCCGGGTAATATTATCCTTTCTGAAAAGGAATGGGGATTTATTGATTTTGAACTCAGTGAACGTAATGTGAGAATCTTTGATCCTTGCTATGCGGCAACAGCGATATTATCTGAGAGTTTTGCGGAAGGTGATGCGCAAAAATTGATCAAGTGGGTGGATATTTATAAGAATATTATCTACGGATACGATGCTGTTGTGACACTTACAGATGAGGAAAAATGGGCTGTGCCGTATGTCGTATTATCCAATCAGTTACTTGCGACTGCCTGGTTTTCTGATAAAGAGAAGTTTAAGGAACTCTATGAAGTTAATAAAAAGATGACGGAATGGATTGCAGGACATTTTGAGGAACTGAAGATTGAGTAGTGCGTATTAATACAAGATGATTTTTTCTAAACAAGTTACCATCTGTGTTATAATGGCACCAGAGGTGAATGAATATGGGAAATAAAAAAATCAGACTTGGAATGCTTGGGGCAGGACGTATTGTTGAGCGAGTAATGGCAGATATGCACCGCCTGGATAATGTTGAAATAACAGCAATCGCGGCGCGTGATCTGTCGCGGGCGCAGGAAGCGGCAGACAGATACGGTATTCCGCATGCGTACGGAAGCTATTTGGAACTGGCGCAGAGTAATGAGGTGGATTTGGTCTACATTGCTACCCCGCATCCCTTTCATGCAGAACAGTCCATTTTAATGATGAACCATGGTAAGCATGTGATTTGTGAAAAGCCAATGGCGATTAATCATCACGAAGTGCAACAGATGATGGATTGTGCCAAGGAGAATAATGTGTTTTTGATGGAGGCCATGTGGACAAGATTTTTGCCATGCGTGCAGCAAGCAGTCCGGATGGTTAAAGATGGCGTAATCGGCGAAGTGAAGAATGTTTTTGGTGAGTTTAGTTGGCATGCACAGGAATACGACCCGGAAGACAGAGTATTCAAATTGGAACTGGCAGGCGGTGGTTTGCTGGATTTAGGAGTGTATCCGCTGATGCTGTGTATGCAGTTTTTAGGAAGTAATCCCGAAAAAGTACAGAGCCTTTGCCGTAAGTCAAAGGAAGGCATCGATATGAATATGAGTGTACAGATGCAGTATTCAAGTGGTGCTGTGGCACAGTTTTTCTGTGGTATGGATGCCTGTGGCAATGAGTACATGCAGATTTTCGGAACAAAGGGATATATTTCTATGCCGGCATGCTGGCATCCGAAGGAATTTACACTTTGTCTTGATGGACAGAAAGAGCAGTTATTTACCTTTGAACATCAGGGAGATGAGGCATATCATTATGAATTTGACCATGCTGCAGAATGTATTTTGCAGGGAATGAAGGAATCACCGGTGATGCCACTTGAAGAATCACTTGTAGCAGCCCGTATTTGTACGGATATTCGTTTTGAGCACGGAATTATTTACCCGGGTGATAAGGAATAGAAAGGCGGGTACACATTATGAAATGGACAATGGGAATTACACAATGGTGTTTGCCCGGAAACCGTGACTATACCTTGCGCCTGGCAAAACAGCTTGGCTTTGATGCGGTTCAGCTAGAGTTTGGCAGTTATGAGAACGGGATGGCCTTATCTCACTGCAGGTTGCGGAAACTGTATATTGAAGAAAGCAAGGAATTGGGGATCAAGTTACTTCCGCTTACGATTAACGCGCTTTGCAGATATGGCGTGGTTAATGGTTTTCATACAGAGGATGGAAAGATAGCGAAGGATACCATTCTGGCTTCTTTGGAGGCGGCTGCGGAAATGGGAATGGAAGGCGTGACGATTCCAAGTTTTGGAGCCGGTACCATTCAGAATGCGAGCGATTATGAGTATACGGTTGAGGCACTTCGTTTTGCTTGCGAACAAGCAGCACCATATGGTCTGACCGTGTATACGGAGAATGTATTGGATGCCCGCGGTATGACACAGCTTTTTAATGATTGTGGTATGGAGCAATTGAGGCTTTTATTTGACAGCCAGAACTATTCCGTTTTCAGGCATGATTATGCGGTGGATGTGTTACAGACGCACTGGGACAGACTGGGTAACCACCTTCATGTAAAAGACGGCGGGGATATGGGAACAATGCTTCTTGGAACCGGCAGCAGTCCGTTTGCAGCAGTTATGGATGTGCTGCGGGAGCGTGGTTATGCAGGAACGATTGTACTTGAGAATAATTATGGCTCACTTCCGTTATGTGTACAGGCAGAGGATAGGTTTGAACTGGTGGAACAGGATATGAAAACGGTGCGCGAGCATATGAATAAATAGTTATGAAGGAAATGCGCTTGACGAAATGTCAAGCGTATTTTACTATATCCTTATCTTTTGTAAGTTTGAAAATGAATTTCTGATTAAGTTTAATATATTCTTTGGTATTAATACCATCTGGCGAGTCGGCCATATTTTTCAAGAAATTTTAGAACAAATGGCAATGGATTTTACAATTGACATTATGGAATATATGCCATAATATAAAGGGAGGAGTATGTCAAAGTTTCAGGTAGAATTTTATGAGAATGTAAATGGAGAGAGACCTGTGGAAGATTTTATTAAAAGTCTTGATAAAAAGATGCGTGCGAAAGTATTAGGTATGATTAATATTTTACAGGAATATGGTAATGAATTAAGAGAACCATATAGCAAACATTTGGATGCAGGAATTTTTGAATTACGTGTAAAGGTAGGAAGTGATATTTCGCGAGTGTTGTATTTCTTTTATTTCAACAGGAAAATAGTACTTACAAATGGATTTGTTAAGAAAACGAACAAAACACCGCGAGTAGAGTTACAACGTGCCAAACAGTATCGAGAGAATTATTTGAAGAGGTATAGTAAATATGAGCAAATTTGATGAGTTTTTAGAAGAGCAATTACAAGATGAAGAGTTGCGACAGGAATATGAAAATCTACAGCCGGAATTTGATGTAATTAAAGCGATGGTGGAGGCCAGAATTTCAAAGAATCTTACGCAACAACAATTAGCGGAGAGAACTGGAATCAATCAGGCTGATATCAGTAAGTTGGAAAATGGGACAAGAAATCCATCCATTAAGTTGCTGAAACGTTTGGCAGATGGGATGGATATGGCTCTTAAAATTGAATTTATTCCTAAAAAGCGATTACGATAATTCTAAAAATTTTACACGATTAAGGACCCTACAATGAGCAACATAAATTACACAGACGAAGAAATACAACAATTACATCGTGCCAGAATTGAACGCATGCGTATAGAAAAAAGACGGCAGGAAGAGCAGAGACAAAAGATGAAAAAGTTTCTTCCGATAGTTGGAAGCGGAATATGTCTTTTGATTCTGGCGGTGGTATTGATTGTCGCATTTGCATGTAAGAGCAACGACGAAGCGGCAAGGGTACAACCACAGCAGGTAAATATGGAGATGGAAGAATCAGTAGAAGATAATTCAGAAGATATGGAGCAGACGGCAAGGTCTGCCATCCCACAGCCCCTAACCGGAAAGGAATTTGATGGCACGGATAGTTTGGGGGATGTTATTATTGTGGCATCCACAGAGCCGGAATCTGAACCGGAACAGGAAGCCTTACCACCCATCCAATTCGCAGAAACAGACGATACCGCCTATATCTATGCAGAAGAGGTAATGAGTACCAATGCTATACTTATCCGGGAAGATACGAATGAAATTGCCGCAGTAAAAGGTGCTTACGAGCGAATCAGTCCGGCATCGATGACAAAGGTGTTAACGGTACTCGTTGCGGCAGAGCATATCAGTGCAGATGAACTGGACAATCCTTTTACCATGACATTGGATATTACGGATTATGCATATGTTAACGACTGCAGTTCCGTGGGATTTTTGGAAAATGAAGTAGTTACCCTGCGTGATTTGTTTTACGGAACCGTACTTCCCTCAGGAGGGGATGCGGCAGTTGGTTTGGCGACGTATGTAGCAGGCTCCCATGAGGCATTTGTGGATATGATGAATGCTAAGCTGGAGGAGTTAGGCCTTTCAAAAACGGCACATTTTACCAATTGTGTAGGACTTTATGATGAGGACCATTATTGCACGGTTTATGATATGGCGGTGATTATGAAAGCAGCAGTGCAAAATGAGATGTGCAGGGAGTTTTTGTCATTTCATACTTATACCACAACAGCGACAGAGCAGCATCCCGAAGGAATTATGATTTCCAACTGGTTTTTGCGTAAGATTGAAGATAAGGATACCGGTGGAGAAGTAATTTGTGCCAAGACCGGTTATGTGACGGAGTCCGGCAGTTGTGCAGTCAGTTATGCGACATGTGCGGATGGGAATCCTTATATCTGTGTGACAACGGGTGCGCACAGTGGCTGGAGATGTATTTATGATCATGTAGAGATATATAACCGCTATGTACAGAAGCATAGTGAATAATTGATATATAGAAATTGAGAGGACATACCAATGAAAAAACTTAAAATATCCTACAATGCACCGATAACCTTAACTTTCGTAATCATCTGCTTTATAGCAACCATTCTGGGAGTTCTTACCAGAGATGCGGTTACCAGAGTGTTGTTTTTGACTTACCGCGACAGTTTGGCTAATCCTATGACGTATGTGCGCTTCTTTACGCATATATTTGGGCATGGCGGATGGAGTCATTTTATCGGAAATGCATCTTATCTTTTACTTCTCGGTCCGTTATTAGAGGAAAAATACGGTGCCAAAGGAATTCTAATGGTAATGGCAATTACATCAGTGGTAACGGCGTTGATTAATTTTCTGATTTTCCCGAATACGGGACTTTGCGGGGCAAGCGGTGTAGTATTTGCTTTTATTTTACTGGCTTCTTTTACCGGTTTTAAGGAAGGAGAATTGCCACTTACATTTATTCTGGTAGCGGCTATTTTCCTTGGACAACAGATTGTGGAAGGCGTTACTTTGCGGGATGATATTTCCAACATGGCACATATTGCCGGAGGTATTATCGGTGCTGCATTCGGTTATTTTTTCAATAAGGGAAAAGAACCGGATACGGAAGATGATTTGGAACGGAAGAGTTTGTAAAAATACAAGTATATAAAACGAGATACCTGTGATAATCTTAAATTAGGGTTATACATAGGGGTATGCAACAGGAAAACTAGATTAGGAGAACAGACATGAGCGATAACAATATTAGACCGGTAAATCCGGCTTCATCCAAAGAGATTACAAGAGCCTATTTTGACAGTTTATTATTGGAAATGAGATTGATGGACAGCGGAGTGCCGAATACGGAGTTTGAACTGTATGGCAAAAAGTTTGCAACTCCGATTATGACAGCGGCGCTTTCCCATCTGGGAACATTCAATCCGGATTTACCAAACGGAATGGTAATGTACGGACAGGCGGCATCCATGACGGATGCGGTTCATTGGATCGGAATGGGAAGTGACGAGGAGTTTGAAGCAGTTATTAGGACCGGTGCACCAACCATTCGTATTATTAAGCCGTATGCGGACGAAGAGAAGATATTTTCCATGATCCGTTGCGCTGAGAAAAACGGTGCGCTGGCAGTTGGTATGGATATTGACCATATGTTTGACTTAAAGGGTGAGAAAGATATTTGTATGGGCGAGGAAATGGAAGTGAAATCGTCCGCAGATTTAAAGAGATACATAGATTCTACAGAGTTACCGTTTATTATCAAAGGTGTTTTAAGCGTGCAGGATGCCCTTAAATGCGCTGAAATCGGCGCAAAAGGTATTGTGGTATCCCATCATGGCGGAAGACTGAATTACGCCGTTCCTCCGTTGTATGTATTGCCTGATATTGTGAAGGCAGTTGGCGATAAGATGCCGGTATTTGTGGATTGCGGTATCTGCAGTGGTATGGACGCTTATAAGGCACTTGCGCTTGGTGCAACGGCAGTCAGTGTCGGTAATCATTTGATTCCGGTTCTCAAAAAAGGTGGTGCGCAGGCGGTTGCGGACCGAATCGATGCCATGACGGAAGAATTAAAGGGTGCAATGGCTTATACGGGCGTAAAGAATATGAAAGAGTTTGACCCGACAGTGATTCACAGATTGTAAGGAGAGTAATTATGAGACTTGGCGGTAATGTTTTTTATAATGGGACAGATCCCGAAGAATATGCATTATTACATGTGAAAAAAGGATACGGTGCAGCACTTTGCCCGGATTTTATATCGCTTGATGATTCGGCCAAATTGCAGGAATTCAAAGCAGTGATGAAGGAACATGATATTGTAATTGCAGAAGTGGGAGCATGGTGTAATCCCCTTCATCCGGATAAGGAGCAGGCGGAAGCAAATGTTCAGCATATGATTAAACGCCTTTGTCTGGCAGAAGAATTAGAGGCTTGCACATGTGTAAATATCCTTGGAACCAAGCAGACTGCTACATGGTTCGGACCGCATAAGGATTGTTACAGTGAAGCATTTTTTGAGGAATGCGTAAAGTTAAGCCGGCGGATTATTGATGCGGTTAATCCGACTCATACGAAACTTTCTTTTGAAATGATGCCGTACTGCTTCCTTGATTGTCCGCAGGAATATTTGCGCTTCTTAAAAGCGGTGGACCGTAAAGCGTCGGCCGTACATTTGGATATTTGCAATACAATGAACAATCCGAGACGTTTTTATAATAATGGCGAATTCATCAGAGAAACAGTTGGTTTATTAAAAGATCAGATTGTAACCATGCATTTAAAGGATATCGCACTTGTAGAGGATTCTCTTACGGCTGCGTTTGAAGAAGTACTTATCGGTACAGGCGGAATCGAATATAAAGTGCTTATGGAAGAAATAGCCAAGCTTCCTGTTGATACACCGGCGATGCTTGAGCATCTTGAGACTGAAGAAGAGTACGATAAGGCAGCAGAAGCAACCTTGAACTTTGCAAAGAGTGCAGGCTTGCACAAGGAAGGCATGTGCTGGGTAAAATAGAGAGGCAGATATGATTCAGAAACTATACAAACACTTTACATACAATCTGACATTTAGAAAAGCCCTTGCTGTAATGCTGGGCAATCTCATTCTTGGATTCGGCTGTGCATTGCTTGCATATTCCCTTATGGGAAATGAACCGTATACAGCAATGAATATGGCAATGAGCGGCGGTTTCCATATGGGACTTGGCAATTATCAGTTGATAGTGAATTTTATTTTGCTGATTGCGCAGTTAATCTGGGGAAGAAAGTACATTGGCTTCGGCTCGATAGTCAATATGTTTTTCCTCGGTTATATTATTGAATTCTCAGGCTATGCGATACAGGCGATGTTTGGAAGTTCAGAGGGATATAGCTTTGCGCTTTGTCTCATTATTATGATAGTGGCATTTTTGTTTATGACCTTTGGCCTTTCCATGTACCAGATAGCAGCGGTTGGTGTGTCGCCGTATGATTATGTGGCGTGGGGGCTTAGCGATCATTTCCCGATACCGTTTTTTGCCAGCCGTATGATTGGCGACTTCTGTTGTGTGTTGGTAATTGTTATAGCGGTATTTAGCGGATTGATTACCTGGCAGACCTCTCATCTTGGAATCGGAACTATCGTCGGAGCATTCTGCCTTGGACCGTTTATTAATTTCTTTAATAAATACAACCGCTTGTGGATAGAAAAATAGAAAGAGTAAATTCAAGACAATAATTACAGAATTTTCCTAAAAGAATGAATATCTCCTCCGGGACATGTTCATACTACAGATGTAGTAAATATGTAACGGAGGTGTTTTTATGTCACAGTTATCGGAAAAAGAACTGAATACGATTAAGGATTTATTATCCGAAGAAGAACTTCTGGTAAAAAAATTCCAGATGCTTGCACAGCACGCAGAAACAGAAGAATTAAAGTGCAAAATGGAGGATATCTCTAAAAAACATCAGGGTCACTTTAACGAGTTATATCAGAAGTTATCATAGGAGGGGAAACGAATGCCTGGAATTTATACAGAAAAAGAAATTTACGGAGATGCTTTAGCGGCGCAGAAAGCAGCTACAAGCGCAATGAATATGGCGGCGAACGAATGCCAGCATGAAGATGTAAGAAAAACAATGATGCATATTTTAAGTCAGGAACATGATATCCAGAAAGCAGTATTTGATGATATGCATGCAGCAGGATATTATCCGACACCGGCTGCAGATGAAAAGAAAGTGCAGGACACAAAACAGAAATTCAGCCAGTGTGTGAAATAATACCGTGCCACAGGAGAAAAGGGGGACTTTGTCCCCCTTTTATCCTGTGTAGGGCGGCGCCCTATAAGTCTAAAAATAAAAGTGGCTCCGAAAGTCCATAAATGCCCTTTCGAAACCACTCTTATTTTTATTCTTGCACGGCTTATGCGTCAGCCAGGTTATCAAAATAACCCTGAATCAAAATGATTGGTGTTCCTTTGTCACCGGAACCGCTGGTTAAGTCGCATAAAGAACCGATAAGGTCTGTTAACTGTCTAGGGGTTGTACCCTGGGAAGCCATGTTACCAACAAGGTTAGAGTCCTTAGCCTTGATACTCTTTTCGATAGCTTCTTTTAATTCAGCACCGCTTAAATCCTTAAAGTCGTTATCGGCAAGGTATTTTAATTTAAGTTCGTTTGGAGTACCTTTAAGTCCGCTTGTGAAAGCAGGAGATACAACCGGGTCAGCTAATTCCCAGATTTTACCCTGAGGATCTTTGAAAGCACCGTCACCATAAACCATTACTTCAACATGTTTGCCGGTTGCTTTTAAAAGTTCAGCCTGGATATCTTCTACCAAATCCTGACATTCTCTAGGGAATAACTTAATCATATCTTCAGTTGACTTGTTAGAACCTAACAAACCGTATTTTTCATTGCAACCACCACCATTTACAGGAGCAGTTAAAATATCGTCCATACCAAGTACGGCTTTAGCACCGGCTGCCTTTAAGATACGTTTGGTTCTTGCTCTTGTATGGATGTCACATGTAATAACGCAATCAGTGTAATCTAAGATTGTCTTAGCCTGATTTGAGAAAATAATTTCAACTTCTGCACCGGCTTCAGTGATAATGTCAGAATAATACTGAACGTAATCAACGCCTGTAAATTCATGCTTATTCTCACCGAACAATTCACGGTATTTATCTAATGTTAAAACGTCGCTGTAAGGATTGATACCTGCATCGTCCAACTGGTCATATGTTAAAAGTGCATTTCCAACTTCGTCGCTTGGATAACTTAACATTAATACGACCTTTTTGGCACCCATTGCAATACCTTTTAAACAGATAGCAAAACGGTTACGGGATAAAATTGGGAAAATAACACCAATTGTTCCGCCGCCAAGTTTAGCTCTTACGTCGTCTGCAATATCTTTTACAGATGCGTAATTACCCTGGGATCTTGCAACGATTGACTCTGTCAAAGCGACAACATCACGGTCTCTTAATGAGAACCCTTCGCTTGAAGCAGCTTCTAATACGCTGGTCACGGCGATGTCAACTAAGTTGTCACCTTCACGGATAATGGGGCAACGAATTCCTCTTGAAACAGTACCGACTCTTCTTTCCATTTTTTTACCTTCTTTACTATGAGTATAGTGTATTTTATTGTCAGAGTTCACACTTTAGTGTGGTACACTGGAAAAATACATGAATATTATACATGGAACTATACTATCATGCAAGAAAAAATAGAGCATAAATATTAGGTAAATTTTGTTGATTTAGAGGCAAAGTTTTGGTAAAAATAACAGAAAACCAATTTTAGGAATTAGGTTATAAAAGAGAGAAGACTTCCCATCAGACAAAAAATGTGGTAACATGAGTAAGGGTATATATGGAATAATTATACAGTTAGTGTTACAGGTAGACAGATAATGAATATTGAGGGAGAAGAAAAATGGCAAGTATATTAATTGTTGACGACGCGATTTTTATGAGACAGTCATTAAAGAGAGCTTTGGAAGCGCATGGTTACACTGTATGCGGGGAAGCGGGAGACGGAAGAGAAGCAATTGCTAAGTTTGCAGAGTTAAAGCCGGATGTTACCATCTTAGACATTACTATGCCGGAGATGAGCGGACTGGAAGCACTCAAGCACATTAAGGCAATTAATCCCGACGCTAAGATTGTGATTTGTTCTGCGATGGGACAGCAGGCACAGCTTGCACAGGCAATCCAGTACGGAGCACAGGATTTCATTGTTAAACCGTTCCAGGAAGACCGTATGATTGCAGCAATTGAGAAGGTTTTAGGTTAATTGATTCAGAAACTGTATAAAGAGAATTAAGAAGAGCCATCGGTACATCGATGGCTCTTTTTTATACGTATAATTCTTCAAAATATGAAATTATCGATAGTATTTTGCTAATGCTTCAAATGCATCAAGGGAACGTTTTGCACGTTCAGTAGGTACACAGTAGGAGATTCTTGTATGCCCCGGACAACCAAATCCTGTACCCGGTACAATAAGCAAGTTGAAGTCTTTTGCTTTTTCGCAGAAGGCAAGGTCGTCTTCTATGAGGGTGCGAGGGAACATGTAGAAAGTACCCTGTGGTTCTACAACATGGTATCCCATATCTCTGAGGGCAGGAACCATTAAGTTCTTATTTTCTTCATATACAGCCACATCAGCGGTTACATCAACGCAGGCAGCACAGACACGCTGGAATAAACTTGGGGCATTTACATAGCCCAGTGAACGGCCTGCACCGGCAACTGCGGCGTATACCAATTCAGAATCGCTGACAGTATCCGGTACCAATACATATCCCATACGTTCTCCCGGAAGAGAGAGGGATTTGGACCATGAGTAACATACTAAAGTGTTATTATAGTATTTTGGTAAA
>JAGATU010000001.1 GCA_017621115.1 Lachnospiraceae bacterium
AGAAGAATTGATTACCGAGAAGGAAGAGGTTTACGACAAGGAGCAGTATTACAACAGTATTTTGCAGACTATCGTGCGTATCGGTCAGGCGGATGCGGTTATTGTAACCTTGTGTGAATTGATTCAGAGAATGGTTGTGGACCACTTACACGTAATCGGTGATATTTATGACAGAGGTCCCGGCCCCCATATCATTATGGATACTCTTTGCAGATACCATTCGTTGGATTTTGTCTGGGGTAACCATGACGTGGTTTGGATGGGAGCGGCAGGCGGTAATGCGGCTTGTATTGCCAACGTAATCCGTATGTCGGCACGTTACGGCAATTTGTCTGTACTTGAGGACGGTTACGGTATTAACCTTTTGCCCTTGGCAAGTTTTGCATTGCACTTTTATAAGGATGCGGATTGTTCCTGCTTCCAGTTAAAAGAGGACAGCAAGGGCCAGTTCACCAATGCATCCGAAGTGGAAATGCGCATGTATAAGGCGATTACCATGCTGCAGTTTAAGTTGGAGGGGCGCTTGATTCAGCGTAACCCTGAGTTTGGCATGGAGGGTAATCTTTTACTGGATAAAATTGATTATGACAAAAAGACGGTTTGCATCGAGGGCGTGGAATACCCATTGAAGGATTGTGATTTCCCCACCGTAGACCCTGACAATCCTTATGAATTAACGGAAGATGAATGGAAGCTTGTGGAACATTTGAAGAAGGCTTTTATGAACTGCGAGAAGCTTCAGAAGCATATTAAGCTTTTATATCGCAAAGGCAGTTTGTATCGCATTTCAAATGGTAATCTTTTATATCATGGTTGCGTGCCTATGGATGAAAACGGTGAGTTCAGCAAGACTTTTATCGGTGACAAGGAAGTTAGTGGTAAGACTATGTATGATGTGCTGGAAGAACATGCGCGTAGAGGATTCTTTGGAAAGCCGGGTACTGCAGAACATCAGAAGGGCGGCGATATTCTCTGGTACTTATGGAACGGACCGAAGTCTCCGGCCTACGGTCGCGCCAAGATGGCAACTTTTGAGCGTTTGTTTGTGGCAGATAAGGTCACACATAAAGAGGAGAAGGATCCTTACTATAACTTGATTGAGAATGTGGCTACCGCAGATAAAATTCTTGCGGAATTTGGGGCAGACGTGGAAGGCGGACATATCATTAACGGTCACGTTCCCGTGGAAATCAAAAAGGGTGAAACACCCATTAAGTGCGGCGGTAAGGTATTGATGATTGACGGCGGTTTCTCAAAGGCATACCACGATAAAACCGGTATTGCGGGATATACCTTGGTATCCAATTCCCACGGTATGCGCCTGGTTGCCCACGAGCAGTTTGAAACAACAGAGAAGGCTATCACCGAAGAAACGGACATTATTTCCGATACTTTGGAAGTGGAAAAATTTGTCCGCAGAATGTATATTGCGGATACTGATATTGGTAAGCGTTTAAAGAGCAGCATTCAGGATTTGGAGCAATTGCTGAAAGCATATCAGCAGGGTAGCGTAGGAAGCGGAGTGTAGTTAGGAGATTTTATGGCAGATATAAAATACAAGAGTTTAAGTGCCGAACTTCAGGAGCGGATTAAAGAAGACAGGGCGAATCATGTGGTAAATCCGTATGCGTGCAAGGATGAGGACATTATCCGTCGTGATCCGAGCCACGATAAGGCGAATATCTGGCGTCCGGCTTTTGTAAGGGATGTAGAGAAGATTATGCATATTCCCTACTACAGCCGCTATATGGATAAGACCCAGGTGTTTTCGTTGTATCATAATGATGACATTAGCCGTCGCGCCCAGCATGTGCAGTTGGTGGCAAGAATTGCGAGAAATATCGGTTCGGTGCTGAATCTGAATACGGATTTGATTGAGGCGGCAGCTCTGGGACATGATATAGGGCATACGCCCTTCGGACATCCCGGCGAGTATAAATTAAGCGAGATGTACTATGCGAACACAGGCAGACTTTTTAACCATAATATTCAGAGTGCCAGAGTACTGGATGTGATTTTTCCTTTGAATTTGAGTTTGCAGACCCTGGACGGAATTATTTGTCACAACGGGGAAATGGAGTGTAAGAATTACAA
>JAGATU010000003.1 GCA_017621115.1 Lachnospiraceae bacterium
GAGGTTCCATGCTATGATACACAGAGTCTGTTATCCTTAGCAGAAGGCAAATAGAACAGAAACCGTAAAAAAGGCTTCGTTCCATATTGGGACGAAGCCTTAATTTATATACTATATTGATGAAAAGAAGATTATGGTCTAAGACCCATACCACCTTCCAAAGTGATGGTTTCACCGTTCATATATTTGAAATCAGGAGATGCGAGCTGAACACATACACGGCCGATTTCTTTTTCAGGGTCACCGAAATGTCCTGCCGGAGGCATATGAACATTTGCTTTAAAAGCTTCAGGATAAGCTTTTTCAAAGTTTTCAAGCTGTGCTGTCCATGCTAAAGGACAAACAATGTTAACATTAATATTATCTTTTCCCCATTCGGTTGCAGCTACTCTTGAAAGACCACGGATACCTTCCTTTGCAGCAGCGTATGCACACTGTCCGTAGTTACCGAAAAGACCGGCACCGGATGCAAAGTTGATAACACTTCCCTGTGTCTCTTTTAAGTATGGATAGCAGGCCTTCATATAGTAGAAAGTAGCATATAAACCGGAATACATAGCAAGGTCAAACTGTTCTGTAGTGTGATCTGCTAAAGTAACGCCCGATGCGGATGCCTGTGCATTATTGATTAATACGTCGATTCTTCCGAATTCTTCAATCGTTTTTTTAACAACATCATTAGCAGTAGCTTCGTTATCGGATCCTGCAG
The DNA here is from genome assembly GCA_017621115.1 of Lachnospiraceae bacterium. The sequence goes on from JAGATU010000003.1 coordinate 710, forward strand.
CCATATCAGCCGCAACAGCTAAAACTTTAATTCCGTAAAGTCTTTCTAATTCTTCCTTGGCTTCTTCCAATTTTTTAACATTACGGCCTGTAATAACAAGATTCGCACCTTCCTTAGCATAAGCAGTAGCAATACCGTATCCGATGGAACCGCATCTTCCGTCGCTTAATACGGAACGGCCCCCTCCTGTGACAATAACTGTTTTGTTTTCAAATGCCCCCATAGATAATCTCCTTTTCATTATGTGATTGATATATTTTGGTGTTCTTATATTTGACACACAAACGGATTGTATCACTTTTAATACAATTTTTCAATTGGAAAAACGTTTATCCTAGAAAAATACGGTATTTTAGATAGACTTTATCGGATTGTTTAATGTTTTTACGAATGTTAGTATTATATTTGGGAAAAAAAGTATTATTAATCAGAGGGAGAAATAGTATGAAAAGAATTATGTCATTTCTTTTTGCATTACTTCTGTTAATGGGCAGTGTTTCTGTTCCGGCTATGGAAGTACATGCGGCAGGAGTAGAGAAAGTCTACACCTTTAATGATGTTGCGGTTGCAAATCAGTGGGGAGTAACATCCGAAGTCTCTGCGGACGGAGTTTTGGATATTACATTTGACGGACAATATCAGTCTCAGTTTTACAATATTCCAAGTGAGATTGATCCGGCAACCATCAGTAAAGTTACATTTAATGTAACAGAAGGAAATGCTGCGGATTTAGCATTTAAACTGCATACACAGGCAGATTATGATTCAACAAACAAGGAAGGTACACCTGTTTCTTACGGCAATCCGGAAATTATTCCGACAGAAGGCAAAGAAGTACTGTATTTTTCCATAATGTCTCTTAACGGAGGAAGTACATCCGCTAAAATTGCCGATGTTACTTTTGAATTAACTGCAGATGTAAGTGATGAGCCGAAGACATTTACAGTAGAAGAAAACGAAGAGTATGGTGAAAATGTAATTATCAACGGTAATTTTGATACCGATGATTTCTCTGCATGGACTGTTGAACAGGGGGCTGCTTCATTTAGTACCGCTGTCAGCGATACACCTATTTTCAATGATGTTACAACATATGCTGCAATTACAAACAGAACATTACCGTCTGATTGTTTTGCACAGGATATCACGGATGTGGTAGAGCCGGGACATACATATGAATACAGATTCTATGCAATGCTTTCTGATGATTATGAAGGCGCACCTGCTAACCAGAGACAGGTGGATTTCGCTCCATATATTGTCAGTGGCGGAAGCACCACATATTTAGGCTCTTATTCGGCCGAACTTTCCGGTTCCTGCTCCCAGCAGTTAACACCGGGTAAATGGACCGAATTTACCGGTAAGTTTAAAGTTGCTTCTTCAGGAAGCATTGACAAAGTAGTAATCCGTCTTCTTGAGCAGGGTACGGATTATGGTGCAGGTATCTGCGTACTTGGTGATTACTATGTAACCGGCGTTTCATTACGTGATATGAATATTGCAACCGGTTCCATTGAAAAGAATATCCCTAATTTAAAGGATACTTTTGTTGCTGATTTTGATGAAAATGAAATCGCAGGTGTATCCGTTGTTGGTTCCGAATTAAATGATAAGGTATTAATGGAACTTGTAACAAAGCATTTTAATGCGGTTACTCTTGGTAATGAATTAAAGCCGGATGCAATATTCGGATATAGTAACGGTGCTTGCCCGGGAACAACAACCGATACTTTAAACGGCGAAGAGATTACCGTACCAAACCTTAATTTCTCACGTGCAGAACAGATTTTGGATTATATTGTGGAATGGAATGCAAACAATCCGGATGATCAGATTAAGGTAAGAGGACATGTTCTTGTATGGCATTCCCAGACACCGGAATGGTTCTTCCATGAAGACTATAATAAGAACAATGACTATGTTTCAGCAGAAGAGATGAATAAACGTCTTGAATGGTATATTAAGAGCGTTTTAGAACATTTCACAGGCGAAGACAGCAAATATAACGGTTTATTCTATGGTTGGGATGTTGTAAATGAAGCAGTCAGCGACAGTACGGGAACATACCGTAGCGACGTGGAAGGCGGAAATGACAGTCTGACGGATGATACACATGGTTCGAAGTCAAGCTGGTGGAAAGTATACCAGAGCAATGAATTTATTATTAATGCATTCCGTTATGCCAATAAATATGCACCGGCAGATTTGGAATTGTATTACAATGATTATAATGATTCCACACCATCTAAAGTTGGTCCGATCTGCGAGTTATTAAAGGCAGTTAAGGATGCAGAAGGTACCAGAATTGACGGTATGGGTATGCAGGGACATTACGATTTGAGTTCTCCTACTATGGAGCAGTTTGAAGATGCAGCCCGTGCATATGCTGATATCGTAGGAAAGGTACAGTTAACAGAGTTAGATATTAAAGCAAGTGCTGATTTTGACGGTACCGAATTAACAATGGGTACCGAATATACCAAGCAGGCTTACCGTTATAAAGAAATTTATGACAGCATGAAGAAACTTCAGGCTGAAGGTGTTGAATTTGACGGTATGACAGTTTGGGGAGTTATTGATCCGAACTCCTGGTTACAGGGTAATGCAGGTGTCGGTGGTGGCGCAGACGGTTTACATGTACAGTGTCCGCTTTTATTTGATGGTGCATACAAGGCAAAACCTTCTTTCTGGGCATTTGTAGATCCAAGCAAATTGGAGCCGTTAACAAAGACAATTACCATGAGTTTGAGTGATAAGGATGCTTTTGCCGGTAATCTGACATATACATTCGGACAGGGTGATGTAGAAGTTGAGTTTACACCTATCTGGAGAGAAGATGAGATTCAGGTATTGGTTAATGTAAAGGATGCATCTGAAGATGCTGATGACGCAGTAACGGTTTACATTGATAAGTACAACAGTAAGGCAACCGGAATTACACCTAAGATTATTAATACAGCGCGTAGTGAAGGTACAGCGGTTGACGGAGGATACCAGGTAACAGTTTCTATCCCAATGGAAGAACTTGAAATCTCCAAAGTAATCGGTTTTGATATGATAGTAACGAATGGTTCAGAGAAAATTGCCTTCAACGATACTACACTCAGCGCAGACAATAATACCAAGTATTATGCAGAAGCTGTTTTAAAACCATTTGTTTCCATTCCTAAAGGAACTGTTAATGTTGACGGAGAAAAAGAAGAAGCATGGAACAGCTCCGTAAACGTACCGCTTACCATTAATTTGGGAGCACAGGTAACAGCAAGTGCAGATATGTTATGGGATGAAGAAAATCTTTATGTATACTTTACGGTTGAAGATGCTGTACTTAATAAGAACAACGAAGAAGTACACCAGCAGGATTCCATCGAAGTATTTATTGATGAATTGAATTCCAAGAGCAGTGCATACGGACCGGAACACAAGCAGTATCGTGTGAATTACGAAAATGCACTTTCATTTAATGGTGAGAAGTGTCTGGAAGAGAATATTACATCTTTTGCAAAGACAACCGATAACGGATATGTAGTGGAAGCAGCGTTTAAGTGGACAGAGGTAACCCCTATGGAAGATACCAGAATCGGATTGGAATTGCAGATTAATGATGCGGATGCTTCCGGAATGCGTATCGGTACCTTAAGCTGGTATGACGAAAGCGGTCAGGGCTGGAGCAATCCGGGTGTATACGGTGTTGCCGAACTTACAGGTGAAGGAACGTCAGTTTCTAATTCTGAGCCGGTTGCAGATGTTGCATCTGATGATGTAGATTCCGACGAAGGAGCTGTTTCCGATCAAACAGCGGCAGTTATAGCTGTTTTACTTCTTGGTGGTTCTTCTGCTGCAATAGTTGCACAGAGAAAGAAAAAAGCAGGTGAAGCCAATAAGGAATCCGATAAGAAGGATGAAACAAAAGAAGAACCTGCAGAAGAAAAAGCAGAATAATAATATTTAAAATTAAGCGGGGAACGGAATAGTTCCCCGCTGTTTTTGTATATACTATCCATTAATAGAAATATAAGGAGATAAACGGATAATGAATTTAATGGATATTGAAAAAGTAACCGGAAGAGAAATTTTGGATTCCAGAGGGAATCCCACAGTGGAAGCAGAAGTGACATTGGTTGACGGAACAGTTGCAAGGGGATGTGCTCCAAGCGGTGCTTCCACCGGTGAATTTGAAGCTTTGGAGCTTAGGGATGGGGATACGACAAGATATAACGGAAAAGGGGTATTAAGAGCTGTAGAGAACATTAATACGCATATTGCGGATACAATTGTGGGGATGAATGCATCTAACCTTTATGCAATAGACAATGCAATGATTCAGGCAGACGGAACAAATGACAAATCAAAATTGGGAGCCAATGCCATTCTTGCAGTATCCATTGCGTGTGCAAGGGCCGCATCAAAATCACTTGGGATTCCGCTATACCGTTTTCTTGGGGGAGTAAATGCAAACAGACTTCCCATTCCGATGATGAATATATTAAATGGCGGAGCACATGCATCAAATACCGTGGATGTTCAGGAATTTATGATTATGCCGGTTGGTGCAAAGTCTTTTAGGGAGGCGTTAAGACAATGTGCAGAAGTATTCCATGCACTTGCAGCACTGTTAAAGAAACAGGGACATGCAACAAGTGTTGGTGATGAAGGGGGCTTTGCTCCGAATTTGAAAGATGACGAGGAAGTAATCAGTTATATTTTAGAAGCAATAGAAAAAGCGGGTTATGTGCCGGGAAAAGATTTTATGATTGCAATGGATGCGGCGGCCAGTGAATGGAAGGGTTCAAAAAAGGGTGAATATGTATTACCAAAGGCCGGTACAAAATATACATCGGATGAATTAATTGCACATTGGAAGGAATTGGTCGATAAATATCCAATCATTTCAATAGAGGATGCATTGGATGAAGAAGATTGGGAAGGTTGGAAGAAACTGACTGCTGAACTTGGTGATAAAGTACAACTTGTAGGCGATGATTTATTTGTTACCAATACAGAACGTTTAAATAAGGGAATTGAGTCAAGGTGCGGTAACAGTATCTTAATTAAGTTGAATCAGATAGGAACAGTATCAGAGACGTTAGAGGCTATTAAAATGGCCCATAAAGCAGGCTATACCGCAATATCCTCTCATCGTTCGGGTGAGACAGCGGATACGACGATTGCAGACCTTGCAGTGGCTTTGAATACCTCTCAGATTAAGACCGGTGCACCAAGCCGTTCGGAGCGTGTAGAGAAATACAATCGTCTTCTATGCATTGAGGAAGAACTGGGGGTAAGTGCGGTATATCCGGGAATGGGAGCATTCAATATAAACAGATAGACATATATCGGAAGTATATGTCTTAAACAGAAAAACGGCACTAAGAAGTGCCGTTTTTGCAATATCTGATATCATTATTTTTGATCGTATTGTTTTATTTCTACTGATTTTTTGTCAAAATCAATAAAAATCTGATAAGCGTAATTATCTTCGCTGGTATCCCAGATTTCTACATACTTAGGTGTGACAGCGATGATAATTTCGGTATCGGTATGGGAGTATTTGTTATAACTTCCCCATAAATGTTCTTCATAGAGATTTTCAAACTTTCGGTCCGGTTCCTCCACAACAAGCCCTTTGTTTTCGGCAATACCTTCGATTTGGACTCCGCTCCAGCATAAGGCAACCTGCGGATTCTTAAACAACTGCTGTGTTTTGCGGAAATTTTTGTCTGTTTTAAACCACACTTTACCGTTATAGAATAAGCAGCTTACATTACGTACCATAACATAATCATTAACAGAACTTGCAAGAGCCATGATTTTCCAATCTCCGAGTTTTTCAAACATAAGCTCTACTGCCTGATCAAAAGTTAAGTTTTTGTCTATACTGAATTTCATTTGTTTTTCCCCCCTAATCCTCTAACATCTTTTTGAGCGGTACACTAATTTTTTTATAAACCAAAATGGCAATTACCGATGATACAAATCTCGAAATAACATTGAATGGAATAACTGAAAATGCGACAAATGTAGGGATGTTTTTAATCATCGGATTGGCTGCCGTACAAATCTCAATAATACCGTCCCAATTCATGCCGTAAAGCTTGATGTATGCAGGGAAAATAAGATAGAGGTTGGTAAGAACCGCCATCACAATACTGATAATACTTCCGAGTACAAGACCGGTTATGGCACCCTTTTTTGTACGGTGCTTCCGGTAGTAAAGAATGGAAGGGAGTACATAACTTAAACTTAATATCAGGTTTTGTATTTCGCCGGTAAACATGGAACTGGTACCCTGAAATAACAGTTTAAGAAGCAGTTTGATAACAATTATGTATACGGCTCCCAGCGGGCCGAGTACATATCCACCGATTAATTCCGGAAGAGAAGACAAATCGAATTCTGCAAACGGAGAGATAACCGGTATCCCGAAGCTGAAGTACATCAGGACAAATGCGATTGCGCCAAAAAGGCCTGCCACAGTCATGCGGCGTAAGTTGGATTTTTTCATAAAATAAGACCTCCGGTATTTTTTTAGGGATAAAAAAATCCCTAAGTCAAAAACAGGATGACTTGGGGAACCAAAAGAGCATAATAATATGCTGCAATATGGATAAAACATGCCTTACGGCATTAGAACGGTATATAAAAATGAAACCGTTCAGAAATCGTCTTTTCCCATCCGGACTTTACCGTCGGTACCGGAATTGCACCGGTTCAGCCTCTTGTCAATAACAAAAGGGTCATGGACTTTACCATCGGTCGGGATTTACACCCTACCCCAAAGACATTTCGTTTTTACTCGATAACCAATATAGTGTATAGGGAATGGTTTGTCAATGCTTTACTGCAAAAAAGTATTTTCCATATAATGATTTACCGCAAATAATATTAGGGGTAGAAATTAAGGATACACTTGTGTTATATTAAAAAACAGTTATTTTAAATTTTGCAAAGAGGAATAAAAATGTTACATATATTGGAGCATGTAATACACCATGCGATAGAAGACAGTATAATGATTCTTCCGTTTTTGTTTATTACCTATCTCGTAATGGAATATCTGGAAGAGAAGATGAATGCCAAAACAGTGGCAGTTCTTAAGAAAACAGAAAAATCAGGTCCTATTTGGGGTTCGCTTCTTGGAATGCTTCCGCAATGTGGTTTTTCGGCATCAGCCTCCAATTTATATGCAGGCCGTATGATTACAGTCGGAACCCTTCTTGCCGTATATTTATCAACTTCTGATGAAATGCTTCCGATGATGATTGCTGCATCTCTTGAGATGTCTTTTATTATAAAAGTGGTTTTGTTAAAAGCGGCAATCGGTATGGTGGCAGGTATCCTTATAGATTTTATATGGCAGACATTGTTGCAACACAAAAAAGGAGAGCCGGACATTCATCATTTCTGCGAACATGAGCATTGCGAATGCGGACATGGAATTGTAAAACCTGCACTCAAACATACACTTAGAATATGGTTATTCATTTTCCTGGTAACCATTACGCTTAATTTTGTAATTGAGGTATTGGGAACAGAAGCGCTTTCAGATTTTATCCTGAATAAACCGATTATTGGCGAATTACTTGCCGGGGTCATCGGCTTAATTCCAAACTGTGCCGCATCAGTTGTTATCACTCAGTTATTCCTTGACGGTCTGATTCCTTTTGGAACCATGATGGCCGGATTACTTGTTGGTGCCGGCGTGGGTGTACTTATTCTTTTACGTGTAAATGAGGACAAAAAAGATACGTTTAAGATTATAGGATTATTATATGCAATTGGAGTAATAGCAGGGATGATTATTAATATAATTATATAGTAAATAAAGGGACTGCCGTAGCAGTCCCTTTGTCATTATAAATTCGCTTTATTAAACTTCTCTTCACAGTATAAACAGGGGTAGACTTCCTTGGCTTCATCGGCAAGGAAGAATACATGCGGAAGTTCCTGCTCAATGGAAGTGATGCAGCGCGGATTCTTGCAACGGAATACATTGCGGATTTCTTTTGGAAGAATCAAATCTTTCTTAGCTACAATTTCTCCGTCTTTGATTACGTTTACCGTGATGTTGTGGTCAATTACGGCAAGTACATCCAAATCTAATAAATCGATGTCGCATTCTACTTTTAAAATATCTTTTTTGCCCATCTTATTGCTTTTGGCATTTTTGATGATGGCAACCGTACAGTCTAATTTATCAAGCTGGAGATGATGATAAATAGCAAGACTTTCACCGGCCTTTATATGATCCAAAACAAAACCTTCTTCAATTTTTCCTACATTTAACATGGTTTTACCTGTACCTTTCTAAATGATTGTATCAAACAGGGACAATTTATTGGCATTCCGGAAGTTCCAATAAGGTTGCGATAAGTGCCATTCTTACATAGACTCCGTATTTGGCCTGCTTAAAGTATACGGCACGTTCATCATCATCCACCTCAACGGAAATCTCGTTTACTCGTGGGAGAGGATGGAGCACTAACATATCCTTGGATGCCAGTTCCATCTTTTCCTTTGTCAAAATATAGAAATCTTTTAAACGGATATAGTCTTCTTCGTTAAAGAAACGTTCACGCTGGACACGTGTCATATAGAGTAAGTCTAATTCCGGAAGAACATCTTCCAAGCGGATAACTTCGCGGTAAGGAATGTTCTTTTCGTTTAACATTTCGGTAATATAATCCGGAACTCGCAATTCCTCCGGTGAAATAAAGAGGAATGTTATATTTTCATATCTTGATAATGCATCGATTAAGGAATGAACGGTACGGCCGAATTTTAAATCACCGCAAAGACCGATTGTAAAGTTGCCCAATCTGCCTTTTAAAGAACGGATAGTTAAAAGGTCGGTTAATGTCTGTGTCGGATGCTGATGTCCGCCGTCTCCGGCGTTAATCACAGGAATTCCGGATTTGGAAGCGGCAACCATCGGAGCACCTTCTTTTGGGTGACGCATGGCGCATATGTCAGCATAACCGGAAATAACACGGATGGTATCTGAAACACTTTCTCCCTTGGAAGCGGAAGAAGAGCCGGCATCCGAAAATCCTAAAACAGAGCCTCCTAAATTCAGCATGGCGGCTTCAAAACTGAGTCTTGTACGGGTACTTGGCTCATAAAAGCAGGTAGCCAGTTTTTTTCCTTTACAGATCTCGGCGTATTTGGCAGGATTGTTTTCCATATCATTTGCCAAATCAAAAAGTTTGTCCAATTCTGCGGTGGTAAAGTCCAATGGATTTAATAAATGACGCATTATAAAGATTCCTTTCTGGTAGTATTTTGAAATAAAGATTAAAGATTCAGACATACAAAATCGAAGAGAAGAAACTTCCCTTCGATTGTATGTTTTTACTTATAGGATAATAAATCTTCAACTGTCTTACGTCTTGGTGCTACAGGTGCTTCATCAGGATATCCGATTGGAATTAAAGCGATAACATCCCTGTCTTCCGGTACTTCCAAAAGTTCTGCAACTTTTGCAAAATCAAAAATACCAAGGATAACAGAACCGATACCCTTATCATATGCGGATAAGCAAAATGTCTGTGAAGCGACACCGGCATCATACATCTGCCAGCCTTCATTACGTGGAGTGGAATAGGAGCCGTCACGTTCAAAACCGGAACGATTCTTAATAATGGTAACAACTATAAGAACAGGAGCGGATTTGATAATAGCGGCGTTAGGAAGCCATTCTGTACAAGCCTGATCGGCAATAGCGTCTTTTAATTCACCTTCTACGGCAATATAACGTGCAATCTGGGAATGCTTCCAACTTGGAGCATAGGAGCTCTCTGCAACAATTTCTTCGATAATGCTGTGATCAATGGCATCAGATTTGAATTTGCGGATGCTTCTGCGTCCCATAATACATTCTTTTGCTGTCATAAAAACGCCTCCTAAAACTATTCTTTTCTCTTGCGACATTATACCATGAGGACGGTTTGCTTTCAATGAAATTTTTGTTGGAAAAAGAGATATTTTTGATTGCTTTATTTATATAAAAAGGTATAATAATAGTAATTTGAAATATAGCAATGAGGGGTATTATTTACTTAAGAAAGCGGGGAATAATTATGATAGAATTTGTGGAACGTAAAAGATGGCTGTTTTTCGGACTTCCGTTTACATTTACAAAGTATACAATATCAGATGATTTAATCACAATTGACAGTGGCCTGTTTAAAACAGTACAGAATGACTGCTATATGTATAAAGTGCAGGATGTTGTGCTTACGGTCACCCTGATTGAAAGATTATTTAAGCTTGGTACCATCAAGTGCCATACGGGTGATACAACCAATCCGACACTGGTTATCGAACATGTCAGAAATGCAAAGGCAATCAAAGATTTTATTCTGGAGATATCCGAACAGGCAAGATTAAAGAGAAGAACACTGAATACACTGGATATCGGCACCGGTGAGATGGACGAAGTGGATTTGGCAGATTAATATTATACAGACAGGAGCGATACGGGTGGGCTCGTATCGCTCTTTATGCTTTTTGCTTCAGGTTATTTTTTTGCAGGAATTTTTCATATAAAAGGCCTGTGCAGAACCAGTAGGGGGCAAAGTCAAGCCGAATCACCTTTTTATATTGATATTTAGCATCGGAATAGTCCCAGGGACAGCAATTATGTCTGGTTAAAAACAGACCTGATACAAGTTCCGTCAGGTAAATCATATTCATATATAAAAATCCCCTCACCGGCCATGCCAGTTTCTTAATAAGGGGATAGATCGGTTTAAACAAACATGCGGCACCGTAGATTGGAAACATAAGTATGCTTGTCTTGCCCATGAGGGCAGGATTATTACCCGGACCTTTTGACAGGGAGGTAAACAAAATTTCCAGGCACCATCCTAAAATGCCGCATCGGATATAGTTTTGGGTTAGTGTTTTAACAGATGTTGTCAAATTGTTTTTCATGATAATAGTATTGGACAATTGCAGATTGTTTATGCATTTTTTTACAGATTTTTTTGACAATAAGAAAGAGAAGATAAAGATTTATGAAATACGAAGATGCAATTACTTTTATAGAAGAGTGCAATTTGCTTGGGAGTATACCGGGACTGGATTCCATCCGGGTGCTGACCGGAGCATTGGGCAATCCGCAGGATGAACTTAAGTTTATTCATGTAGCGGGGACCAACGGCAAGGGCTCGGTTTCTTCCTTTATAGGAACTGTTTTGCAATGTAGCGGATATAAAGTAGGACGGTATATTTCACCGACTATTTATACTTACCGTGAGCGCTTTCAAGTTAACGGCAGGATGATTGGCAAAAAAGAACTCGGCGAAGAGATGGCAATCATAAAAGAAGCCTGCGATACATTGGTAGCACAGGGAAAACCACATCCGACATCATTTGAAATCGAAACGGCGCTTGCGTTTCATTATTTCCATAAGAAACAATGTGACATTGTTGTTCTTGAGACCGGAATGGGCGGGACTCTGGATGCCACCAATATTATTAAGAATCCGTTACTTTGCGTGCTGACTTCCATCAGCATGGACCATATGCAGTATCTGGGGGAGACTCTGACAGACATAGCAAGGAATAAATGCGGAATTATCAAAGAGGGATGTACCGTAATAAGTACTATGCAGGATGAAGAAGCGGAACTGGTGATAAAGGAGACCTGTGCGCAAAAGAAGTCCCGGCTTATTTTTGCAGATGCATCTTTAGCCGAATACATTTACCTTGGCAAAAAGGGAAGCCCGTCCCTTCAAAAACAGGCTTTTGTTTTTGAGAAAGAGCAGTACGAAATATCCCTTCTCGGTAAATATCAGATTGAGAATGCGGTAATTGCTCTTAAGGCGATAGAAGAACTTCGGGCAATAGGTTATGGGAAGATAACGGACGGAAAGATAAAAAAAGGACTTATTGAGACACAGTGGAAAGGGCGTTTTACCCTTATTGCAGATAAGCCGTATTTTGTGGTGGATGGTGCCCATAACGTGGCGGCCGCCAAAAAACTGGTGCATAGTATGCAGTTTTATTTTACAAACCGTAAGATTGTATATATAATGGGGATGTTCAGAGATAAAGAATATGAAAAGGTAATTCAGATTACGGCACCGCTTGCATCCCAGATTATTACGGTTGCCACACCCGGCAATCCGAGAGCATTGCCTGCGGTGGAACTGGCACACGCAGTCAGCAAAGTGAATCCGCATGTTACGAGCGCGGACAGTTTGGAAGAAGCGGTTGAGATGAGTTATCTTTTTGCAGATAAAGAGTCGGTTATTGTCGGATTCGGTTCTCTTTCTTTTTTGGGAGATTTGATGAACATTGTAGAGAATAACCGTACAGTTAGGAGTGATACACATGGTAAATAAGGCAAAAATCGAAGAAGCGGTAACCATGATATTGGAAGCAATCGGTGAGGATGTTACAAGAGAAGGTCTTGTTGAGACACCGGCCCGTATAGCCCGTATGTATGAAGAAATTTTTTCAGGTGTGGATGAGTCCTGTGAAGAATTGATGGCAAAACGTTTCCATGAACCCAATAATGATATGGTACTGGAAAAGGATATTGTATTTTATTCCATGTGTGAGCATCATTTATTACCATTCTTCGGGAAAGTGCATGTGGCATATGTTCCGAATGGCGAAGTTGTCGGCTTAAGCAAGCTTGCAAGAACCGTTGATGTATATGCAAAGCGTCCTCAATTGCAGGAGAGAATGACCAATCAGATTGCCGATGCCATCATGGAGCAGTTGGGAGCCAAAGGAGCCATGGTTATGATTGAGGCAGAGCATATGTGTATGACCATGCGTGGAATTAAGAAGCCGGGAAGTAAAACCGTTACCTGTGTAAAGCGTGGTAAATTTGAAAAAGACGATGCACTTGTGCATGATTTTTACCGTATGTTACAGCAGTAGGAGTTTGGGATGGACAGAATTAACCGGATTTTAAAACATCCGCTTTTTACAGAATGTGTGAAACTAAATGAAATGGCAGAAGCTAATCGCAGCTTCTGCCATCATGATATGGAGCACTTGTGTGCGGTTGCCCGTATTGCCATGTTGCTTAATCTGGAAGAAAATGCCGGATTATCCAAGGAGTTGCTATATGGTGCTGCATTTTTACATGATTGCGGACGATATAAGCAATATGAGGACGGAACACCGCATGATACAGCAAGTGCAGAACTGGCTGCAAATATTTTGCCTGAATGCGGATACTCAAAAGAGGAGACTGAACTTATTATTGATGCTATTTCTTCCCATAGAAGAAGTTCTTCGGATAAGAGGAAAGAGGCGTTGGCAGATATTTTGTACCGTGCCGATAAATTAAGCAGGAATTGCCGGTTTTGTAAGGCATATCAGGAATGTAACTGGCCTGCAAAGTTGAAAGAGCAAAGTTTCTATTATTAGTGTTTTGGAAAAAGGTGGGGATTTGATATGCAAATCGGAAACAGGAATTTTGAAATCGGGAACCATACCTATGTAATGGGAATATTGAATGTAACACCCGATTCATTTTCGGATGGCGGACAGTATAATAATATGGATACCGTGCTTTTCAGGGTTGAAGAAATGATAAAAGAAGGTGCGGATATTATTGATGTTGGCGGCGAGTCCACAAGACCGGGATATGAACAGATATCCGCGGACGAAGAAATTGACCGTGTGGTTCCCGTGATAGAACAGATTAAAGAACGCTTTGACATACCGGTTTCGCTGGACACTTACAAGGCAACTGTAGCAAAAGCAGGAATTGTAGCCGGAGCGGATCTAATCAATGATATTTGGGGATTAAAATATGACGAATGCATGGCAGAAGTGATTGCCGGAGCGGATGTGCCATGTTGTCTTATGCATAACCGAAAAGAACCGACTTATCAGAATTTTATACAGGATGTGATGGCGGATTTGAAAGAGTCTGTTCAACTGGCTCAAAAGGCAGGAATCAAACAGGATAAGATTATAACAGATCCGGGAATCGGATTTGCCAAATCCTATGAGCAGAATTTATTGCTATTACAAAAATTGGAAGTTCTAAAAAGTCTCGGATGTCCTGTGTTGCTTGGAACTTCGCGTAAGTCTGTTATCGGACTTACTTTGGATTTGCCTGCCCATCAGAGAATAAACGGAACGATTGCTACTACGGTTTTGGGTGTTGTGAAGGGATGTTCGTTTGTGCGTGTCCATGATATAAAGGAAAATGTACAGGCAATTAAGATGGCGGAAGCAATTCTGCAGGCAGTCTGATATAACCTGTAAAGGGGTGGATTATGATAAAATACGATGAAATACGGATTGATGAACTTGAGATATTTGCGCATCATGGTGTGTATGATTTTGAAACGGAAAATGGACAGAAATTCTACGTGAATGCTATATTGTACACTGATACCCATAAGGCCGGAGTGACGGACGAACTTACGGATTCCACAAATTATGGGGAAGTATGCTCGTATATAACGGATTTTCTGACTCAGAATACTTATAAGTTATTAGAAGCGGCGGCAGAACAATTGGCAGAAGCAATTTTGCAGACATTTCCGCTTGTAAAGGGTATTTCCCTTGAAATACGTAAACCACAGGCGCCGATAGGACTTCCTTTTGGTTCGGTTTCCGTTAAGATTGAACGTTTTTGGCATACTGCATATATAGCCCTCGGTTCCAATATGGGAGAAAAGGAAAAGTATCTGGATATGGCACTTGCACAATTTGCAGCAAATTCCAAAATACATCTTATAAAAACAGCTTCCTACATTACGACAGAACCGTATGGCGGCGTGGAACAGGATTCGTTTATTAACAGCATTTGTAAAGTAGAAACCTTATATTCCCCATATGCATTACTTGATGAACTGCATCGTATTGAACAACTTGCTGACCGTAAACGTGAGATTCATTGGGGACCGCGTACGCTGGATTTGGATATCATTTATTATGATGATTTGGTTATGGCAGAAGATGATTTGATTATTCCGCATGCCGATATGGAAAACAGGACATTTGTATTAGAACCGTTATGTGAGATAGCGCCGTATCTGCGGCATCCGGTAACCGGACTTACTACCAAACAAATGCTTGCTGAATTAATATAACAAGTGAATAGTTTTAATAGGAAAAGGCGTAGTGCATATGGTTATCTTATGCATTACGCCTTTACTATATTAATTAATCACTCATAATCGGCATCCATACTTCGGGAGCAACCGGACCGTAGGTAGACTGGTGATAAACCGGTGTTTTCTTGGCAAATTCATTAAAATATGCATATTGAGAAGTAATATTAACCGATTCAAAAACCCCTTCTTTGATGATTTCATCATTGCTTCCGTCAATATAGATTCTCTTCAGTGCCGGAGATGTGGCAGAATTTTTCTGGTAATAGATTACATTACCGTACACATTAAAGAAATCGATACGATCATTGGTCAGAACCTGTTCTTCGCCTGAGGAAAGATTGTAGCGATGCAATTCATAATTGCTGCGTAAATCCATGAAATATATGTAACCGTCCTGATAAACCGGATTCCAAATCGGTTTTTCCCATATCAGCGTGGAAGTATTGGTAAGGGTATCCAAGGCGTATAAATAATGATCTTCATCATTGCCGGCATAGTAAATAGTAGTGCCGGATACACTTGCCGGAGTTACCATGGAGTAAAGAAGAGGAGTGGACTCTTTACTGTCAATAGGTGTTACATCAAGATAGGCACCGGTTTCCACCTCGTAGTGTTGGAAATACAGATTATTGCCACACAATGCAAGGATTCCGACAGGGTCTTTGGTATAGCAATAGGTACGGTCACCTGATAAATTACAACGGTACATGCCGGTTGTATTACGGATATATCCAAGTCCGGAACCGTCCGCAGAACCGGTCTGTGAGTAATAGATACGCTTGTAATCGGCATTGATGGAAGCTACACCCACATCGTTAAGTCTCTTAAGATCTGTCTCATCCGGATTCATGGAATATAAAACATTATGGTCATAGGGATTGGAAAAATAAACCTTTCCGTTGCTTTCGCAATAGAGTCCCTTATTGTTCAGATTACCCGCGGTATTACCGATTTGAGTACTTTCATTTGGGGTAACACGGTTAAGAAAGAAATTAGCAACCAAAAGGAGGATTAAGATTAGAGCAATAAACATTGTTGTTAAAAATACTTTGAGTTTTGACAAATATTCTACCTCCTTTATTTTTATATTTATAAATACATTATAAGTGGTTATTTTGATGCTATCAAGAAGAATATTTTTGTGATACAATTAACTGATATAACAAGAATGGAAAATGGAGTATATATATGGATTTAGCAGAATTACGTGCAAGACTGGATGAGATAGACAGCAGTATGGTTGAACTGTTTGAAAAGCGTATGGATATCTGCAGACAGGTTGCGGAAGACAAGATAAAAACTGGTAAGAGAATACTTGATAAGGAGCGGGAGAGACAGAAGATACAAACAGTTTCTTCTCTTGCACACAGTGATTTTAATAAGACGGGTGTCAGTGAATTGTTTGAACAGATTATGGCAATAAGCCGTAAACTGCAGTATCAGGTTATTAACGAAAAAGGTGCTCACGGGAATCTTCCGTTTTTTGAAGTGGAGAAGTTGGATACGGATAAGGTCCGCGTGGTATTCCAGGGGGCAGACGGAGCATATTCACAAGCCGCCATGCATACCTATTTTGGAGAAGATATTGACAGTTTCCATGTAGAGACATTCCGTGATGCCATGGGTGCGATTGAAGAGGGACGCGCAGATTTTGCGGTTCTTCCGATTGAGAATTCAACAGCCGGTATTGTCAGCGAAATATATGATTTACTGGTAGAATACGAGAATTACATAGTCGGCGAGCAGGTGATTCCGATTCAGCACTGTCTGCTTACGGTTCCGGGTGCATCTATCGAAGATATTGAGGTGGTTTATTCCCATCCGCAATCCCTGATGCAAAGCAGCCGTTTCCTTGCAGAACATTCTTCGTGGAAACAGATCAGTATGCAAAATAATGCATTTGCGACTTCAAAGGTTGCAGACGATAAGGATGTTCATCAGGCTGCAATTGCAAGTGAATTTGCAGGTAAATTGTACGGACTGCAGGTTACACAAAAAGGAATCCAGAACGATAAAAACAATTCTACAAGATTTATTATTGTTACCAATCAGAAGATATTTAGAAAAGATGCGGGTAAAGTCAGCATATGCTTTGAAGTGGCCCATGAAAGCGGTTCGTTGTACCATGCATTATCCCATTTTATTTACAATCACCTGAATGTCAGCAAGATTGAATCCAGACCGATTGAAAACCGCAATTGGGAATATCGTTTCTTCCTTGATTTTGACGGCAATTTATCGGATTCAGCCGTTAAAAATGCGCTTCGCGGACTTCGTGAAGAAACATACAATCTGAAAATACTCGGAAATTACTAGACTTGGAGAAAATTATGCGCGAAAGAGAATTATTGATTTATAAGGATTTTGGAGAAGACGGCAGGCTGCTTGAGGACATGGCCTGGCTGATGGAGCATTACAAAGATGAGTTCTATAATACGGAGGACGTAAAGGCTCTCTTGTATGAGTGCATGCATGAGTTGCTTGAAATGGCAGGGGATTTGGGATTCTACGGGAATCTCTGGCATTGTTATCTGACCAATCTTTTAGTGAATAACGAGAACAGTTACAGCCGTGCCTGTGAGATTGTCGGTAATATCGAAGGAAATATTAATGCAGCGGTTCTGCAGGATATCGTTATTTTCAAAGAATTCTATGATTATGATTTTACGGATATGATGGATGCTTTGCAGGTAAAGGGATTTGAGTATATCCTCAACTATGAAGCAAAAGACGGAAAGAGCAAGGTTTATAATGCCAGAATCCGTGACCGTATCTGTACTTTGGCTGCTAAGTTTAAAGAAAACCAGTCACCGGATGAGATGAAGGACACACTGACAGAGTTTTATCGCGATTACGGTGTCGGTAAATTCGGTCTTAATAAGGCATTCCGTGTCATACATGAAGAAGACGGGGCCAGAATTGTACCTATCCGTAATATTGCGCATGTATCTTTGGATGATTTGGTTGGATATGAGATTCCAAAGAAGAAACTGGTTGAGAATACGGAAGCATTTGTTAACGGACGTAAGGCCAATAACTGTCTGTTGTTCGGAGATGCCGGTACCGGTAAATCATCCAGCATCAAGGCAATTGCCAATGCATACTATGACAAAGGGCTTCGTATTATTGAGATTTACAAGCATCAGTTTGAGGATTTGCTTGATGTTATTGCGCAGATTAAGAACCGCCATTACAAATTTATTATTTATATGGATGACTTAAGTTTTGAAGATTTTGAGACAGAATATAAGTACTTGAAGGCTGTTATTGAGGGCGGACTTGAGAAGAAACCGGAGAATGTATTGATTTATGCAACCTCCAACCGCCGTCATCTTATCAGTGAAAGTTTTTCGGATAAAGAAGGCAGAAGGGATGATCTTCATGCTTCCGATACGGTTCAGGAGAAGTTGTCATTGTTTGCACGATTTGGCGTATCTATTTTCTTCTGTGCACCGGATAAAAAGGAATTCAATACTATTGTAAAAACATTGGCTGAGCGTCACGGCATTACAATGCCGACAGAAGAACTTATTCTGGAAGCCAATAAATGGGAATTATCCCATGGCGGACTTTCCGGAAGAACGGCACAGCAGTTTATAGATTATTTACTGGGAACACAAATGTAAAAGGCAGGGATTGCAATGGGTGTAAAAATGTTTGCAGCGATTGATGTGGGGTCGTACATGCTGCATCTGAAAGTGTTTGAATTTTTACCTTCAAATGTTATGAAAGAGGTGGATTCCGTCCGCTATGGTATTGATTTGGGAACGGAGACTTTTGCTACAGGCAAATTGTCTTCTGCAAAAGTGGCGGAGCTTTGTAAGGTTCTTTCCGATTTTGCGGGCATTATGAAATCATATGGTGTAACGCAGTATGTGGCATATGGTACAAGTGCCATCCGTGAGACTACCAATACGAATGTGTTGCTGGATTTAATTGAGCAGAGAACGGGAATCAAAATCGATATTTTGAGTAATTCCAGACAACGTTTTTTGACTTATAAATCCGTGGCTTCCATAGGTGAAGATTTCAATAAAATTATCCAGAAAGGTACTGCAATTCTCGATATCGGCGGTGGCAGTATCCAGTTGTCCGTGTTTGAAAATGATACTCTGGTTGCAACCCAGAATATTAAGCTCGGTGTTTTGCGTTTACAGGAGAGACTCCACGTCCTTACTTCGGTGAATGCCAAGTATGAGATGCTTTTGGATGAGATGATTGACTCCCAATTTGAACTCTTTAAGAAATTGTATTTAAAGGACCGTCAGATTGAGAATATGATTATCGTAGATGACCATGTGTCCAATCTTTTACAGAACGGAATGCTTGGCGGGGAAAAGGCAGGCTATATTGACGATGAAGCTTATGAGCAGTTCCATAATGCATTATGGAATGATTCCATGTTTGATAAACAAAGACGTTACGGACTGGATGAAGAAAGTGTAACCAAACTTCAGATTTCCGCTGCACTAATCCGCAAAGCCGTGAAACTTACAAATGCCAATTTGATTTGGGCGCCGGGTATTTCCATGTGTGACGGAATGGCATTTGAATATGGTGAGGACCACCGTCTGCTTAAAAGAAACCATGATTTTGAAGAAGATATCATTGCCTGCGCAAAGAATATCAGTAAGCGTTACATGGGAAGTGTAAAACGTGAGCAGACTCTGGAAACGATTACCATGCAGATATTCGACAGTTTAAAGAAGAAAAGCGGTCTTGTAACACGTGACAGGCTTTTGCTTAGAATTGCAGCTATTTTACATGATTGCGGCAAATATATCAGTCTGTATAATCTTGCGGACTGCAGTTACAACATTATTATGTCCACGGAAATTATCGGTCTTTCCCATGAAGAAAGAGAAATTGTGGCTAATGTGGTTAAATTTAACCATATGGAATTTGATTCCTATGAAAATGTCGCAGGAGAGCAGTTTATTAGCGGAGAACAGTATCTTAGGATTGCCAAACTGACCGCTATTTTACGTGTGGCAAACGGCCTTGACAGAAGCCATAAGCAGAAATTTAAGAATATTAAGGCTTCCGTTAAGGATAAAGAATTTATAATAACCGTACATACGGATAAAGATATTACACTGGAAAAAGGTCTGTTAAAAGAACGTGCGAATTTCTTTGAGGAAGTATTCTTTTTAAAACCGGTTATTATGCAGCAGAAGGGAAGATAAAATGGGAGATAAGAGATTGGGGAATCCTGAGAATTTTTATAATAGAGAATTAAGCTGGCTTTTATTTGATAAACGAGTACTCAGTGAAGCCTTTGATAAGCAGATTCCTTTATTTGAAAGGCTTAAGTTTGTGAGTATTACTTCTTCCAATCTGGATGAATTTTTTATGGTACGAGTGGCTTCGCTTAAAGATATGGTTAATGCGGGTTACACTAAGCCGGACATTGCCGGTATGAATGCCAAAGAGCAGCTTACAAAAATAAGTGAAGAAGCTCATAAACTCGTGGAACTTCAGTACGATACATATAACCGTACTTTGCTTCCGCAGCTGAAGGCAAACGGACTACATATTATCGCAAGCCATGAGAAGTTGAATAAGGAGCAGGGACAGTTTGTTGACCGTTATTTTGAAGAAAATGTATATCCGGTATTAACACCGATGGCAGTAGACTCTTCCCGTCCATTTCCGTTAATCCGTAATAAATCGTTGAATATCGGAGCGCTTTTACGTAAGAAAAAAGAAGGGAAGGAAGACGAACTGGATTTTGCAACCGTTCAGGTTCCGAGTGTACTCCCGAGATTTGTTCTGTTGCCGCAAAAAGGCGATCTGCAAACCGTTATCTTACTTGAGGAAATAATTGAAAGAAACATTCATAAATTATTCCTGAATTATGATATTGTAACGGCTTGTCCGTTCCGTATTATGCGTAATGCCGACCTTACAATTGAAGAGGATGAAGCTGAAGATTTATTAAAAGAGATTGAAAAGCAGATTAAGAAGCGCCAGTGGGGCCAGGCTATCCGCCTGGAAATACGTCAGGGAATGGATAAGAAGCTTCTTAAATTAATCCGTCGGGAACTTGAGGTAACCAATGAAGATATTTACGAGATTAACGGTCCTCTTGATTTGACATTTCTTATGAAAATGTATGGACTCGAAGGATTTGAAGAACATAAGAACAAGGTATTTACACCACAGCCGGTAATGGAGATTGCGGAAGGTAAGAGTATTTTT
The DNA here is from genome assembly GCA_017621115.1 of Lachnospiraceae bacterium. Next base: position 22,009 of record JAGATU010000003.1, read on the forward strand.
GAGTGTATCCGCGAAGGGGATATCCTGATGCACCATCCGTACCAGAGTTTTTCGCCGGTGGTTAATTTTATCAAAGAAGCATCCCAGGATGAAAATGTTCTTGCCATTAAGCAGACATTATACCGTGTCAGCGGTAATTCGCCGATTATTTCGGCGCTGGCACAGGCTGCTGAGAATGGTAAGCAGGTAACGGTTCTGGTAGAACTCAAGGCCAGATTTGATGAGGAAAATAATATTGTCTGGGCTAAGAAACTGGAACATGCAGGTTGCCATGTATTGTATGGTCTGGTCGGTCTTAAGACACATAGTAAGATTACACTTGTTGTAAGAAAAGAAGAAGACGGAATCAGACGGTATGTGCATCTGGGAACCGGTAATTACAATGATGCAACCGCCAAATTATACACCGATATAGGTTTATTTACCTGTAAGGAAGAATTCGGTGAAGATGCTACTGCGGTATTCAATATGCTTTCCGGTTATTCCGAACCGTTATCTTGGAACCGCTTGGGAGTTGCACCTCTTTGGCTTAAGGATAAATTTTTACAGTTAATCGAACGTGAAAAAATGAATGCGCAGAAAGGATATCCGGCAAAAATTATTGCCAAAGTGAATTCTTTATGTGATAAGGATATAATTACCGCATTGTATGAAGCATCCTGTGCCGGAGTTTCCGTTGATTTGATTGTACGTGGTATTTGTTGTCTTCGCGTAGGAATTCCGGGTGTCAGTGAGAATATACGGGTTCGCTCGATTGTGGGTAATTTCCTGGAACACAGCCGTATATTCTATTTTGAAAACAATGGTAAGCCTGAAGTATTTTGCGGAAGTGCCGATTGGATGCCGCGTAATCTCGAAAGACGAGTGGAGATTTTGTTCCCGATAGAAGATGCAGGATTAAAGGATAAGATTATTCATATTTTAGAAATGGAGCTTGCAGATACAAAGAAAGCACATATATTGCAAGCAGACGGAACTTACCGTAAACCGGATAAACGCGGACGCAAATTGTTGAGTTCACAGGATGAATTTTGCAGGGAAGCAAAGCAGGAAGCCAAAAGCGACAGTATGAACCGTATGAAATTCGGATATGCAACAGGTTCTTCCAGACGTTTTATTCCGAAGACACCTATTTCAGATTAATAAGAGATTAAATAATAGGGAGAATAAAGAGTTATGAGAGAATTTGTTTTGGCATCGGCTTCTCCGCGAAGAAAAGAACTGTTATCGCAAATCGGAATTGATTTCAGAATTGATGTAAGCAATGCAGAAGAGAATACAGTGAGTTTGGAACCGGGAGAGATTGTCAAAGATCTGTCGTATACCAAAGCGATGGAAGTCTATGGCAGACAGAAGGATAATGTGGTTGTAATCGGGGCCGATACTATTGTATATTCGAATGGAAAGGTATTAGGTAAGCCGAAAGATATGCAGGAAGCTTATACGATGATTCATAGCTTACAGGGAGCGGTTCATCAGGTATATACAGGTGTAACGCTTGTCTGGCAGGAGAATGCTGATACAAGACATGCATCATTTTATGAGATGACTGAGGTGGAACTTTATCCGATGAATGAAGAAGAGATTCTTCAATACATTGCCATGAAAGAACCATATGACAAGGCCGGAGGATATGCCGTGCAAGGGTATTTTGCAAGATATGTTAAGGGCATAAACGGTGATTACAATAATGTTGTGGGACTTCCGGTAGGAAGACTTTATCAAGAATTAACTAGCCTGAATCTATTATCATAATTATAGGAGGATTGAATATGCAGGGATATGATGAGGCTGTAGTAAACTGTTTTTTAAAAAATCAGGAGCAGATGTTTCCGGAACCGGTAGCGGATTCTTATGAAGAAGCGGAAGCATTCTTGGAAGAATGTATGGCAGTAGTTGTAAATTCCAAGAAAGAAGTATGGGAATATTTTGATGAAGAATGCATTGACATGGAAGGAGCCGATGAGGATGAGATTCTTGAAGCGTCAGAAGTGTTTGATGTTGGGGATGGAAGATATTTAATAGTAGAATAGTAAAAAGTGGTTTGATATGAGCAGGCTTCCGATAGCAGGGTTGCTTCATAAATCAAACCACTTTTTATTTGTATTTTAGACGAGGATATATTTGTAAATAATATCGGCAAGTCCGGATTCGTCATTGCTGCGTGTGGTAATAATATCGGCATGTTTTTTGACTTCTTCGGTGCCGTTGCACATAACAATGGCACATCCTGAAGCCTGTAACATGGATAAATCATTTTCGGCATCACCGGCTGCAAAAGAATCGGAAAGAGGAATGTTAAGATAGTTACATAGGTATTGCAGTGAATTACCTTTGCCGGCTTCTTTGGCAAATACCTCCAGGTAATACGGATTGGAAAAAACAGTCTGCAGACGGTCGCCATATACCTGCTCAAGTAATGTCTGGATTCCGGCAATCCGGGCATGATCATGTAAATCAATGAGCAGAAGTTTATGCGGCGGCTGTGTAAGGATTTTCAAAGGGGAATCGGAAAGTATCAGCGGAAGATGAATGCGCTGTCTGTAATAAGCAATTTCTTCATCCTCAGTTGCAGTTACAATCGAATCCGAAGTATATGTCTGTACATGAACATTGTGTTCTTTTGCAAAATTCCAGATGTCAGAGACATCTTTAAAAGATACACGGATTTCATGTACGGTTTCCTTTGTGTCACAATTGTAAATAACGGCGCCGTTACTTGCAATGATAAATACATTAGGAAAATCCATACCGGCAAGTTCCTTCACTTCCAGAATACTGTCAAGCGGACGACCGGAAGAGAGTACAAGATAATGTCCCTGGGAGGTCATATCCTGCAGGGCTTTTTTCATTTCTTCATCTATCTGCGAACGGTTATTAAGTAATGTGCCGTCCAAATCTGTAAATAATATTTTCTTCATTGCTTATTCCTTTATTCGGGAAATAATTCGTTTTTCTTAGCAATTAAATTATCCAGAACTTCCTGCGGTACATGAAGCCGTCCATAACCGGTTCCGAGTTCCAAGCCCGGTTTGGCTTTGCCGTGGAAATCGGAGCCTCCACTGATAAGAAGACCATTATCTTTTGCGAGTTTGCAGAGTTTGGCTTCTTCGGAAGGCGTGTGAGTACAATATATGGCTTCCATGGCTACAAGTCCTGCTTCTTTTAAATTGTCGATTAGCTGTTGTAATCTAGCATCTCCCATACCGTATTGCATCGGGTGTGCAAGAACCGGAAGACCGTTAGCTGACAGGATAAAGCGGACGCCTTCGTCGGGTGTTATTTTCTTGCGTGGAATAAAACAGGGACCATGGTCACCGATATAACGTTCAAAGGCTTCTTTTAAGGATTTGACATAGCCTTTTTTGACCATTAGTCTTGCGTAATGTGCACGGGTAATAACGGAATCAGGAAATTCGGTTGTCAGCTCATCATAAGTGAGTGGCATCCCATATTCGGCTAATTTGTCACACATTTCAAGATTACGGTTAATGCGAGCATTGGCGAATCTTTGTATTCGTTCACGGAATGCAGGCTGTTCTTTATCAATAAACAAACCAACAATATGAATGTCCTTGCCTTCGTATGCGGTGGATAATTCAATTCCGGGAATAACGGTAACAGAAGTGCCTTTTGCGGCTTCTAACGCTTCATCAATTCCGTCCACGGTATCATGGTCGGTTAGGGCGAATGCGGTTACCCCCTGTTTTATTGCATAAGAAACTAAATCAGACGGAGAGAAACTTCCGTCTGATTTGTCTGAGTGTACATGTAAGTCTATTTTAAAGTCATTGTATGAATTCATAATTAATTCTCGTCCTCAGCCTTAGCAGCGTCAGCATTGTATATGGTACGCTTTCTGGCCATAATATCGCTTTCGAGGTATTCGTCGTAGGTTGTAATCTTATCAACGATGGTTCCGTTTGGAAGAATCTCGATGATACGGTTAGCTGTTGTCTGAACTACCTGATGGTCGTGGCAGGAGAATAATTCAACGCCAGGGAATCTGATCATACCCTGGTTGAGGGCAGTAATGGATTCCATGTCTAAGTGGTTAGTAGGTTCATCAAAAATTAAACAGTTTGCTCCGGAAATCATCATCTTGGATAAGAGACAACGTACTTTTTCACCACCGGATAAAACTTTAACTTTTTTAACACCGTCATCACCGGCAAATAACATACGTCCTAAGAAACCACGTACATAAGTTACATCCTTAACAGGAGAGTAGCCGGTTAACCATTCTGTAATGGTGTAATCGTTATTAAACTCATCGGTATTGTCCTTCGGGAAGTAAGCCTGGGATGTAGTAACGCCCCATTTGTAGGTTCCTTCATCCGGCTCCATCTCGCCGACTAAAATCTTAAATAATGTAGTCTTTGCGATTTCGTTACCGCCGACAAATGCAATTTTGTCATCATGTCCAACGATGAATGAAATATTATCGAGGACTTTTTCACCATTGATAGTCTTAGAAAGATTTTCAACGGTAAGAACTTCATTACCGATTTCGCGGTCAGGTCTAAAGTCAATGTAAGGATATTTACGGCTGGATGGCTTAATGGTATCCAACTCGATTTTTTCAAGAGCACGTTTTCTGGAAGTCGCCTGTTTTGATTTGGAAGCGTTTGCAGAGAAACGGGAGATGAATTCCTGTAATTCCTTGATTTTTTCTTCCTTCTTTTTGTTGGCTTCTTTCA
>JAGATU010000048.1 GCA_017621115.1 Lachnospiraceae bacterium
AAAGTAATTTGCACACAAAAAAGGCGGCTTGTATGTCCGCCTTTTTTTACGATATAGCCAATATTGGCGGAAGGAGAAGAAGATGTATAAGACATTTAGTATGGAACTTGCCGGACGTACACTTAGCGTTGATGTAGGACGTGTTGGTGCGCAGGCAAACGGATGTGCATTTATGCACTACGGAGAGACAACAGTTCTTTCCACAGCAACTGCTTCAGAGAAACCAAGAGATGGTATTGATTTCTTCCCACTCAGTGTAGAATACGAAGAAAAGATGTATGCAGTTGGTAAAATCCCGGGAGGATTTAACAAAAGAGAAGGTAAAGCAAGTGAAAACGCTGTTTTAACAAGCCGTGTAATCGACAGACCTATGCGTCCGTTATTCCCTAAGGATTACCGCAACGACGTTACACTTAACAACATGGTAATGAGTGTTGACCCTGAGTGCCGTCCGGAACTTTTGGCAATGCTTGGTGCAGCAATCGCAACTTGTATTTCAGATATCCCATTTGACGGCCCTTGTGCTATGACACAGGTTGGTCTTGTGGATGGTGAACTTATTATCAACCCTAACCAGGAACAGTGGAAAAATGGTGATTTAAGCTTAACAGTAGCTTCTACAAGTGAAAAAGTAATCATGATTGAAGCAGGTGCTAACGAAGTACCGGAAGCTAAGATGATTGAAGCTATTTACATGGCTCATGATGTTAACCAGGAAATTATCAAATTCATCAACTCAATTGTTGCAGAAGTTGGTAAGACAAAACACGAATACACAAGCTGTGCTATTCCGGAAGAATTATTCGATGCAATCAAAGCAATTGTAACTCCGGAAGCAATGGAAGAAGCTGTATTTACAGATGTTAAGCAGGTTCGTGAAGAGAATATCCGCCAGATTAAAGATAAGTTGGCAGAAGCATTTGCTGAAAATGAAGAATGGCTTGGATTAATCGATGAAGCGGTTTACCAGTATCAGAAGAAGACAGTACGTAAGATGATTTTAAAAGATCACAAGCGTCCTGACGGCCGTAAGATTGACGAAATCCGTAAACTGGCTGCAGAAGTTGATGTTATTCCTCGTGTACATGGTTCTGCTATGTTTACAAGAGGTCAGACACAGATTTGTAATGTAACAACATTAGCTCCTCTTTCTGAAATGCAGAAAGTAGATGGACTTGATGCAAATGAGACAAGCAAGCGTTACATGCATCATTACAACTTCCCGGCATACTCTGTTGGTGAAACAAAGGTTAGCCGCGGACCGGGACGTCGTGAAATCGGACACGGAGCATTAGCTGAAAAGGCATTAATGGCAGTTCTTCCTTCAGAAGAAGAATTCCCATATGCAATCCGTACTGTATCAGAAACATTTGAATCAAACGGTTCTACATCCATGGCATCTACATGTTCATCCTGTATGTCACTTATGGCGGCCGGTGTACCGATTAAGAAAATGGTTGCAGGTATCTCATGTGGTCTTGTAACAGGTGATGCAGACGAAGATTTCGTATTATTAACAGATATCCAGGGACTTGAAGACTTCTTCGGAGATATGGACTTCAAGGTAACCGGTACAACAGATGGTATTACAGCTATCCAGATGGATATTAAGATTCATGGTCTTACAAGAGAAATCGTAGAAGGTGCAATCGCAAGATGTCGTGAAGCAAGATTATTCATTATGGACAACTGCATGAAGCCGGCAATTGCAGAACCTCGTGCAACAGTTGGTAAATATGCTCCTAAGATTGTTTCTCTTACAATTGATCCTGAAAAGATTGGTGAAGTTGTTGGACAGAGAGGTAAGACAATCAACGAAATCATTGCCCGCACAGAAGTTAAGATTGACATCACAGATGACGGTAAAGTATCTGTATGCGGTACTGATGAAGCTAAGATGGACCAGGCTGTTGATATGATTAAGACAATCGTAACAGACTTTGAAGAAGGCCAGATTTTCAAAGGTGTTGTTGTAAGCATTAAAGAATTCGGTGCATTCGTTGAATTTGCACCTGGCAAAGAAGGAATGGTTCACATTTCTAAGATCAGCAAAGAACGTATCAACCGTGTAGAAGATGTTCTTACACTTGGTGATAAAGTTACTGTTGTTTGCCTCGGAAAAGACAAGATGGGAAGAACAAGCTTCTCTATCAAGGACGTTCCACAGAACTAATATATTAAAATGGACCAAGCAGCGAAAACGTAGCTGCTTGGTCCTTTTTGTAATCTACAGTGCCCCGTGGAATGTACGACTGATTACGTCGCGCTGCTGTTCCGGAGTTAACTTAATAAAGTTAACTGCGTAGCCGGAAACCCGAATAGTCAGCTGCGGATATTTCTCCGGATGTGCAGCTGCATCCTCCAACATATCTCTCTGTAATACATTCACATTTAAATGATGTCCGCCTTTTTCGGCATAACCATCCAATAAAGAAACTAAATTATCTACCTGTGCCTGATTTGCATTCACCATAAAAAATCCTCCTTTATTTATAATAGTAATGATTATTGTTATTGTATTTATATAATAACATATGCAAGTGTTTAAGTAAAGTGATTCAGAATTGTTTTTTGAAAAAAGCAATTTCGGAATTTGATTAGAAAAAGGAATAAGTTTAAGTTTGTCTCATATATTGAGTTAAGGAGACAGGCAGTATGAGTTTGGTGTATGAATTATTTCCGGAAAAGCTGATTGATGTATTTGGCTGTTTAGAAAAGCATATAGACGAAATGCAGGAGATACGGATACGTGTTAACCGGCCGGTAACAATCCGTATAAACGGATGTGAAAAGATAATTTCAAAAGAAGGACAGGTTGGCAGAAATCTTCAGGAAGCTTTTTGCCCAAATGAAAAGGATATGGAGAATATTGTAAATCATATTTGCCATTCTTCTCTCTATGCATATGAAGAAGAAATAAAGCGTGGCTATATAACCGTTAGAGGCGGTCACAGGGTAGGACTTTCCGGACAGGCTGTGCTTACTGCGGATAACGAGATAAAAACGGTAAAGAATATTTCATTCATAAATATCAGAATTGCACATGAAATCAAAGGAGCCGGAGAACGGTTTTTGCATGCTGTTTATGAACAGGGGCAGGTATGCAATACACTTATTATTTCACCGCCGGGGTATGGAAAGACAACCCTTCTTCGGGATATTGTCCGGAATATTTCGGATGGTAATACCTATGCAAAAGGGAAAAATTGCGTAATTATCGACGAACGTTGTGAACTGGCAGGTAGTTATAACGGCATTCCGCAACTTGATGTAGGAGCGCGCACAGACGTTATGGACTCTTGTCCGAAATCAATCGGTATGATGATGGCAATCCGCTCCATGGCACCGCAGGTAATGGCTGTGGATGAATTGGGAACGGAGGAAGATATTAAGGCATTAATATCGGTAGTGCGCAGCGGATGCAGTATTTTGGCAACCATGCACGGAGATTCCATAAAGTCTTTGGGTGAAAAGAGTTATTTGAGAAAAGTAATAAATGAGAAAGTATTTTCCAGATACATAATTATTAAAAACAGACAGCATGATGTAGAAATATGGGACGGTAATTTGGATAGATGCTAAAAATATCAGGTGTTATATTATGCATTGCGGGTTCCTGTGGTTATGGGCTGATGAAAATTGCAGGATGGAACCGGGCAGTAAAAGAATTGGAAGAATGGATTCTTTTATTTGAAAACATGAAAAGTCATATATTTTATCGTAAGGATATTATTGCGGAAGTATTTTGCCAAATGGGGGAAGATATTTATGGTATCGGCGGGAGGTTTGTAGCTGAGGTGGGGTGCGAACTGTTGAATGACAGAAGAAAAAATCTGATACAGACTTGGAAAGAGCAGATGATTGAATGGAAGAAGGTAAGTGAACTTCCTGCAGAAGTTAAGAAATACATCCTTAGTTTTCCGGAATATATTGGTGAACAGGAATGTGAACAGCAGATACAACGATTGGAATTTTATCTTCATAAAATGCATGCGGAGAAAGAAAAAATGGAAAAAGAGCTGATGAAAAAAAAGAAACCGATGATGGCAATCAGCATGGTGGGGGGAATAACCATATCCGTTTTGTTAATGTAGTACAGACTACGGAAACAACGAGATTTGCATTGGAGGAAATAAGGTGAGTGTAGGATTAATCTTTAAGATAGCAGCGGTAGGGATTTTGGTAACAATCCTGAATCAGGTTCTTAAATACAGCGGAAGGGAAGAACAGGCGTTTCTGGTTAGTTTGGCAGGATTGATTCTGGTATTGATGTGGATTATACCAAGTATTTATGAACTGTTTATGACTGTGCAGGATCTGTTCCTGCTATAAGTAAGGAGAGGCAGATGATTTATAAAGTAATGGTTATTGCCCTGCTAGGAGTTATCATGGCTATGTTTTTAAGAACACAGAGGGCAGAATACAGCGTTTTTTTATCCATATGCATTGCTGTCTTGATTTTGTTCTGTGTCCTGGGGCTGTTTTCTTCGGCAAAGGAACAGCTTGCCTCAATTTCTGCATATATGACCATGGACAACCAATACTATGGGTTGTTGTTTAAAATGATCGGGATTACATATTTATGTGAGTTTTGCAGCGGAATCTGTAAAGATTCCGGATATCAGGCAATCGGTTCGCAGATTGAGATATTCGGTAAAATATCTATTTTGCTGGCAGGTGTACCGATTTTGATGACATTATTGGAAACAATTCAGGGATTTTCAGTATGAATATGGATTTTTCAGCATTATATGGACAATATGACTTCAGTAGTATGGAAGAAAAGTTCGAGTCTTTGTTTCCTACATGGGATATTTCTTTTAAAGAACTGATATTGGAAGTTATGAAAGGAAACGGGGCAGAAGTGATTACAGGACAGGTAAAAGAAATCTTTTATCTGTTAACGTCGGAACTGGATGCGGTCCGTTTTGTATGTGTGACCCTTTTACTGATTGGTATTATTTCTACTGTATTCATGAATTTTTCAGGAATATTCCCGAATCAACAGATTGGTGACCTGGGATTTAAGTTTACATATTTAATTACGATTATATTTTTGATAAAAGTAAATGCGGAAGTATTCACAGTGGCAAAAACAGGTTTGGACAGTTGCATTTCTTTTTTACAGGTATTTCTTCCATGTTATTTCATAGTGGTTGGTACAGCAGGGGGAAGTGCCACGGCATTTGGCTTTTATCAGGTTTTTCTGATTGGTGTGTATATGGTGGAACAGGTCTTGGTAACCCTGATACTTCCAATGATTAGTTGCTATATGCTTTTGTGTATTATGAACGGGATATTGGAAGAAGAGAGATTATCCATGTTTATCCGGATTGTGAAAAACGGGGTGCGGACTTTTTTGAAAATATTACTTACGCTTGCGGCAGGAAGCGGTCTCTTCCAATCGGCAATAACACCCGTTATTGATACGGTAAAAATGAATGCTGTAAAGAAGACTGTTGAAATCATCCCGGGAATTGGAGAGTTGGCGGACGGCTCCGTCCAGGTGATGCTTGGGATGAGTGTGCTTTTAAAGAATGCATTGGGGATTGGCTTTGTAGTTCTTTTGTTATTTATCTGTGCTATTCCCATATTAAAGGTGTTTTTGTTTATGATAGTGATAAAAGGAACGGCAGCCTTGATGGGGTTGTCGGCTGACAGGCGTATTACCGGTTGTACTAATGCATTTGGTGACGGCATTATGTTGTTACTGCAAACCATGATCACGGCGGTTATGTTTTTTTTGATTCTTGTTTTGATTGTCACATTTACTGCGAATCGCGGGTTTATGTAAGAGGTAAGTTATGGATGGACTGGTATCCTGGTTAAAAGAACTGGCAGTATTTATTGTAATATGCGAAACAATTCTTTCATTTTCGCCAACCGGAGTATATAAAAGGTACATTAAACCATTTGTCGGGCTGATACTTTTGCTAAGGATTTCTGCTTTTTTATTCGGAACGATCGAGGTTGACTGGAATAATAGAATTCATGAGGTATTCACCGGTTATGAGCAATCGGTCAGCAGATATCTTGAGAATATACCGGTTGTGGAGCCGGAACATGATGAAAAGATGGGATTGCAATATGATAATGACAATAGTACAAATGAAGAATTAAAACGAGATTTAATTAATGTGGAAAACGTGATTATCAGTCCGATTGAAATAGGAGGTAATGGGTGAAGGAGAAGTTGTTAAAAAAGGAAAATATGGTTGTATTTGTCCTGCTGGGGATATTACTTTTGGTCATTGCCATTCCTTTGGATACGGGGAAAGAAAAACAGAATATAAATGAAGAAATAAAGAGTGATGGAGATGAAGCGGATGGTTTGACGGATAAGGGAAGTGCGTTTACGGATGAATCCATGGAGTATTGTCTTGCTTTAGAGGCACGTATAGAAGAATTATTGTCTGTTATGGACGGAGTGGGAAAGGTGCAGGCTATGGTAACCGTTTCTGCTTCAAGGGAGATGATAGTGGAAAAGGATGAGCCGGTAAATCGGGCCACTGTTACCGAAGCGGACGGAAGCGGCGGGAGCAGAAGTACAAACGAGAGCAGTTATGAGTATGAAACCATTTTCGAAACAGACAGCGAGGGAAATAAGACGCCTTATGTAGTAAAGCAGATTGAGCCTGAAATACAGGGAATTACTGTTGTGGCACAGGGCGGAGGGAATGCAATAGTACAAAAAAATATTTCCGACGTATTGGAGGCATTATTTCACATAGAGGCACATAAGATTAAAGTAGTAAAAATGAAATAAATTTGGTCAGGGGTGGACGAAGTTGAAAAGAAATCAAATTATGATTACGGCATTAGCTCTTATGATTGCTATTGCGGGATACCTGAATTTTGCGGGAAATCAGATGGAAGATGAACTTGCGGTTGCGGATGTAACCGGTACGGAGGATGAAATCACGGCGTTACTGGATTTATCAGAAGAAGATATTGCATCAGACATTATCAGCCTGGATGCCGATGCGGAAGAAACAGATAATTATCTGGATGATACATTGACATTGTCGGATACCATTTCAGATGTAAACGTCGATATGGCATCAGCAGCACTTGAGGATGAAGATATTCTTGGGAGTGAGGATATTTTGGACGGAACCATGCCGGGAGAGGCTGTTTATACAAGCACACAGGCGGTATCTTCTCTTGCAGGAGTAAAACTCATCAAAGAGCAGACAAGGGCTAAGAATAAGGAAACATTATTGGAAATTATTAATAGTACTTCTTTGTCTGAGTCCCAAAAACAGGACGCAGTAAACGGTATGATGGAATTGACTCAAATTGCTGAAAAAGAAATGGCAGCGGAGATTTTATTGGAAGCCAAAGGATTTGATGGAGCTGTCGTAAGTGTAAACGGTGACATGGTTGATGTCGTTGTATGCACGGATTCGTTGGATGATGCCAAATTAGCGCAAATTGAGGATATTATTGTCAGAAAAACGGGAATGGATCCTGCGAATATTATTATAAGTTCGATGACAGAATAGGAAAAATGTGTTATACTAACCAATTAGTGTGGCATTTTTAAAAGATGGAATGCTATTGATAAGATATTACAGAGTACGGACAGATTTTGGAGGATGGAATCGTGGCTTTGCATACACAGGAAATTAATAAGAGAAGAACATTCGCAATTATTTCGCATCCGGATGCGGGTAAGACGACTTTAACAGAGAAATTTTTGCTATACGGCGGTGCCATTAATCTTGCGGGAAGCGTTAAGGGTAAGGCAACAGCGCGCCATGCGGTATCGGACTGGATGGAGATTGAAAAGGAAAGAGGTATTTCCGTTACTTCTTCCGTATTGCAGTTTGAGTATGACGGATATTGTATTAATATTCTGGACACACCGGGGCATCAGGATTTCTCGGAAGATACTTATCGTACCCTTATGGCTGCGGATTCAGCGGTAATGGTTATTGATGCTTCCAAGGGTGTTGAGGCGCAGACCAGAAAATTGTTCAAAGTTTGCGGTATGCGTGGAATTCCGATTTTCACATTTATTAATAAGATGGATAGAGAAGCCAATGATACATTTGAGTTATTGGATGAAATAGAAAAGGAACTGGGAATTGCCACATGCCCGGTTAATTGGCCGATTGGATGCGGTAAGAATTTTAAAGGTGTTTATGACAGACAGAAGAATAGCGTTATTACATTTTCCGATACAGAGAAAGGTACCAAAGAAGGACATTCTGAAGTTATTGCATTGGATGATGAGGCGGGACTTCTTACACATGTCGGTGAAGAGTATAAGAATATTTTAATGGATGAGATTGAACTTTTGGATGGGGCCAGTGCCGAGTTTGATTTGGAAGCCGTTCAGAGCGGTAAACTGACTCCGGTATTCTTTGGTTCAGCACTTACCAATTTTGGCGTGGAAATCTTTTTACAGTACTTCCTGCAGATGACAACGACTCCGTTACCACGTAAAGCGGATATCGGCATGATTGATCCTGTAGAGAATGATTTTTCAGCCTTTGTATTTAAGATTCAGGCGAATATGAATAAGGCTCATAGGGACAGAATTGCATTTATGCGAATTTGTTCCGGTAAGTTTGAATCCAATATGGAAGTTAAGCATGTGCAGGGTAATAAGGTTATGCGCCTTTCCCAGCCGCAGCAGATTATGGCAAGTGAGCGTAAGATTCTGGATGAAGCTTATGCAGGAGATATTATCGGTGTATTTGATCCGGGTATTTTTTCGATTGGCGATACGATTTGCATGCCGAAGGCACAGTTTGAATACGAAGGTATTCCTACATTTGCACCGGAGCATTTTGCAAGGGTAAGGCAGATGGATACCATGAAGAGAAAACAGTTTGTGAAAGGTATTAATCAGATTGCCCAGGAAGGCGCCATCCAGATTTTCCAGGAATACAATACCGGTCTGGAAGAGATTATTGTAGGAGTAGTAGGTGTTCTCCAGTTTGATGTATTAAAATACCGCCTGGAAAATGAATACAATGTAGAGATTAAGTTAGAACCGCTTCCATACGAACATATCCGTTGGATTACATCGTCGGATACAGATTTGGACCGTATTGTCGGAACCAGTGATATGAAAAAAGTGAAAGATTTAAAAGGCAATCCGTTGCTTTTGTTTATCAATGCATGGAGTGTCGGTATGACTCTGGACAGAAATAAGGGATTAGAACTTTCAGAATTTGGTAATCAGTAATTTGACGGTTGTTAAAGACAGATTTGGATGAATATTTACCGGTAACGGAGGAGATGCTTATGAAAAAAGCAGTGTTGTTGCTTTTGATGGTAACCATTATAGCAGGTTGTATTTATCTAAAGAACGCCGATAAGGACACAGTACTGTATCAGGTACAGATGAAGCAGGAAACGCAAGTGTCTGAGGCAGAATGTACGGAAGAAACAATAAGCGAGACAGTAACAATTGAAGAAAAGATAAGTGAGCCGGAACCGGAAGAAAGTACGCAGGAAGTGTCTTCGCAGGAAACAAACCTGCAAGAAGAGAGTGAACCGGAAAATGTAATGCCTGAAACGCAAATAACAGATGTTATTTATGGAAAACTCACGGAAAATGAGCAGCAGGTTTATGCAGAGATTTTGGATTCACTTCTTCATTTTGAAAACGGAACAGTGTTGTCTACTACGGACGATGGTGTAATTGACAGGGCATTTAGTGCCGTTATGTTGGACAATCCCGGTATTTTTTACGTAGACGGTTACAAGTACACGGAATATACACGTGATGATAAAGTAGAGAGAATCGAATTCACGGGGAAATATCTGTATGAAGAAGAGGAAATTCTAAGAAGACAAGCTCTTATAGATTCCAAAGTATCCGATATTCTTGCAGGAATGCCGGATACGCGGGATGAATATATCAAAGTGAAGTATTTGTATGATACCCTGGTGACACAGACGGAATATGATTTGCAGGCATCGGACAACCAAAATATCTGTTCCGTTTTTATCGGTGGGAAGAGTGTTTGTCAGGGATATGCCAAAGCATTGCAATATCTTGCAAACAAAGCAGGCATACGTTGCAGTCTGGTGCTTGGAAATGTGATAGGCGGAGAAGCACATGCATGGAATTTGATATCGGTAAACGGTGCATGGTATTATATGGACGCCACATGGGGAGATGCTTTTTATCTTTTTGGTAATCAGGAACAGGTAGTTAAAAAACAGACCTCCGTAATCAACTATGATTATATGTGTGTAACGACCAATCAGCTTCTTTTAACACATAATCCGGATATGCCGGTGGAATTACCGGAGTGTGTGTCCATGGCAGACAATTACTATGTCAGGGAAGGGTTGTATTTTACCGGATATGATGAGCAGCGGCTTTCGGATATTTTTTCACAGGCTATTGCAAAAGGGCAGGAGACGGTGACGTTTAAGTGCAGTGACAGTACGGTATTTGATGAGATGTACCGTATTCTTTTGGATGAGCAGAAAGTGTTTGAATTCCTGAATTCCGAAGGTACGGTTGCGTATACGGATAATGCGGAGCAGGGGATATTTACGTTCTGGTTATTTGAAGGTAGGTACTAGGCAAAATAATTAGGGAATGATATAATAGATAACGATTGAATGAAACGATTTGGGAGGATTTCCATGGAAAGAAATACGTATGTATTAGAAGGTAATGAGAATCTTGGTTCCGTACAGGTGGCGGATGATGTAATTGCAGTGATTGCAGGTCTTGCAGCTACGGAAGTGGACGGCGTTAGTGCAATGGCAGGTAATATTACCAATGAACTTATGACTAAGGTTGGAGTTAAGAATCTGACTAAGGGTGTTAAGGTAGACATTATCGGTCAGGATGTGACAATTGATTTATCACTTATGCTTGACTACGGATACAATATTCCGACTACTTGCGGAAAAGTGCAGGAGAAAGTTAAGTCTACGGTTGAAAATATGACAGGACTTAATGTGACGGATGTAAATGTCCGCATTGCAAGCGTGGATATGAACAAACAGAAATAAATCGCAAATTACGGGTAAGAAGACAAATGAGCAGAAGAGTATTACGTGAGCAGTTGTTCAAACTGCTGTTTCGTGTGGAATTTAATGATATAGAGGAAATGCAGGAACAGTGCAGTCTTTTCTTTGATGATATTGACAATCCGATTGATGAGAAAGATATGGAGTTCATACAGAAGAAGTTTGATCTGATTATGGACAGACTCGCGGAATTGGATGAACAGATTAATGCCAAGGCAAAGGGCTGGACGACCGACAGAATGGGTAAGGTGGATCTGACGATTATCCGTCTTGCCGTATACGAGATTGTTTATGATGACGATGTTCCGACCGGCGTAGCCATTAATGAGGCGGTAGAACTCGCCAAAAAATTCGGACGGGATGAATCCTACAGTTTTGTAAACGGTGTATTGGCCAGATTTGCATCGTAGGTTTTTGGAGAAGAAAATGCAGAATGTATATTCAGTTGCCCAGGTAAATACATATATCAAGAATATGTTTTCTCAGGATTATATGCTCCGTTCCATTATGGTGCGTGGTGAGGTGAGCAACTGTAAATATCATTCCTTCGGTCATATTTATTTTACATTAAAGGATAAGCTTGGTGTGATTTCCTGCGTAATGTTCGCGGGGAATCGTGGAGGCTTATCTTTTCCTTTAAAAGAGGGAATGCAGGTTGTCGTATCCGGAAATGTGGATGTATATGAACGCGACGGTAAATACCAGTTATATGCCAAAAAGATTACGCTGGACGGCGTCGGACAGTTATATGAGCGTTTTGAGGCTCTTAAAAGAGAACTGGAAGAAAGAGGATTGTTTGCACCGGAATATAAACAGCCGATACCATCCCATATTAAGACATTGGGAGTGGTTACTGCTAAAACGGGAGCTGCAGTAAGGGATATTATCAACATCGCAAGAAGACGTAATCCCTATGTGCAGATTATTGTGTATCCGGCGATTGTACAGGGCGAATATGCCGCGCAGAGTATTGCCAATGGTATCCGCGCACTGGAAAGTCTCGGTGTTGATTTGATGATAGTCGGCAGAGGCGGCGGTTCGATAGAAGATTTGTGGGCGTTTAACGAAGAGATTGTGGCACAGGCGGTTTTTGATTGCAGTGTGCCCATTATTTCAGCGGTCGGACATGAGACCGATACAACGATTATTGACTATGTGGCAGACCTTCGGGCACCGACTCCGTCTGCCGCAGCAGAACTGGCGGTTGCTGATATTGCGTTATTGGAAGAACAACTTGTAGGAATGCGTGAGCGTTTATGCAATGCAATGATGCGTATACTGGAGTATAAGCGCATACAGTTGTCACATGAGGCTATGCGTCTTAGGGCTTTGAGTCCGCAAAGCAGAATACAGTCCATGCGCTATGCATCCATGCGTGCGCAGGAACAGTTACAGAATGCAATGGAGCAGATTTTACAGAATTATCGCAGGAAACTGGCGGTGTATATCGAACGGTTAAAAGGAGTATCGCCGCTTGATAAATTGAACCAGGGGTTTTCCTATGTGGCAAATGAACAGGGGAAGACGGTTAATGACGTGAATAAAGTGGTAAAAGGTGATATACTGACTATTCATGTTAAAAACGGTAAAGTAATAACCAAGGTGGAAGATATAGTTAAAGCAGAACCTGCGAAAGGAGAACAATAATGGATAATAAGAAAGATGAACGCACTTTGCAGGAGATGTTAAAGACACTTGATGAACAAATCAGGGCATTGGAATCAGAAGATATTTCCCTGGAAGATTCTTTTGGGATTTATGAACAGGGAATGAAGTTGATTAAGGAATGTAATGATAAAATAGACCGTGTTGAGAAAAAGGTTCTGGAACTGAATGCAGACGGAACCTTACAGGAAATGGAATAATGCAGGATGACGGAAGGACAGAATCATGTTTAAACAAGAGATGGAAACTAGAATTGCACATATTGAAACGGTATTAGGACAGTTCCTGCCAAAAGAGGAAGGATATGCCGCACTTGTAATGGAAGCGATGAATTATAGTGTGCTTGCCGGCGGTAAACGTTTGCGCCCGATGTTGATGGAAGAGACTTATCATATGTTTGGCGGCGATACTGCGCTTGTTGAACCGTTTATGGCTGCGCAGGAGATGATTCATACCTATTCGCTTGTACATGACGACCTTCCGTGTATGGACAACGATGAATATAGAAGAGGCCGTAGGACGACACATGCCGTATATGGTGAAGGCATGGCAGTGCTTGCCGGAGATGCACTATTAAATTATGCATTTGAAACGGCATGTAAGGCATTTACCATGACGGATGATTTGAAGCGTGTAGCGGATGCGTTGACGGTATTGTCACGCAAGGCCGGAATTTATGGTATGATTGGCGGACAGACAGCTGATATTACGGCAGAAGAATTTCCGCCTGAAAAGGTGACCCAAGAGTTACTTATGTATATACATGAGAATAAAACTGCAGCTTTAATCCAGAGCAGTATGATGATTGGTGCGATTTTGGCCGGAGCAGATGAAAAACAGGTTAACGACATTGAAAAGATAGGCTATAATATTGGTATTGCTTTTCAGATTCAGGATGACATTCTGGATGTAACGGGCACATTTGAGCAGTTGGGTAAGCCGATTGGCAGTGATGAGAAAAATGATAAAGTCACCTGTGTTTCATTAATGGGCTTGGACAAGGCAAAAGAAGAAGTGGAAAGATTATCTAATGAGGCGGTGGCATTATTAAATACCATGCCGTTTGAGCATACTTTTTTAGAGGAATTGATTTTATATTTGATACACAGAAATAACTGAGAAAAGAGGATGCATGAAGATGCTTCTGGAACAGATTAAAAAAGAAAATGATATTAAGAATATAGCAAAGGAAGACTGGGATAAACTGGCGGCGGAAATCAGGGAGTTCCTGATTGAGAAAATCAGTGTGACGGGGGGACATCTTGGCTCCAATCTTGGCGCGGTGGAACTTACCATGGCGCTGCATCTGGCACTCGATTTGCCGGAGGATAAGATAGTTTGGGATGTCGGTCACCAGTCCTATACACATAAATTACTTACCGGACGTAGGGAAGGATTTGAGAATCTGCGTAAATACGGTGGGCTTAGCGGTTTCCCGAAGAGAAAAGAGAGCGAGTGCGACTGCTTCGATACCGGACACAGTTCGACCTCGATTTCCGCAGGACTTGGTATGGTAAAGGCAAGGGATATTAAGGGTGAGAAGAATACGGTTGTAGCGGTTATCGGCGATGGTTCCCTTACAGGAGGCATGGCATATGAAGCCATGAACAATGCATCCCGTCTGGAGACCAATTATATAATTATTTTGAATGACAACAATATGTCCATTTCGGAAAATGTCGGAGGAGTAAGTAAGTATCTGAACAATATCCGTACGGCGGACAAGTATTTGAATTTGAGGGATAGTATTTACTACTCATTGCGGGATAAGAAAAATGGTGCTGCGATGGTAGAATTTGTACGAAGAGTCAAAAGCGGATTTAAGCATCTTGTAATTCCGGGCATGTTTTTTGAAGATATGGGTCTTACCTATCTCGGACCGGTGGACGGGCATGATGTAAAAGCCATGGTTAAGGTGATTAATGAAGCCAAGAAGTGTAAGAAGGCTGTATTGGTTCATGTAATGACTAATAAAGGTAAGGGGTATGAACCGGCAGAGCGTCATCCGGCAAGATTCCATGGTGCGGAACCGTTTGATATTGCAACAGGTCTTCCTAAGAATAAAAAACTCAAAGCCAATTATACGGATGTTTTTTCAACCGTTATGATAAAACTCGGACAGCGTAATGAGAATGTAGTTGCGATTACGGCGGCGATGCCGGACGGAACCGGACTTAAGCGTTTCCAGAATATGTATCCGGACCGTTTCTTTGATGTGGGAATTGCGGAGCAGCATGCGGTTACATTTGCAGCAGGGCTTGCTGCAGGCGGCCTGACACCGGTTGTTGCGGTGTATTCTTCTTTTTTACAAAGAGCTTACGACCAGATTCTGCATGATGTCTGTATCCAGAACCTTCCGGTTGTTTTTGCGATAGACAGGGCCGGAATTGTCGGAAGTGACGGTGAGACACATCAGGGCATTTTTGATTTATCCTATCTGTCATCTATTCCGAATATGCATATTATGGCTCCTAAGAATAAATGGGAACTTTCCGATATGATGAAATTTGCCGTTAAATTTGGGGCGCCGATAGCAGTGCGTTATCCGAGAGGTGAGGCATATGACGGATTGGAAGAATATCGTGAACCGATTGTATACGGTAAGAGCGAAATGATTTTTGAAGAAAAAGACATTGCTCTTATGGCGGTCGGCAGTATGGTAAAGACGGCTGTGGAAGTCCGTGAGAAATTAAAAGAAAAAGGCTACAATGTTACTTTGGTAAACGGCAGATTTGTGAAACCGATTGATACGGATATGATTGGGAAACTGTCAGAGAACCATACTTTGCTTGTTACGATGGAAGAGAATGTCGAGAGCGGCGGTTTTGGTGAAAAGGTACGCTCTTATGTGGATGAGCGCAAGTTTACCATGGGCGTTTTGAATGTCTGTGTTCCGGATGAATATGTGGAGCATGGTAATGTGGAACTGCTTCGTAAGGAAATCGGAATTGATGCAGACAGTATTATTGCAAAAATAGAAAAGAGAATGGAAAAATAAAGACAGAATGAAAGAACGTCTTGATGTATTACTGGTCAATGGCGGTTTTGCTCCTTCCAGGGAAAAGGCTAAGGTTATTATTATGTCCGGCAAGGTGTTTGTAAACGGACAACGGGAGGACAAAGCGGGAAGTACATTTGACCCGGAGAAAATTACAATTGAAGTAAAAGGAAATACCCTAAGATACGTCAGCCGCGGCGGATTGAAATTAGAGAAGGCATTACAGAATTTTGACCTGACCGTGGACGGAAAGATTTGCATGGATATCGGTGCTTCAACCGGTGGGTTTACGGATTGTATGTTACAAAACGGAGCGGTGAAAGTGTATTCCGTGGATGTCGGACATGGACAGCTTGATTGGAAGTTGCGAAGTGATGAGCGTGTGGTTTGCATGGAAAAGACGAATTTCCGATATATGCAGCCGCAGGATATTGCGGATGTACTTGATTTTGCATCGGTGGATGTATCATTTATTTCTTTGACAAAGATTTTACTGCCGGCAAGAAGATTGCTTTCAGATGAAGGTCAGATGGTATGCCTGATAAAACCGCAGTTTGAAGCCGGAAGGGACAAGGTTGGCAAGAAAGGTGTAGTCAGGGATAAGAAGGTGCACGAAGAGGTTATCCGTAAGATTCTTGTATTTGCCGGAATCAGCGGTTTTGATGTGTTGGATTTGTCATTTTCGCCGATTAAAGGACCGGAGGGGAATATTGAATATCTGGTACATTTGCAGAAGAATATTACGAAAAATGAGGACGTGTCGGAACTGACGGAGAAGGATGCCGAAGGCATTTTAAAGGAAAAGGAAGGCATGGCCGGTGTACTGACACCACAGTGGGAGCAACAGTTACATGCAATTGTGGAGCAGGCGCATGAGAAACTGGAAGAGGAAGCGTAGTGAAACATTTTCATATTATTACGAATGAAATTAAAGATAAGGATTTAAGTATCAGTACCAAACTGCAGGCAATTATTGAAAAGCACGGTGGAAGCAGTAAAGTGTTTTTATGCAATAAGGACGGTATTGAGAAGCAGAAAAGCAATGCCGATTTTGTTCTGGTACTCGGCGGTGACGGTACCCTGCTTTCCGTGGCAAGGGAAGTAGCGGGAACAAGGATGCCGGTACTTGGTATTAATCTCGGCACACTTGGTTTTTTGGCTGAGGTGGAACCAAACCGTATGGAAGAAGCCATTGAGCGCCTGATGAATGGTGATTATCTGATTGAAGAGAGAATGATGCTGGATGCAACAGTGGTGCATGACGGCAAAGAGACAGTTCTTTCTTCTGCACTCAATGATGTAACACTTACCAGATGCGGATCTTTGCAGATGATCCGTTATTCCATCTATGTTAACGGCAAATTATTGTGCAATATGGGCGCGGACGGTGTGATTGTGGCAACACCGACCGGTTCTACGGGTTATAATATGTCTGCGGGCGGACCGATTGCAGAGCCGGGAGCTAAGCTTTTGATGCTGACTCCTGTTTGCGCACATACATTGAATTCGAGGAGTGTTATTTTGCGTAGTGATGATGTGGTGGAAATTGTCATCGGTACTGCAAACGACGGAAGTGCGTTGACGGTGGAAGCGGCTTCTGACGGACATGAAAAAGTAATGATGTCTACGGGGGATACTTTACGTATCCGCAAGTCGGACAAGACAACCGTAATCGTCAAACTTGATGAGAGAAGCTTTTTGGAAGCGTTGCAGCGCAAGATGAGTGAGTAGTATCGGAAAGGGTTTTCAAATGAAGAAAAACAGACAGGGAAGAATCCTGCAGTTAATTCAGGAAGAGAATATTGAGACACAGGAGGAACTGGCGGACCGCCTTAGTGAGGAAGGGTTCGTGGTTACACAGGCTACGGTTTCCAGAGACATCCGAGAACTCAAGATTGGTAAGATTCCAAACGGCAATGGTAAGCAAAAGTATGCGGTACTGACGCATGACGATGCTCATCTTGCCGACAAATATATCCGTGTGCTGCGTAACGGATTTGTATCCATGGACAGCGCACAGAACATTTTGGTAATCAAGACGGTAGCCGGAATGGCAATGGCGGTTGCAGCGGCTGTGGATGCCATGAAACTAAAAGAAATAGTGGGTAGTATTGCAGGTGATGATACAATCATGGCAGCGATACGTACTACGGAAGAAACACAGATTGTTATGGACAAAATACGGGAGATGTTATAACAATCTTGTGTAGGATATGATGCTTAGGCGGGAGAGAAGCAACATTTGCGATGCAAATGAAGGAGAACATATGCTTGTAAGTTTACATGTAAAAGACCTCGCTTTAATTGAAGAAAATGAAGTGTTCTGGGAGAATGGACTGAATATTCTCACAGGAGAAACCGGTGCCGGTAAATCAGTGATTATCGGCTCTGTTCGTCTTGCGCTCGGTGCGGCCATGAATTCCGTGCTTGGAAGTAAGGGGGATAAGGATTGTATCCGTACAGGGGCGCAGTATGCGCTTGTTGAACTGGTTTTTCAGACAAAACGCAATGAGATTTTTAAGAAGATGGAAGAATTGGAACTTCCTCTTGAAGAAGACGGCAGCATTTTCATCCAAAGAAAAATTATGCCGGGCAGAAGCGTTTGTAAAGTAAATGGTGAGACGGTTGCAGCCAAACAGCTTAAGGATTTGGCATCTTTATTGATAGCCATTCACGGGCAGCATGATACGCAGACTCTTTTAAACGTGAAAAAGCATTCCCAGATAGTGGACGATTTTGCTTCGGAATTGATTTTCCCTTTAAAAGACAAATTAAAAGAAGCGTATCGTACATATACTAACTGCAAAAAAGAATTTTTGCAGGCAAGCGAAGATGAAAAGCAACAGGAAAGAGAACTGGCACTTGCACAGTTTGAAGTAGATGAGATTTCGAATGCAAGACTGGTTGTCGGCGAGGATGAAGAACTGGAAGAACGTTATCGTAAGATGAACAACAGCCGTAAGATTGCGGAAGCGGTGTCCAGAGTGTCCCAAGCCATCGGAACCGAGAATGAAAGTGGCGCCGGAATAGGTATTTCTTTTGCACTTCGGGAATTAAAGGCTGTTTCTGCGCTTGACAGTGAACTTGCCGATATGGAAGAACAGCTTATACAGGTGGAGGACATGCTTTCGGATTTAGACAGGAATGTGGCATCTTATCTGGATTCGCTCGAGTTTTCGCAGGAAGAATACATGATGGTTGAAGAACGCCTGAATGTATATAATCATCTTAAAAATAAATATGGTAACACCGTGGAAGAAGTGCTTGCATATTATGAAAAGCAGTCTTCCAAACTGGAGAAGATGGCGGATTACGAAGGGTATTTGAATGCGCTGCAGGAGAAAATGGAAGAAGCGGAAGCGGATGTTATTGCTTATTCAAGACAGCTTAGCGGACTTCGCATAGAGGCGGCAGGAGAACTTGGCAGACAGATGAATGATGCACTGCTTGATTTGAATTTTGCAAATGTGGACTTTGAAGTGGCGGTAACAAGTGATGAGAGTATCCGCAGCGAAGAAGGATTTGAAGACATTGAATTTATGATTTCGCTTAATCCGGGTGAGCCGAGAAAGCCGCTTACGATGGTGGCCAGCGGTGGTGAACTTAGCCGTATTATGTTGGCGCTTAAGACCATTATGGCGGATAAGGAGAATATAGAGACTCTGATTTTTGATGAGATTGATTCCGGAATCAGCGGAAGAACCGCATGGAAGGTATCTGAGAAGATGGCAGTACTTGGCAGGGAGCATCAGCTTATCTGTATTACACATCTTCCGCAGATTGCGGCAATGGCGGATGCACACTATGTTATCGAAAAAACAGTTGATGAATCTGCGGCCATTACAGAGATCAGAAGACTTGATTCTCGGGATGAACTGACGGAGATTGCACGACTTTTGGGAAGTGATTCCATAACAGAGACTGTACTTGCCAATGCAAAAGAATTGAAAGAAATGGCAAATCAGACAAAAGGTTACTAAATTAATTTTTCATACTTTTAACCGGATATTTGCATACTACTAAGGACGTCTGTCGGCGTCCTTTTTGTATTGTAAAAAACCGGAAAGGATGAAAATATATGTGGCTTAATAAGAACAGATTGCAAAGAAGCGTGAAACGTTTGCTGGTTGGCATAGGGATAATAAGTGTTCCCATACTGATTATGGCATGGGTTTATTTTTCTTGGGAAAAGATTCCGTCCAAAATCCATATTCATAAAGGGGAAACGGAAAAATTTGATTTTGCATTACCGGCAACGGCCAGTATTTCCAAGCAGGATCAGGCAATTGGTGCTTTGGACCTTGGCAAACCTATAACTTTTTATGCCTCAGATACTGACACATATAATATGTCGGTGAAGCTGTTTGGCTTTATTAATTTTAAGGAAACGCAAGTATCGGTCATCGATACCACAAAATTGAAGCCTGTCGGAAAACCTATAGGAATCTATGTAAAAACGAAGGGAATTCTTGTGATAGACAGTGGTGAATTCGAGGGTGAGGGTGGTATGATGCAACAACCGTCGGCTCTTTTAAAAGAAGGGGATTATATTTGCGCATTTAACGGTGAGGAAATCAATCTGAAGCGGGATTTGATTGCAAAAATTGATGAATCTGACGGAGAACCGGTAATATTAACAATTGATCGTGGCGGTGAAGTGTTTGATTTGAAAATAACACCGGCAAAAAATAAGGATGGCTTCTACAAATTGGGTATATGGGTCCGCGATAATGCCCAGGGTGTCGGAACCATGACATATATCACGCAAAACGGCGAATTTGGTGCACTGGGACACGGAATCAATGATCTGGATACATCGACGCTGATGGAACTGGATTATGGCAGTCTGTACCGTGCTGATATTGTAGCAATTAAAAAAGGGCAGGCCGGTGAACCGGGAGAGATGACGGGATATATCTCCTATAAGAAAAATGAGTACCTTGGCAATGTGGAGAGGAATACCACAGAGGGTATCTATGGCAACATACTGGATTCGTTTTCAAAGGATGTGGAAACCGATTTTTTGGATATTGCATTAAAACAGGATGTACGGCCCGGTCCGGTGCAGATTTATTGTACCTTGAATGATGTGCCGGCCTATTATGACGCCGAAATAACGGATATCTATAAACAGAGTGACAGTCCCGGCCGTGGATTTAAACTCCATGTGACGGATACCGGATTGATAAATGAAACCGGCGGTATTGTACAGGGGATGAGCGGCAGTCCGATATTACAGGATGGAAAGATAATTGGAGCAGTGACACATGTACTCGTGAATGACCCGACAAGGGGATATGGGATATTTATTGAATCCATGCTGGATGCGGCAGAATAAATAATAGGGGCAGTTTGCCCCTGTTATTTTGCTGTTATGCGTGCTATAATAATATTTTATGAAATATGTATAAGGAGATTTTATTATGTTTGAGCAGTTTTTAATGTGGTATAACGGGTTGTCCGAAGGATTATGGGGAGCCCTTTTATTGTTTGCGGTTGGCGTTGTGTTGCTGATAAAGGGAGGCGACTGGTTTGTGGATGGTGCTGTCGGTATAGCGAAACGTTTTCGCGTCCCGGAAATAATCATTGGTGCTACAGTAGTTTCTATCGGAACAACACTTCCCGAAGTAATGGTATCTGTTACTGCGGCTGTGAATAACAATGGTGCGATTGCATATGGTAATGCGATTGGTTCCATTATTTGTAATACATCGCTGATTGCAGCGCTTACGATTGCAATCCGTCCTGCGCCGGTAGATAGAAAGACTATAGTTACTCCGATAATATTCTTTTTTATTTCAGCAGGTATTTATATGGTGGCTGCATACATATTCGGGCGTTTTGACAGATGGCTTGGTATTGTGATGCTTTTGGTTTTTGCTGTGTATATGGGATCGACAATCTATAAGGGATTTAAGAATCCTGTGCAGGAACAGCAAGAGGAAGAGGAAGAGGAAACTGTCGCTGATTCATTTGTGAAAGAAGTTATTCTTATAGTTGTCGGAGCTGCTTTGATTGCTGTCGGAGCTGATATGTTAGAGGGATCTTCCGTTTCCCTTGCTTCATTGGCAGGTATCCCTACGGAGGTAGTGGGAGTTACAGTGGTTGCACTATGTACTTCACTTCCTGAACTGGTAACAGCCGTAACGGCGCTTATAAAAGGGTATGGAGCATTGTCACTTGGTAATATTATTGGTGCCAATATTTTTAATCTGGTTCTGGTATCCGGTGCAGCAGTAACCATTTCGCCTTTCGTGATTCCGGAAGGAAGTAAACTTTTTGGTTATAATACTTCCCAGCTTATCGAAATTCCGTTGATGGTGGGTGTAATGGCTTTAATGACATTGCCTACAGTGATTAAAGGAAAACTCCAGCGATGGCAGGGAGTGACACTCCTTAGCATTTACGTTGCTTTTGTGATTTTACAGGTATTAATTGCATTGCATGTATTTTAATAGGACTTGTATGGAACGAATCAAGCAAATGGAATCTTATTTTGACATCCTTAAAGAGGCAGTATCTGCAGATAAGGATGCAATTGAAAAAGATGATACTTCTTTGTGAGGTAGAAAGCAGGCATTCAGATATAGACCATAAAAATATGGGTGATAGCATGGATTTTGATGCGTTTGTTGAGGATATAAAGAAAAATGACTGGAATGTATTTGGAGTAGAAGTTTATAAAAGTGGTCAGCTGATTCATTCCTACGGCGATACTACTAAGACACGCTATCCGATATATTCTGCGACCAAAGTGATTACCTCCATTGCAGTTGGGCTGGCGGTGGATGAAAGAAAAATGGATATTGATAAATCTGTTCTGGAATATCTGCCTAATAATGTGGTGGAACAGATAAAAGAGGAGCAGGCAGAGAAGTATAAGAGTATTACTATCAAACGTCTGTTAACGATGTCTGTATCAGGATACCCATTCCGGCCGGAAGGAGATAGTTGGCTTACAGCATCATTGAATTATCCGATTTCGGACGCAAATAAAAAGGAATTCAATTACAGTAATGTTTCAGCCTATCTGGTAGGTGTAGCAGTATCCCATGCAGTAGGAGAAGAGTTGTATCAATATTTGCATCGCAAATTATTTGAGCCTCTGGGCATTATAAAACCGCCGTATGAAACTTGTCCTGATGGCTATTTTTACGGGGCATCGAAGATGGAATTAACGGTACATGAACTTAGCAAAATTGGCCTTCTTTTATACAACGGCGGCTGTTATGAAGGCAAGCGGATTCTTTCAGAGGAGTATGTGAAAGATGCTGCTTCCGTGCAGCAGATGAACCGTGAAGGCGGTTATGGCTATTTTATTTGGAAATACAGGGATGGTTTCAGTATCAATGGAAAATGGAAACAGAAGTGCTATATTCTTCCTAAAGAAGAACTGGTAATTACGTATCTGGCACATATCGAAGATGATACGCCGGATTTAAAAGAAAGTATGGAAAAGCATATATTAGGAATTAAATAGAACATATTAAAACACCCGGGCACTCCCTCAAATGGATGCACGGGTGTTTTATATTATATATTGGAATGCTTAATCCTCAATCAGTCTCAGTCCTGCCGTATCGGTTACCGGAAGAGAGAAGGTAATGGCTTTGGCTTTGCTGTCAAGACCGGCTTCTTTCATGATGGCGGACATGATGGCGTTTTTCTGCTCGGTTTTGGTTACAATATAGATAATTTCTTTTTCAAGAGCAAGGGAAACACCCATGAATTTCTCTGCGGCTTCTTTGCCGGTTCCTTTGGCATGGATAACAGTACCGCCGTATGCACCGGCGCCTCTTGCTGCATCCATAATTAAGTTTGTGTATCCTTGTTCTGCAATAACAACTATTAATTCGTGAGCAGTATCTTTCAAGGTTGTTTCCTCCGTTTTCTGATAATTATCATTTTCAATCAAAAACTGTAATGCTTTCTTGCCTCCTACGCTGCTTAGAGGGGTAGTAAATGCAATTCCGCCGCCGGGTGCATCGATGTGGAGCTTTTTCTCCAATTGCTTTTTGACTCTTGCCCATGTATGTTCTTCAATTACGGAAAGGGCAACCGCTTTTTCAGTGGATTCCAGTCCGAGATAATCCAGAACTTCATTGTTAGCAGTTCCGAATCCTAAGGAGATGAACATAACCTGGAGATCATTTTCCTGATATAATTCCAAATATTTTTTGACTATTTTACGATCGACAATCGTAGTCATCAAATAGATATTTCCCATAGTATCCTCATTTCTAAATAGATAAAATTGTTAAGCGGATATTATTATAATTCGATAATTTCCATATCGCCGTAGTCGTCCAATGTGGTAGGAACGGCAGCAACAGTAATATCTTTGCATTTGTGTTCTTTGATTGCAAAAATCAGTCCCATAATCTGGATGGTAATCAGCGGAGTCATGGCAACCATGGCTACAATACCGAATGCATCCGTGATGATATTACCGCCCATGGCTTCACATGCACCCATTGCGAAAGGAAGCAGGAAAGTTGCAGTCATCGGACCGGAGGCAACCCCACCGGAGTCGAATGCAATGGCGGTAAATAATTTGGGTACAAAGAATGTCAAAATCAATGCAATGGCATAACCGGGTATCAATAAATACATAATGGAGATGTCGGTCAATACCCGGATCATGGCGAGGCCAACAGAAGCAGCTACACCAATCGAAAGACTCAGCCCCATTGCTCTTGCAGAGATAGCACCGGAAGTCATTTCCTCAACCTGTCTGGTAAGTACGAAAACGGCAGGCTCGGCCTGAACAATGAAATAACCGATAATCATACCGATTGGGATGATTATCCATGCATACGGAAGTCCGGCAATAGTCTGGCCGAGATAGTTACCGGCTGGCATAAAACCGACATTAACACCGGTTAAAAATACGACAAGCCCAATATATGTATAGATTAAACCAATTCCGATTTTTATTAAAGTCCTTTTGTTGATGTCTCTGGAGATAAGCTGGAAAAATCCAAAGAATACAACAATCGGTAGAAGGGAAATGGCAATCTCGTGAATATAGGTTGGGAATTCCACCGCAAATAATTGCCATAAGTCAACTGTGTTATCGATAATCGGAATGGATTCGGATACCTGTTCGGCAGATTCCGGATTGTATATCATGCCGAGTGCCAGTACTGCGGCGATTGGACCGATGGAACAAA
>JAGATU010000049.1 GCA_017621115.1 Lachnospiraceae bacterium
AATCGATTCCAGAAAGGTGGATCAGGCAAAGGTTTCGCAGATGAGCCAATCGCTCAGAAGTCTGAAAGCAAACGTGAAGAACAGCGCCGTCTCAACCAGAACAAGGATAAGCGTTCCAAGAAAGATGCAATCTACGAAGATGACGGAGTAATGCCAAACAAGAATAAGGCAGGCCGTTTCATTAAACCGGAAAAGAAATAAGAAGTTGTAGAAGAAATCAAAGTAATTACACTTCCTGAGGTTCTTACCATTAAGGAATTGGCAGATAAAATGAAAATGCAGCCGGCTGCAATTATCAAAAAATTGTTTATGCAGGGCCAGATTGTAACGGTGAAC
The DNA here is from genome assembly GCA_017621115.1 of Lachnospiraceae bacterium. The sequence continues at coordinate 337 of JAGATU010000049.1, forward strand.
CAGGAAATTTCATATGAAGAAGCAGAGAATATTGCCATCGAATATGAAATCATGTGTGAAAAAGAAGTGAAAGTTGATGTTATCGAAGAACTTCTTAAAGAAGATGAAGAAAACACGGAAGATATGATCGAAAGAGCACCGGTTATCTGTGTTATGGGTCATGTTGAACATGTTAAAACTTCTCTTCTTGATGCAATCCTTAAGACAAATGTAACTGACAGGGAAGCAGGCGGTATTACACAGCACATTGGTGCCTATACTGTTACTGCACAGGATCGTCAGATTACATTCCTTGATACACCGGGTCATGAAGCATTTACCGCTATGCGTATGCGTGGTGCAAATGCAACTGATATTGCAATCTTAGTAGTTGCTGCAGACGATGGTGTAATGCCACAGACAGTAGAAGCGATTAACCATGCAAAAGCAGCAGGAATCGAAATTATTGTTGCAGTGAATAAGATTGATAAGCCAAGTGCTAATATCGAAAGAGTAAAACAGGAATTAACCGAGTACGAACTGGTTTCCGAAGATTGGGGTGGAAGTACCATCTTTGTTCCGGTATCTGCTAAGACGGGCGAAGGTATCTCTGATTTATTGGATATGGTTCTTTTAACAGCCGACGTGCTTGAATTAAAGGCTAATCCTAAGAGAAAAGCAAGAGGTCTTGTAATCGAAGCGGAACTTGATAAGGGACGTGGTCCGGTAGCAACCGTACTTGTACAGAAGGGTACTCTTAAAGTTGGTGACTTTATTTCTGCAGGTGCATCCCATGGTAAAGTACGTGCCATGATTGACGATAAGGGAAGACGCGTGAAGGAAGCAGGTCCTTCTATTCCGGTTGAGATTTTAGGTCTTAATGATGTGCCGAATGCCGGCGAAGTATTCCTTGCTCACGAAAGTGATAAGACTGCAAAATCCTTTGCAGATACCTTTATTGCAGAAAACAAGAATAAGAAACTAGAAGAAACCAAGTCCAAGATGTCTCTGGATGATTTATTCAACCAGATTCAGGAAGGTAATTTGAAAGAACTCAACCTCATTGTTAAAGCAGACGTTCAGGGTAGTGTGGAAGCGGTTAAGCAGAGTCTTACCAAACTTTCCAACGAAGAAGTCGTGGTCAAATGTATCCACGGCGGTGTTGGTGCCATCAATGAGTCCGATGTTACACTTGCAGCTGCATCAAGCGCAATTATTATCGGTTTCAATGTTCGTCTGGATGCTACGGCAAAAGATACGGCAGAACGCGAAGGCGTAGATGTCAGATTATATAAAGTAATTTACCAGGCAATCGAAGATGTGGAAGCAGCCATGAAGGGTATGCTGGATCCTATCTTTGAAGAAAAAGTTATCGGTCATGCCGAAGTTCGCCAGATCTTCAAGGCATCCGCTATTGGTAACATTGCAGGTTCTTACATTCTTGACGGTGAATTTAAGCGTGGATGTAAGGTTCGAATTTCAAGAGAAGGTGAGCAGATTTACGAGGGTGAGTTAGCTTCTCTGAAGAGATTTAAAGATGATGTTAAGGAAGTTAAAGCCGGATTTGAGTGCGGTCTTGTATTTGACGGTTTTGACAAGATGCAGGAACTTGATATCGTGGAAGCTTACATTATGGTAGAGGTTCCTAGATAAGGAGAATTATGCGTAAAAACAGTATTAAAAACACCAGGATTAACGGTGAAGTGCAAAGAGTGCTCGCAGATATTATCAGAGGAGAAATTAAGGATCCGAGAATCAACCCTTTAACCTCTGTGGTAGCTGTGGAAGTGGCACCGGATTTAAAGAATTGTAAGGCATATATCAGTGTGCTGGGAGATGATGCTTCAGCCGCTGATACGCTTGCCGGACTTAACAGTGCCAAAGGGTTTATTAAGAACCGTCTGGCTAAGACGATTAATCTTCGCAATACACCGGACATTGCTTTTGTAATGGATCAGTCTATTGCTTATGGTGTAGAGATGTCACGGAAAATTGCAGAAGTAAACAAAGACATCAGGGATGAGGAAGAGTAATCTTATCTCAGAAAAGAGGGTGTCCTATGAAGAAAATTTTAGATGAAGTAAGAGGAACAAATAGCGTAGCCATCAGCGGACATATTCGTCCGGATGGTGACTGCGTTGGTTCCTGTATGGGATTATATCTGTATTTAACCAAAGAATTACCGGAAACAACCGTAGATGTATTTTTGGAAAAGCCGAGCGATGTCTTTAATTGTATTCAGAATGTGGATGCGATAAAAGATGCGGCACAATACCGGGATGCGGAGTATGATGTTTTTATTGCGCTTGATTGCAGTAAGGACAGACTGGGTGATGCAGAAATAATCTTTGATCATGCCAAAAAGACAATCAATATCGACCATCATATCAGTAACAGCGGTTGCGGGGACGTGAATTATCTTCGCGCGGATGCAAGTTCTGCCAGTGAACTGGTCTATGAATTGTTGGATGCAGAGAAACTGGATGAGGAAATTGCAAAGGCGTTGTATATCGGTATTATTCATGACACCGGTGTTTTCCAGTATTCTAATACTGCACCGGCAACATTGATTACGGCTTCCGAACTGATTAAATATGGATTTAATTTTCCTGAGATAATTGAAGAAACATTCTATGAGAAAACCTATGTCCAGAATCAGATAATGGGCAGGGCTTTGCTTGAGAGTATCCTTTTTATGGACGGAAGATGTATTGTTGCAGTTATCAGTAAGGAAATGATGAATTTCTATGGTGTGACAGGAAAGGATCTGGATGGTATTATTAATCAGATGCGTAATACCAAGGGGGTCGAATGTGCGATATTCTTATATGAACTGGATAATATGGAATATAAGGTGAGTATGCGCTCCGGCGGCCGGATTAATGTATCTGTAATTGCGCAGTTTTTCGGCGGTGGCGGGCATGTTCGTGCAGCCGGTTGTACGGTAAAAGGAACGGCACATGATGTAATAAATAATATTTCTGCGCAGATTGAATTGCAGTATATGCAGAAATAACTTTATTATCTATAGAATATAAAGTTAAATAAGGATTTAATTTGTATATGAACGGAATTATAAATGTATATAAGGAAGCGGGGTTTACCTCTTTTGATGTAGTCGCAAAACTCCGCGGAATTTTAAAACAGAAAAAAATTGGACATACAGGAACTCTTGACCCGGATGCGGTAGGAGTTCTTCCTGTGTGTTTGGGGAGTGCTACCAAGTTATGCGATATGCTTACCGATAAAAAGAAGGAGTATATCGCTGAATTTGTTTTAGGGAAAGTAACGGATACACAGGATGTTTCGGGGACTGTATTGGAAGAGAAGGAAGTGGCTTGTACAAAAGAAGAGGTCGCGGCAGTTATCGCTTCTTTTATTGGTACATATGAGCAGCTTCCTCCCATGTATTCTGCGATAAAAGTAGACGGTAAACGTCTGTATGAACTAGCGAGACAAGGAAAAGAAGTGGAACGTAAAACACGTCCTGTTACCCTTTATGAGATAGAAGTTTTAAAGATGGAACTTCCGCTTGTGTCTGTCCGTGTGCTTTGTTCTAAGGGTACCTATATCCGTACTCTTTGCCATGATATTGGAATGCGGCTTGATTGCGGTGCGGTTATGACCTCGTTAAAACGTACGGCTTCCGGTCAATTTGGACTTGATACGGCTCATACCCTTGCTGAAATTGAGGTTCTTCGTGACAGTGGGAAATTGGATTCTGCCATTATCCCTGTGGATGAGGTGTTTAAAGACCTGCCTGCTATTATTGTGGATGGTGAATTGGAACGCAAAATATTAAATGGAAACTACATTTCTTGGAGCAAATGCAAACCGTATGTTAAGTATGGGGATGGTACAACATCTGGTTTGTCAGATGGTGGGATTAATTCTCTATGTTGTGAAGGGCAGTTATTCAGAGTTTATAAAACAGAAGATAACAGTTGTAATTTTATGGCTGTTTATTGCTATAAAAGTGAGAAAAAAGGAGTTGTCCCGGAGAAAATGTTTTTGGGATAGGTGAAATAAATTGCAGATTGTCAGAGATCTTAATTCATTTTTTGAACTGAATAAAGAGAGCACGGAAACGGCATGTGTTAAGAGTGCGGTTGCAATAGGCAAATTTGATGGTATCCATATTGGACACCGGGCGTTGTTGCAATGTATTATTAATAAGAAGAAAGAAAATATGCGTGCGGTTGTATTTACGTTTTCGCCTTCTCCCGAAGAATTTTTCAGAGGGCAGTTACTCCCGGCAATTGATACGGCACAGGAAAAGCGTGATAATTTTGCAAAAATGGGAGTGGATATATTAATTGAATATCCGCTTACAAAAGAATCGGCAGCCATTTCCCCGCAATCTTTTATGGAAGATATTCTTTTTAACGGACTTAATGCAGGGTATGTTGTTTCAGGGAGGGATTTGTCTTTCGGAAACAAGGGTGCCGGTAATGCAGACATGCTTCAGGCATTTGCAGCGGAAAAAGATTTTGTATATGAAATGATTGATAAAGTTTGTATTGACGGAAATGAAGTTTCTTCTACAAGCGTACGCGAGGCTGTTGTAAAAGGTGACATGGAAAAAGTGTGCCGTATGCTTGGCAGAAGATATTGTGTCGGCGGAGAGGTTGTACACGGAAAAGCGTTGGGTAGAACCATACAGATGCCTACGATTAATATCATACCGGCAAAAGAAAAATTGTTACCTCCGAGCGGAGTTTATGCAACGGTTACGTTAATTGACGGAAGAGAGTATCCGGGGGTAACCAATATTGGAGTGAAGCCAACCGTAACGGATGAAAAAGTTGTCGGTGTAGAGACGCATTTATTCGATTTTGACGAGAATGTATACGGCAAATATGTTGTAACGGAACTGGTTTCTTATATCAGACCGGAAAAGAGATTTGCCAGTGTGGAAGATATGTTAACCCAAATTAAAGCGGATTGTGTGTATGCCAAAGATGTGTTACAGCAATAAATCAGCGGATTTTACAAGTATTTCCAATAGAAACATGATTGACATAATATAAAAAAATGTCTATACTACATATGTAACAAATGTAACATTTTTGTAACAATGAATGGGCACAAGGTACTATTCGGAAGGATTTTTTACATATGAAGAGAGTACTGATTATGGGAGCGGCTTTTCTTGCTGTTTCTACATTATATAAAATGCCGGTACATGCAGAAGGAACAATAGCTGATGCAATTGCCAGTGTGGGTGTCGGTGAAGTTCTGGAACTGGATAAGACGGAAGAAGAGTTTAAGGAAGCGGCAGGTCCGGTGGAATTGTACGGATATCATAATATCGGGATTGCCAATGTTGACAATCATTTAAATGTCAGGGAGACCCCGGATGAATCGGGTAAGCTTGTAGGTAAGATGTCCAATAATGCAGCCTGTGAGGTATTGGGCGAAGAGGGTGACTGGATTCATATAAAGTCCGGTAAGGTAGAAGGTTACTGCCATAAGGATTATCTTCTTACCGGCGTTTTCGCAAGATTACGTGCGGAAGAAATTGTTACCAGTGTCGCAGAAGCAACTTCCGGTGGATTGCGTGTCAGAACAGAACCGAATACGGAATCAGAGATTATTACAACCATGGCAGAAGGAGAATATCTGGAAGTTGTGGAAGTAACGGATGGTTGGATTAAAGTTCTTCTGGATGATGAAGAAGGATATATTTCAGCAGAATATGCGCAGGTAAAAGAAAATCTCGATACGGCGATTACCATGACAGAACTTCTGTATGGAGAAGGTGTATCAGATGTGCGCGTGGAACTTTGCCAGTATGCAAAGCAGTTTATCGGTAATCCATATGTATGGGGCGGAACCAGTCTTACAAAGGGTGCTGATTGCTCGGGATTTACATTGAGCGTATTTAAGAAGTATGGAATTTCATTGCCGCATTATTCGGTTTCACAGTCACAAATGGGTACAAAAGTGTCTTTAAATGATGCTAAGGCCGGTGATTTGGTATTTTATGCAAAAGGTAACACCGTTAACCATGTGGCGATTTATCTCGGAAACGGACAGGTTGTACATGCTTCCAGTCCAAGAACAGGAATTAAGATTTCCAATGTCGGATACCGTACCATTCACAGTATCCGTAACATTATCGGAGATTAAAAATATTTGTTTACAACAGACTCATGCTGTGATATAATGCAACAGTATGAGTCTGCTTGCGCTCAGGTTTAGGACACTCCGACCGGGCCTTGGTGCAAAGCGTAATAATTTGAATAAAGGAGATTGTGAGAATGATCGCAAAAGAAAAGAAAGCAGCAATTATCAAAGAGTATGCATTAAAGGAAGGCGATACAGGTTCACCTGAAGTACAGATCGCTGTATTAACTGCAAGAATCAAAGAACTTACAGAGCATATGAAAGCTAATCCTAA
>JAGATU010000050.1 GCA_017621115.1 Lachnospiraceae bacterium
CGTTGTTTCCGTAAAAAGCTGCTTCGATGATAGAACGTGTCTTAGAAAATCCTACCTTGCCGGCACCAATTTCGGAAATTGGATAATACGCTTTTGTTGACATATGTCATCCTCCTTAAAATATTATATGAATACACCGCAATGCGGCTCTTTCCACTTTTGTGCAAAATCGCACATCAGAAACATTATTACAGAAACAGCTTTAAAAGTCAATCTTTCATACAACTTTTTACATAAAAAATATAGGAAAAAAGAGCCTGATAAATTCCTTTATCAGACTCTGTTTCAACCTTAAAGTGCCCTTGTAGCATTCTTAAGCCATTCCAGTTCTTCCCCATCCAGATACGGCGCAATTTTATCAAATACAAGCGAATGATATTCATTCAATTTACTCACGTCCGATGTCTCCATATAAGAAACATCAATCGCTTCCAAATCAATCGGAACAAATGTAAGCGGCTCAAATGTCAGGAACTTACCATCCTCATTATGCTCCTTTTCCTTTATAAGCAATACATTCTCTGTACGAATACCCATTTTATCCTGTAAATACACTCCGGGTTCATCCGTAACAACCATTCCTTCTTTCAGAACGGTTTCCACAATATCCTTTACATATTTGAATCTGATACTGTGCGGTCCTTCATGCACATTCAAATAACAGCCTACGCCATGGCCGGTACCGCATTTATAATCCACGCCTCTCTCCCATAAGAGCTGTCTTGCCAGAATATCCAGATTACGTCCCGTGCATCCGTCCATAAAAACGGCATTCTGTAAGCGAAGCATTCCTGCCGCTACCAGTGTAAAATATTGGATTTCTTCCTCTGACAATTGACCCATGGCAATGGTTCTTGTAACATCCGTAGTCGCACCAAGATATTGGCCTCCTGAATCTACCAAAAGAAAACCTCTGTCTTCTATTACTGCACAGCCATCTTTCTTTGCCTCATAATGCATCATAGCCGCATTTGAGCCATACGCACTGATAGTAGGAAATGATAAACCCTTAAAACCGTTAACCTCTGCACGAAGATTATCCAGATACTCTGCAGCTTCGTATTCTGTCATTCCTACGCCATGTTTCTTCATATAATAGATAAACTTACAGACTGCCGCACTGTCTTCCAGATAGAACCTACGCATCTGCTCTATCTCTTCCGGCGTTTTTACCGCCTTGATTTTCTCTATGGGATTGGTTGCCGGTAATATTTTTCCTTTTTTCTCTATAATAGAGGCTGCCAGATAACTTGTTTCTTCCGCATCTGCAATTCCGCTTAAACCTTCCGTCTCTTTTTCCAAAAAGGAGAATATTTCGCTATATTCTTTAATACAAACATTATTTATTGCAAGATACTCTGCAGCTTTTGGAGATAAAGCATCTTTTTGCACAAAAAAATACTTCTTATCCTTTGCAAGAAACAAATAGGATAAAGCCACCGGATTACATTCCACATCATTTCCACGGACACCTAAAAACCACATAATATCGTCCAGTTTGCTCACAAAAAGAAAATCCGCATGTTCTTCATCCATCTTCTCGCGGACAAGTCTTTCTTTTTCGTCTATACTTCTTGCTCTATACTCTTCCGGTAATACAAATATTTCTTCTTTGGAAAGAGCCGGACGCTCATCCCACAACTCTCCTGCCATATCTTTTGTACATACAAACACAGGATCCAGTTCCTGACAACAGTTAAGCATTCTGTCCACGTAAAATTTGCGCAGAATTCTTCCGTCAAATCCAATACGTAAACCTTTTTTTCCGGTTTTATACAGATACTCCGGAATAGTAGGCACTCCTTCGTTACCCAGACGGAACAATTCTATTCCGCTTCCGCTAAGTTCTTTCTCAGCCTGGACAAAATATCTCCCATCGGTCCATAGACCGGCAAAATCAACACCGATTAACAAAGTTCCGTTGGAACCTGTAAATCCGGAATACCACTCTCTGATTTTAAAATAATCACCTACATATTCGGAATTGTGAAAATCCGAGGTGGGAATGATGTAATAATCTACATCCTCTTTTTTCATATGTTCACGTAATTTTTGAATACGGCTACATCTTATGTCCATCTCTTACTCCTAAATGTTCTGAATTTATGATTACTATTATAATACCATAAATCTGTTTTTTTTATAAAAATACAATAAAAAACCTTGTGCTCATTTCATTTTTTCGGTAACATAGAAATATATTGACACATTAACGTATTAAAGAAAAAAAGAAAGGCGGAGTTTTATTGGAAAAAAATATTTATACTGAAATCACACCCGATATTATTGAACTGGCAGAAATGTCCAGACAGGCCGGAGTTATAGACTCCGAGTTATTTACTAAATATGATGTCAAACGAGGTTTACGTGACTTAAACGGAAAGGGAGTACTTGCCGGGCTGACCAACATATCCGACGTACGCGCTACCAAGATTATTGATGGTGTAACCTTCCCTGATCACGGCAAGCTTTTTTATCGCGGATATAATGTTGCTGACCTAGTAAGCGGTTTTTCTAACGATAACCGTTTCGGTTTTGAAGAAGTAACATATTTGTTATTATTTAATAAACTTCCAAATGAAGAAGAACTGGCTGATTTTACCAAGCTTCTTGCCAAATACCGTTCTCTTCCGACAAGCTTTGTAAGAGATTTCATTATGAAATCCCCAAGTAAGGATATGATGAACTCACTGGCACGAAGCGTACTTGCCCTGTATTCATATGATGACCGTGCGGATGATACTTCTTTACCGAATGTTCTGCGTCAATCTTTACAGTTGATTAGTTTGTTCCCATTACTGACTATATACAGTTATCAGGCTTACAGTTATTATCATAATGCAGACAGCTTATACATCCATCATTCACAGGATAATCTGTCCATGGCGGAGAACATCCTTCACCTGCTTCGTCCGGATAGCAATTACAGCGAATTGGAGGCTAAGATTTTAGACATTGCCTTAATCTTACATATGGAACACGGTGGCGGTAATAACTCTTCCTTTACCACTCACGTAGTTTCATCTTCCATGACGGATACCTATTCGGTTATCGCTGCGGCTATCGGTTCCCTGAAAGGACCGCGTCACGGTGGTGCCAATATTAAGGTTGTACAGATGTTCAATGACATGATGCAGCAGGTACACGACTGGAAAGATGAGGATGAAGTATCTTACTATTTACGCCGGTTACTTCATAAGGAAGCGTTTGACAAAGCCGGGCTTATCTACGGTGTCGGACATGCGATTTATTCCAAATCCGATCCACGTGCCGAAATTTTCAAAGGATTTGTCGAGAAACTTTCCATTGAAAAAGGTTTGGAAGATCAATACAGACTCTATGATATGGTTGCAAGGCTGGCTCCTAAGATTATCGAATCCGAACGCCAGATGTATAAGGGTGTCAGCATCAATGTTGACTTCTATTCCGGTTTCGTATACCAGATGCTTGGACTTCCGATGGAACTCTACACTCCTATTTTTGCTATCGCAAGAATTGCAGGCTGGAGTGCACACCGTCTTGAAGAACTTTCCAATAACGGTAAGATTATACGTCCTGCGTATAAGACGTTATGTACGGATCAGGAATATATTAAAATGGAAGACAGATAATATATTGCTACAAAAAGAGCGAAGCAAGTGCTTCGCTCTTAATTATTTACTCATCTGTATTTCAAAAAATTACATTCCCAAAAACTGCTTAATGATATCCTTCATTCCGTCTTTTTCACAGATATTATCATGAAGTACCGGTGCTGTCTTTAATTCTTCCACTGCATTCGGAACTGCTACATTAGCAGTCTTAGATAATGTCTCCACCAATTCAAACATATCCTCATCATGCACCTTACCGTCAATGGCTTCCATAACGCTCTGTCCAAATTTGAATGGGCTGGCTGTGGATGCAATAACCGTCTTAGTAGTATCGCCTGTTTCTTTTACATACTGTTCATATACATGGGAAGCAACCGCTGTATGGGTATCAAGCACATAACCTGTCTTCTCATACAATGCCTTAATACGTTCAGCCGTTTCTTCTTCCGTTGCGAATCCACCGATAAAATCATTCAGATTCTCTTTCATCTCATCGGTAATTATGTAAGAACCTTCGCTGTTAAGCTTCTTCATCAGTTCGGTATTCTTTGCATCATCACATCCGGCAATCAAGTAGATAAGACGCTCCAAATTGCTGGAAATTAATATGTCCATGGACGGAGATGTTGTCAAATAGAACTCTCTGTTACGGTTATATTCGCCTGTCTTAAAGAAATCATACAAAACTTTATTATGGTTGGATGCACAAACCAGTTTATCAATCGGCACACCCATATGTTTAGCTAAGTAAGCTGCAAGAATATTACCGAAATTACCGGTAGGAACCACAACATTAATCTTCTCACCGGCTGAAATACGGCCTTCTTTTACCATAACACCGTATGCATATACATAATAAACAACCTGTGGTATCAAACGTCCGATATTAATGGAGTTGGCGGATGAGAATTGATATCCCTTCGCATCAAGTTCCTCCGCAAATTCCTTGTCTGCAAAAATCTTCTTAACACCTGTCTGGGCATCATCGAAGTTACCATGGATACCAACTACAAATGTATTATCACCTTCCTGTGTTACCATCTGGCGTTCCTGAATGGCACTGACACCATTCTTAGGATAAAATACAATAATCTTAGTACCTTCTACTTTTGCAAATCCGGCAAGCGCTGCTTTACCGGTATCTCCGGATGTTGCTGTAAGAATAACGATATCATTCTTCACATTATTCTTTCTTGCGGATGTAATCATAAGATGTGGCAAAATAGATAACGCCATATCCTTAAATGCAATGGTAGGACCATGGAATAATTCCAGATAATAGGCTCCGTCTGCTTCAACAAGCGGTGCGATTACTTCTGTATCAAATTTGGAATCGTATGCACGTGCGATACAATTCTTCAACTCTTCTTCCGTAAAATCCGTATAGAAACGGCTCATAACTTCATAAGCAGTTTCTGCATAGGTCATTCCCGCAATCTCATCCATCGGAATATCCAATGTCGGAATTCTCTCCGGAATAAACAAACCACCCTCATCAGACAAACCTTTTAATATTGCCTGTGAAGCACTTACGCGGATAGAACTGTTTCTGGTACTTTTATAAAATAATTCTTCCATAATGTCCTCCAATTTCTATTATCCCGCAAATTATAGCATGTTTCATAAATAATAGAAATACTTTTTGTATATATTTTATCATAAAAACTGAGGTTTTCCGCTCTTAACAAAAAAATTCATGTCCTCCATAGGTAAATAACTTGGTCAGATTCCGGTCAAACCAGGCAGCCCTGTCTTTATCTGCTGCTTTTCTTGCCATAAAATAGAGTGCACCTTTTGAACAATCCTCGCCGAGCAAAGCCGCTTCCACGGCTTCCACTGTCTCTTCCGATACCGAAACGGTATAAAATCTCCCATCTCTTATCGGTGAAAACTGGCACACCCCATTCTCCTGTTGAAAAACAACATCCGTAACAGAATCCGGAAATGCATCATCTTTTACCCGGTTTATAATTACATTTGCAACCAAGAGTTTTCCCATCCTGTCCTCACCACCGGCTTCGGCTTCTACAATACGAAGCATATTCTCATAATCCTCCGGTGTTATTTCCAATACATACTCCTTGTCCACCATCGAAACATTCATAATCCTCTGTCCCGATGTGGAATTTACCAATTCCCCCGAAACACTTCTGCTGCTGACTTCCTCTTCTTCATATGTTTCATTGGAAGCAGTATGTGCATATGCTATTTCTCTTATATTAATACAGCCGAAAATCATTACAAAGCTCCATAACAATATCATAACAGAGCCTGTTTTATAAAATTCGAATTGCTTCATGTACTTGTCCTTTCCATTCATTCTTATCAGTCCGGAATTTATAATTCTTTGACACTTTCCTACTATTTTACACATTCACTTATAAAATTATTTCAGAAATTGAGAATTTATGCCTATTTTGTTATACTAAAACAAAAAAGGCATTTTGATAATATATGCGGAAAGGAAAAATTTTGACAGATTCTTTCAAAAATCTTCCCGGCACGTTCAAAACAACAAAAAAAGACGGCAGCATTTACTACCGTTCTTCTTTTACTTATAAAAATAAACATATATCTCTGGGAAGTTTTGATAATCCTGACCGGGCACATCAAGCCTATCTGGAAGCCGGTAAGATAGTATCCGACAGCAGGCTTGGAATAATCAATTATTCCTCACACAGCCCTTTGTCTTTCGAAAAATGGGTCGTGCTATGCAACTTCCGCGACAATAATATTTATTTCTCTACTCCGATTTATATACGAAAACATTATTTTTCCTATCACCTTGACCCTCAAACGGAACTCAAGTTTTCCATTGATGATTTATTCTACTACGCCTCCCACAAAATCATGCGCCGTGGTGAGCATTACTTTGTAGCAGATTACGGAATGCAGGTTACTATCCTGGGACGTTACGGAATAAAGAGTTACGGAGTCCTGGGGAAAGATTATAATCTAATCAATGGTGATATCCACGATTTCCGTTATGAAAATATTGAAATTCTCAACTCCTATCACGGTGTATCCCATGTTACACACCGTGGCAAACTCATGTATCAGGCAAAAATACATCTGAACGGATATTATATAATCGGCTACTACAAAACAGCCCTGGAGGCTGCTGTGGCTTATAATAAAGCCATTGATATCCTTGTTTCCAAAGGCTGTACCAAACAATTTAAACAGAATTATATGGAGGGAGTTTCCGCTTCCATGTATGCCGATGTTTATCACAATTTGAAAATATCTGCAAAAATAATGCAGTATAATCATAATCAGTAATACAACATTATCAAATTACAAAAACACCATTCCGGTTACCGGAATGGTGTTTTATTATACATTACATATTATTCGTGATCGTATGGCTTGATAGTCTCGATTGTTCCGTCTTCGGCGATATTTAACTTCGTATACTTCACACATCTCTTATGTGTAATGCCGCCTGAAAGAGTACAATCATGATAGAACAGATACCATTCTCCTTCAATTTCTACGATGGAATGATGAGTTGTCCATCCAAGTACAGGCTCCAATATACGTCCCTTATATGTGAAAGGACCTGCAGGGCTGTCACCTTCTGCATAACATACATAATGTGTTGTTCCTGTGGAATAGGACAAATAATACTTACCATTAATCTTGTGCATCCAAGGACCTTCAAAATAACGGCGGTCTTCATCAGAAGCCTTAAGAGGCTCCCCATTCTCATCAAGGATCTCAATCATCTTAGGTGCTTCTTTAAATGCCGTCATATCCTCTGTGAATTCTGCATATATCGGTCCTAATGCTTTCTCATCACCTTCCGGACGGTGTTCATCCCTGTTAAAGGAACCTGACTGCCACATCTCAAGCTGTCCGCCCCATAATCCGCCATTATAGCAATAAATTCTTCCGTCATCATCGACAAAAACCGCAGGATCAATACTGTAACTTCCTTCAATATAATTATCCTGTGGTGTAAACGGACCTACCGGTGAATCGGATACTGCTACACCGATACGGAAAATATCGTCTTTATCCTTTGCCGGGAAAACAAGATAATACTTGCCGTTAACTTTTACTGCATCGGGCGCCCATAACTGTCTACCAACCCATGGTACATCCTTTTCTGATAATGCAAGACCGTTATCCACACATTCACTATCCAAAGAATCCATGGATAAAATATGGTAATCTTCCATTTTGTACTGTTCTCCGTCATCATCATCCGGGCAATCCACATCAACATCATGTGACGGATAAATATAAATCTTGCCATCAAATACATGTGCAGACGGATCTGCTGTATATATATGTGTGACAAGAGCCTTTCTTTCGTTGTTTCTCATTCGTATTTCCTCCCATAAGATTACATTTTATCTTGCAGAATAATCAACAAAACTGATGTTTAAATCAACAAATCCGTTAATACCTCTAACCTGTCCCTGGGTTGTGTACTGCCACATCTCATAGCGGTACGGATACTTGGGAATATCCGCTTCTTCCGCAAGCCAGATACAGGATGCATTAAATTTGGCAACATCAATACGCTTAACAAGCCATTCCGTATCGCCATATAGCATCGGTGTATAACCGGCATTATTAATATGGTTTAAAAACGCTGCCGCAACTGTAGTACGCTCATCCCTTGTAAGCGTTTCTACCCTGGCGGTATCATTCTCAATAAATTCCATATCATATGCAATCGGATACAGTATCTCATATTCTTTGATATTGTCAAGCACTAATTGTGCTTCTTCTATCGCTTCTTCCTGCGTAACCGCCTGGGAAAAGAAATATACCCCGATATCCAATCCGGCTTCCGTTGCTTTCTTTATATTCTCATGAAAATATTCGTCTATTTGGATTTCTCCGGTTTTATACCCTCTTGCGCCGACACGAAGCATCACAAAATCAATTCCGTCACTCTTTAACGCTTCAAAATCAACGTCTTTCTGATATCTGGAAATATCCACACCGAGATAGGAAATCTTTTTCCCGTCCGAATAATACTTCATCTTACCGTCATTGGACACCAGATTGGTAAAATCATAGGTATTTTTCTCCATGTACGGATTAATCTTTACCCATTCCTCCGAACCGTCACTATACACAATCTGAATATGATTACCGTCATCCTTCGATTCTTCCGTGGTAGTTTCTTCTTCCGTCTCAGACTCTGTTTCCGTAGTCTCTTCTTCGGTTTCTTCCGGATACATATTCCAGATATCCAAATCATCAGCTGTACGTTTATCGGAAGCAATCAGTTCCGAAGAGTTTTCCTCGCTGCTTTCTTCCACTACCACAACCGGCTTTGTATTTCTGACCGGCTTCTTATTAATGGCAAGAACAATTCCCAGCACTGCCAGAATAAATACGGATACTCCAAGTGCCATATAAATTATGGGCAGTCCGCCACTGTTATCTTCAAAATCGTCTGTTTGTCTCATATATTACTCTTTCACAATAATTGCTTTCTTCGGACATTTTTCCAAACAGGTACCACAGTCCACACATTTACTGTAATCAATCTCTGCCAGGAAATCCGTTACGGTAATTGCTTCTGCAGGACAATTCTTGGCACATAACTGACATCCGATACATGCATTGTCGCATGCCTTCATAGCTACCGGACCCTTGTCCTTGGAATTGCAGGATACCAGATATTTGGCACTGTACGGAACCATATCAATTAAATGCTTTGGACAGGCTTCCACACATTTGCCGCAGGCCTTACATTTATCCTTATCAACAACAGCAATTCCGTTTACAATATGGATGGCATCAAAAGCACAGGCCTTTACACAATTACCATATCCTAAACAACCATAGTTACAAGACTTTGGACCTCCGTTTGGTACGAATGCCATCATAGAACAGTCCTGTACACCATAATAATCATAATCCTGCTTTGCTTTATCGCAATCGCCCTGACACTTTACAAAGGCAACCATTTTCTCGCCCGCCTCTGCTTCTACCCCCATAATGCCTGCAATGACATTGGCTACCGGTTCACCACCTACAGGGCAGCCGTTAACCGGTGCTTCACCCTCTGCAATCGCATGTGCAAGACCGGAGCAGCCTGCAAATCCGCATCCGCCACAGTTGTTACCGGGCAATGCATTTAATACCTCTTCCTCTTTAGGATTAACTTCTACACGGAATTTAATTGCCGCAATACCCAAAAACAACCCTACAAATAAACCGACACAGCCGATAGCGACTGTTGCTGTAATAATTCCTGAAAACATACATGCACCGCCTTTCTACAATAATCCGGCAAAGCCGCAGAATGCAATTGCCATAAGTCCGGCAGTTAACAATACATGTGGCATTCCCTTAAAGGATTCCGGCACATCATTCCATTCCATTTTCTCTCTGAGTCCGGCAAGAATTACAATCGCAATGGTAAATCCGACAGCTGTTGCAAATCCGTTAACCGTTCCCTGCAAAATACCGTATTCCTTCTGGACATTGGTAAGTGCAACACCGAGTACCGCACAGTTAGTAGTAATAAGCGGAAGGTAAACACCGAGTGCCTGATACAGACCATCCATATACCTCTTTAAAAACATTTCCACAAACTGTACCAATGCAGCAATAACCAAAATAAATACGATTGTCTGCAAATAAGAAAGATCAAATGGTTTTAATAAGTATTCATAAATACATCCCGTTACCACACTGGCAAGCGTAATAACGAAAATAACCGCTCCGCCCATACCGGCTGCCGTTTCCACTTTCTTGGAAACTCCCAGGAAAGGACAAAGTCCCAAAAACTGGCTTAATACAACATTACTTACTAAAGAGGAACTAATCATGATAATCAATAAGTCTTTTACTTCAGCCATCATTTATTTGTCCTCCTTTTTTGTAGTCTCTTCCGTGTCAATCTCAATCAAACGCTTGCTACATCCGCTGTCTGCACAATTCATACAGTCAGAATTGCAACCGGACTGGATTTTGCTGACATCTTTTCCTTTTTTCGCACCAATGATTTTGGCTTTATTCTGAATCGCTGTTAATACGGCCAAAACAAAGAATGCTCCCGGAGCCAGTTTGAAAATACTGATTGGCGTGAAAGATGCCGGCATCACATAGTAGCCGAAAATCTCACCACCACCGAGCAATTCCCTGACACTACCAATAATCGTAAGCGCAATTGTAAAACCAAGTCCCATACCGATACCGTCAAAGAATGACGGAATAACAGGATTCTTATAAGCATATGCTTCCGCACGTCCCAAAATAATACAGTTAACAACGATAAGCGGAATATATATACCCAGCGCCGCATAAAGACTTGGAATAAATGCCTGTAACAATAATTCCATAATCGTTACAAATGAGGCAATAATAACAATAAATGCCGGAATACGGATCTTATCCGGGATAATCTTACGAAGCAATGAAATAATCACATTGCTGAGCGCCAATACTACTGTAGTGGTAAGTCCCATACCAAGTCCGTTCATTGCAGAAGTCGTTACCGCAAGTGTCGGACACATACCAAGCATAAGTACCAGGGTCGGATTCTCTTTTACCAAACCGTTCCATAAACGTTCTGTAGCTTTATTCATCTGCATTACCTCCTCCCAATACATTTTGGAAATAATACAGGCCTGCATTTACACCGTTTGTTACGGCATTCGATGTAATGGTTGCACCACTGATGGCATCAATCTGCTCATCACTTGCTGCTCCCGTCTTGGTGACAACGAACTGTGTCACATTTTTACCTGCATATTGAGGTTTTAATACACTATCAGCTTCCATACCAAGACCCGGTGTCTCAGCGATTGCCAAAATAGAAATACCGTTTGTCGTACCGTCATTCGCTATACCGATTGAAAATTGGATATCTCCGCCATAACCTTCATGGTTGGTTACAACCAACACATATCCAAGTAACGTTCCGTCGCTTCCCAATGCTTCAAATACATTATTGATATCACTTCCAACGATACCACCCTGTACTAAAGCATCCGCTTTCACTTCCAATTCATTAAAATCAGCAGCATCCGCAAAAACTTCCTTATATGCTGCCATAGCCGCTGCTTCTTTTGCTAATGCAATCGGTTCTTTTGTAATCTGGTAAACTGCACCGAGAACAAAACCTGCAATTACGGTAATCGCAAGAAGAATTCCCGCATTCTTCAACATCTCTCTCATACGCGTTCGCCTCCTTTACCAAAGGCTTTCGGATAGGTAATCTTTTCGATTAACGGAACCAATAAGTTACCGATAATAATCGCATAGGACACACCTTCCGCACTTGCGCCGAAAATTCTGAAAATACCGGTCAGAAGACCCAATAAAATACCGAACAGAATCTGACCGTTCTTGGTAACAGGTCTTGTAACATAATCCGTCGCCATAAAAAATGCACCAAGCATCAAACCGCCGCCGGCCAAATGTGCACTGATATAATACGGATCAAAACCATGACCTCCGAATAATGTAATAAAAATCACAAAAGTCACAATATAACTTCCCGGAATACGCAAATCAATAATTCCGAGGAATATTAAAATACAGGCACCGAATACAATTGCAATCATAGATGTCTCACCAATTGTACCGGGGATGCGTCCGATAACCATATCGAATACATTCACAACCTCACCGGCCTTAAGGGATGTAAGAGGCGTTGCTCCCGAATAGGCATCACAGGCAAAATCCGTCATAATTACCGGAAATGAAATTACAAGAAAACATCTGGCGCCAAGAGCCGGATTCATAAAGTTCTGGCCAAGTCCGCCAAATAACATCTTTACAACAAGAATGGCAAATACACCACCCATTACACCAATCCAAAGCGGTGCATTCGGAGGTAAATTAATTGCCAGTAAAAGACCTGTTACAACTGCGGAAAAATCCGAAATTGTAACTTTCTTCTTCATAAGGAGTTCGTAAACCAACTCTGTCAAGACAGTTGTCAATACAGTTGTAATAACAAGCAATAATGCATTGGTTCCAAAATTCCAAATACCGAATACCGTTGTCGGAAGAAGGGCAATAACAACGGCAAGCATAATCTTACTAGTGCTGACTTTTGAGCGGATATGAGGATTGGATGATACTCTCATCAGCGCAGTTTTTAATTCACTCATCTGCTATTACTCCTTTACTTTTTTCTTTTACCTAAAACGGTTTTTCTCATAGACTTAATGGATTGTGTGAGATTGCGCTTTGCAGGACATACAAAACTGCAGCAACCGCATTCACAACATTCCATACCATTGCATTTTACAAAGGCTTCCTCATTGCCTCTGTCGGCATATTCAGCCAATAACTTAGGAACAACACGTCCCGGACAAACTTCGGCACACATACCGCAATTAATACATGCACTTGGCTCGCTTGCGGATACTTCATCCTTGCTCATACATAAAAGAGCTGACGCAGTCTTAGTGGTAGGCACATCCAAATCAAACAAACCAAATCCCATCATCGGTCCGCCTGATACTATCTTCTGGGGCTGTACCCTAAATCCTCCTGCCGCATCAATCAATTCATGATAATTGGTACCGATTCTGACACGGTAATTCTGTGGATTCTTAATGGCTTCACCTGTAATGGTAACAATTCTCTGCATTAACGGCTTGCCCTCGATTACCGCATGATATATCGCTACAATCGTATCCACGTTATTAACAACACATCCTGCATCAGACGGCAATTGCGAAGAATTGATGGCTCTTTTAGTTGCCGCATATATTAAATGACGCTCAGAACCCTGCGGATATTTCGTCTTTAACTCTTTTACAAGAATCCGCTTTTCATCCTTAGTCAAATCTTTTAATATCTTAATACAATCCGGCTTATTATCTTCTACCGCCAAAATACCCATCGCATTATCAAACAAACGTAAAATAATCTTAAGACCTTCAACAAGTTTGTGCGGCTCTTCAATCATTCTTCTGTAGTCAGAAGTTAAATATGGTTCACATTCGGCACAGTTTGCAATGACATATTCAATCTTGTCCGGTTCCTTAGGTGATAATTTCACATGTGTCGGAAATCCGGCTCCACCCATACCGACTATGCCGGCTTCCTTAATCTTTTCAATAATCTGCTCTTTGCTAAGTGCATCTACCGATTCAACACCCACAAATTCCACTTCATCATATTTCTCATCATTGTCGATAACAATACTCATAATATTGTCACCTGTTACAACCCGGTGCGGTTCAATTGCCTTAACGGTACCGGATACTGTTGCATAAACAGGTGCGGATACAAACCCTCCTGCTTCCGCAATCTTCTGTCCCGTAAGAACATAATCGCCTTTTTTAACAATCGGAACTGCCGGTGCACCGATATGCTGCGACAAAGGATATACCAAATCTCCTTTTGGCAGAATATCAACAATCGGCTTATCCTTTGACAGGTCCTTACCGTCATAAGTATGGATACCGCCCGTAAATGTTAACTTTGCCATTACTTACCCTTCTTTCGTATTTTTTACTGTGTTTTCTGCGAATTAACGCAATAACCCAAAATAAAACTATTATTACTATAATACTATTTTTCGACACAAAATACTATATGTTTTTGCGTATTTATGCTAAAATATGACATAACAATTTATTGTTTGGAGTATCTTTATGATTATAAAAAATTACAAAATCCCCAATTTCTCTCCGGCATATCCGATTGACAAATTGGGCGATAAAAAATCCATATTATTTGTCGATATTGAGACCACCGGATTGTCTCCTTCCACTGCTTCCATCTATCTGATGGGATGTTGTTATTATGATCAGGGGGAATGGATGATCCGCCAATGGCTCTGTGAGACACCGGATCAGGAAAAAGATTTACTGGCAGCCTTTGTTTCGCATATGCAGGATTATAAGACACTGATTCATTTTAACGGGAACCAATTTGACCTTCCTTTTATCGAAAAAAGAGCTTCCATACATGGCATCTCCATTTCTTTTGAAGGAATGAACGGTATTGATATTTACAAACGTATTTATCCCTATCGTCATTTTCTGCGCCTGAGTAACTGCAAGCAAAAGACTCTTGAAGATTTCCTTTCCATTCACAGGGAAGACATGTATACCGGCGGTGAATTGATTTCCGTATACAAGTCCTTTTGTAAAACAAAGGATGCAAATGCCTTGGATTTGTTGTTGCAGCATAATCGCGATGATGTATACGGCATGATTCGTCTTTTACCGATTCTCTCCTATGCAGACTTCTTTAACGAACCGTTAACCGTCCGAAAGGTAGAATCCAATACCGGCAAGGATGCTTTTGGCAAAAGCCAGAAGGAAATATTAATCTATTTCTCTCTTAACACGGCACTTCCCAAATCCATCTCCTGTCACGGGAACAACTGTTACTTCAGCGGCCGCGGCAACGAGGGAATAATAAAAGTTCCGGTATACACGGAAGAAATGAAATTCTTCTACAGCGATTACAAAAACTACTACTATCTTCCCAACGAGGATATGGCAATACACAAATCCGTCTCTACCTATGTTGACCCGGCATTCCGTGAAAAAGCCACTGCAGCCACCTGTTACACCAGAAAAACCGGCGAATATCTTCCTCAATGGGAATATCTGTTTGAACCGTTTTTCAAACGGGAGTATGAATCAAAAGCCCTCTTTTTTGAATTAACCGATGATTTTAAGGAGAATCGGGAAGCCTTCTCCAAATACGCCTCTCATATTCTCTCCATGATGATGCAAATTCGTTAATAAAAGCATAAAAAGCCCTGCGGTAATTCCGCAGGGCTTAATCTTTGTATTATTTGCGATAGAAGAATGAATCCATTCTCTTGTAGCCTATCTCTTTATACTTTAATATCTGCTCGGTACTTCCGATAAACAGGACTCCGTTATTGGCTAAAGAGCGATAATATTTCTCAAATATCTCGTCCTTGGCTTCCTCGGTAAAATAAATCAGCACATTACGGCATACAATCAAATGCATTCCTGTCGGATACGGATCTTTTAACAAATTATGTTGCTTAAAAGTAACACATTTCTTCACCTTGTCCGAAATCTGATAGAAATTACCATTCTTGGTAAAGAACTCTTTCTTCTTAGCCTCCGGTACGGAAGCAATACTCTTCTCGGAATACAGACCAATCTTGGCTTTTTCGATTACCTGATCGTTAATATCGGTTGCCATAATCTGAATGCGATTAAGCGGAACAAAATCCGATAATGCCATTACCAGTGAATATGGTTCATCTCCGGTCGAGCAGGCCGCACTCCATATCTTCAATGTCTGTCCGAAATCTTTAACCAATTCCGGAAAAACTTTCTCTGATAAGAATTTCCATTGTTCCGGATTGCGGTAAAATTCAGAAACATTAATGGTTATGTAATC
The DNA here is from genome assembly GCA_017621115.1 of Lachnospiraceae bacterium. Next base: position 15,927 of record JAGATU010000050.1, read on the forward strand.
GACAAATTCATCGTACTTAACCTTGTCCGTCTTTAACACTTTGACATAGGGTTCATAACCGTCTATCTTATGCTTGGTAATCAGCGCATCAATTCTGCGTTTCATCTGATTCTGCTTATAAGCACTCAAATCAATCTGCGTCAGTTTCTCGACTTCCTTTATGAAATACTCATAATCATAAACCATATTGTATTCTCAGTCCTATTCTGCGTCGTTTTCCTGTGCAATCACAGCTTCGATATCAACATCTACTACATCTGCATCTTCTTCTGCTGCAGGAGCTTCTTCTTTCTTCTCAGGCTCTAACATAGCTTTGATACTTAAGCTGATCTTCTTGTCTGCTTCGTTGAAATCAACAACCTTAGCTGTTACTTCTTCGCCAACCTTTAATACATCAGCAGGTTTCTCGATATGATCCTTAGAAATCTGGGATACATGTAAAAGTGCATCCACACCGTTTTCTAATTCAACAAATGCACCGAAATCTGTCATACGTGCAACTTTACCTGTTACAACATTACCTACTGCATATTTAACAGCGGAGTCTTTCCATGGGTTAGCATCTTCAAATTTCATGGAAAGTGCAATCTTGTTACCTTCGAATTCCTTGATAAGAACGGTAACTACATCACCAACCTTGAATACCTTCTTAGGATTCTCAACTCTTCCCCAAGACATCTCAGAGATGTGAAGCAATCCGTCTGCTCCGCCAAGATCGATAAATGCACCGAAATCTGTAATATTCTTAACAGTACCTTCTACTACATCACCAACATGAATCTTCTCATAGAGAGCTTTCTGCTTTTCTTCTTTTTCAGCAACCAAAAGAACTTTTCTGTTACCGATGTATCTTCTTCTCTTAGGGTTGTATTCGGTAACTACAAAGCTGATTTCTTCGCCTGCATACTTGGAAAGGTCTTTCTCGTATACATCGGAAACAAGGCTTGCAGGAATGAAGATTCTTACTTCGTCAACAACAACACAGATACCACCGTCAAGTACCTGAGTAACTTTGGCAGTTAAGATTTCCTGTGTATTGAAAGCATCTTCGATTCTCTTATTACCTTTTTCAGCTGCTAGTCTCTTATATGTTAATGCAACCTGGCCTTCTCCGTCGTTAACCTTTAAAATCTTAACTTCCATCTTATCGCCGATTTTAACAACTGTTGTAAGGTCAACGTTTGGCTCGTTTGTATATTCGTTTCTTGTAAGGATACCATCTGACTTGTATCCGATATTAAGCACGACCTCTTCCGGCTTAACGTCAATAACAGTGCCTTCAACTACCTCTCCCGAATGAATTGTTTTAAATGATTCTTCTAACATTTGTTCAAAAGTTAAGTCTGACATAATTTTGAACCTCCTCAATTATATTATTTGGGGTCGAAGCCCCGGCAGTAATACCGACCATTCGGACAGATTTAGGTAGTTCTAAATGCAAGTCATCCAGTGTCTGTATAAAATGTGTGTTGTTACATTCCCCTTTGCATATCTCGTAAAGCTTTTTAGAATTGGAACTGTGGGTCCCCCCTATTACTATCATTGCATCTGCCAAAGAAGCAATCTCACGGGCCTCCGTCTGACGCTCCTGGGTAGCATTGCATATAGTATTCACAACATTAATATCATAACCTCTTTTTTCAAAAATTTCAACAATATCTTTAAATTTATTGTAGTTAAATGTCGTTTGTGAGACGATACATATTTTCTCATCCGGCGAAGCCGAAAAATCTTCTGCTTCCTGCATGGTTTCAATGATAACGGCCTTGCCGGCACACCAGCCTTTTATTCCTTCCACTTCGGGATGTCCGGGATTGCCGACAATCACAATTTTCTTGCCAAGCGTACTCTCTTTTTGTACGATATTGTGGATTCTTTTTACAAAAGGGCAGGTCGCATCAATAACCGTAAATCCGGCCGCTTCCATCTTATCCGAGACTGCTTTGGCAACCCCGTGTGAACGTATTATCAATACCCCTTTTTCTTTTTCCTGTAATTCTTCAAGGGAATCAATTACTTCCACGCCTTTTGCCGCTAATTCTTTTACAACTTCCTCATTGTGAATAATCGGTCCGTACGTATATATCTTTGTACCATTTGCCTTGTCTATCTGTTCATAAACTTTTTCCATGGCCTTGTTTACACCGAAACAAAACCCGGCACTCTTTGCAAGCCTGACTTCCATACTACTCCTTTTGACGCCTTAAAACTTGTCCGTTTTTATGCTGTTTTTTCAGCTATTATTCCTTCAATACAGGCAACCACTTCATCGATTGTCATATCCGAAGAATCCACCAAAACCGCATCCGCAGCCTGGGTTAAGGGATTCAGTTCCCTTGTCATATCACGCTGGTCACGTTCAATAATATCTTCTTCTATCTTCGTAATATCTGCATCTTCCCCTTTGGCAAGAAGTTCCGCATGACGGCGTTTTGCTCTTACTAAAGAACTGGCCGTAAGATAAATTTTTACATCCGCATTCGGAAGCACTGCAGTACCAATATCACGGCCATCCATAACCACGTCAGCCGTCTGTGCCAATTTCTGTTGAAGTTGCTGCAATTTGGCACGTACTTTTGCATTTACACTGCTCGCTGAAGCCATATTACCGACTTCTTCGGTACGAAGAAACGCATTCACATTTTCACCGTTAAGAAGAACAACTTGTTCCCCATCACGGTATTCTATTGAAATATCGGCATTCTCACATGCTGCTTCAATTGCCGCACTATCTGTAGCTGCAATCTTTTCACGAAGAAGATACAATGCCATGGCACGGTACATTGCCCCTGTATCCACATAGATATACCCTCTGCTCTTAGCCACCTTTTTGGCGATTGTGCTTTTGCCTGCACCTGCAGGTCCGTCAATTGCAATATTAATACTCATACTCTCTTCCCTTTTCTGATTTATTTCAGTTCCCTAATGCTCATGCCCGCCAGGTATCCGGTTGACCAGGCAATCTGCAAATTAAAGCCACCGGTCATGGCATCCAAATCCAGTACTTCCCCTGCAAAATAGAGATTCTTAATCAATTTGGATTCCATTGTGGAAGGATTAATATCCTTTACCGAAATGCCGCCCTGTGTAATAATGGCTTCGTTAAAAGGTCTTGTTCCTGTTACCGTAATCGGCAGATTCTTTAAAAGTTCCACCAATAACTGCCGTTCTTCCCTGGTAATATCATGAACATATTTATCACCCGGTATCTGTGCCAACTGAATGATAACCGGTATCATCTTAGCCGGAAGCAAACCGTCAAGCGCATTTTTAAGCTGCTTATTCTTCTTTTCTTCAAAATCCCGCAGGATACGCTTATCTAACTGCTCTGTACTAAGAGCCGGCTTCAAATCAACAAACAATTGCACTTCTTTGCCGAAATATTTCTTACAATAATAACTGCTTGCTGATAAAATAAGCGGCCCGCTGATTCCGAAATGCGTAAACAACATCTCTCCGAATCCGTTGTATATCTCTTTTTTACCGTCTTTTACCGTTATTTCCACGTTTTTAAGTGCAAGTCCCTGCAACGACAAAGGCCAACTCTCTTTTACAGTAAAAGGAACCAACGCCGGTTTTACCTCTGTAATCTTATGCCCGCAATCTTCTGCAAAACGGTACCCATCCCCCGTAGAACCTGTGGAAGAATAGGAAACACCTCCTGTTGCAACCACCACCGCATCGGCAGGAATTTTCTTCCCATCACTTAATTCGACTCCACATACACGCCCGTTTTCTATCAGAAGATTTTTTACTTCCGTATGCAGTGATATTTTCACATTTTTCTTAAGCAATGCATTCTGCAATGTCCTGATAATATCGGATGAATGATCCGAAACAGGAAAAACACGGTTCCCGCGCTCTATCTTAAGAGGGCATCCGTTTTCTTCCAAAAACTGCATCATCTGCGTATTATCAAAAGTATAATAGGCACTGTATAAAAACTTTGGATTGGATACCACATTAGCAAAAAAAGTGTCGGCTTCGCAGTCGTTGGTCACATTACAACGGCCTTTCCCGGTAATATATATCTTTTTGCCGAGTTTTTCGTTCTTTTCAAGCAGCTCTACCTGCCATGTACCATCTGCCAGTGCAAGTGCTGCCATCATACCGGCGGCTCCGCCGCCGATTACAATACATTTATTCTTCATATTCTTTTTTTGTTTCCTTGGTTAACGGATAATGAAGCATCGGTTCTTCATCAATAAAATTAATTTCATCATTCAGATATACCTGATAATTATTCCAAGTCTGCTCCAGCATCTCCAGATTATGCTTAACCTGGTCCGGTACGCGCAAACAAAGTGCAACCACCAGTGCATTGATAACACTGAGCGGTGCCACAAGCGAATCAACAATCGAAACCATATCACTTCTTGCAAACAGATTGCATGAGGAATACAAGCACATTGGTGAATGTACATTATCCGTAATCGAAATCACCTTCGCGTTGCGGTCTGTTGCAAATTCCATAGCCTTTAAAGTTCGCATCGAATAACGAGGGAAACTGATACCGATAACCGCATCCTTTTCATCAATACGGATCATCTGTTCAAACATTTCGCTGACGCTGGTTGTCTTTAATAAAACAACATCCCCACGGATCATATTCAAATAAAAGGAAAGGAACTCCGCCAATGGTTCACAACTGCGAATACCAACTATATAAATCGTTTTGGCTTCCAGAATAACATTTACGGCCGCCTCAAACGCAATCGGATCCATGGACTGTAATGTATCCGAAATTTTCTCCATATCGGATGTCAGGACTGAGTGCAAAAGTTCTGTCTGAGAACTCTTTCCGTATTTAGAATTAACCTTCTGTACCACATTCAGTTTATTCTTAACCCATTCCGCCAGTTTCTTCTGGAATTCCGGGTAACCGTCATAACCGAGTCCCGATGCAAAGCGTACAACCGTCGACTCACTAATCGAGAGTTTTTCACCGATTTTTGCCGCGGTCATAAAAACCGCCTGATCGTATTCCTCCTTAATAAATCGCGCAATAGCCTTATGGCTCTTACTCATCTTGGGAAAACGTTCGTCTATTATCTGTATTACATCTTTTTCCAAATCCATCTTCTTCACTTCTACCTTACTTGAATGCTTTATAAGTATCCACCAATAACTTGATGGTTTCCGTATCGTCCAAATCGTAATCTCCGGTAATTGCCATGCAGGCTGCACCATGCACAAATATCCACATCTTCGTAAACAAATCGCCGGTATTACGGCATCCGTCCTTGCGGGCCTTATCAATCTCTGCCACAACAATTCCCTTACTGCCGTTTAAAATCTCATACATGGACTTTCCATAGGAACGGTTCGGTAAAAACAGCAAACGGAACAAATCCTTTTCTTCTTTGGCGAAACGGATATAGGCATAACCAAGATTTACAAAAGGCTCCGAATGATTCTTCTCGCATCTTTCATAATAAAATGAGAAAAATGATACCGCCATGTTAAACACGTCACTATAAAGTTCATCCATATTCTCATACATTCTGAAAATCGGCTGTGTGGAGCATTCTGCTTTTGCCGCCAATTTTCTGGCTGTAACATTCTCAATGCCTTCTTTTCTGGCTAACTGAAATGCCGTATTTACGATAAAGTCCTGTGTAATTTGTATTTTTCTGGCCATGTGATTTACCTCGTTCTCTTTGGAATAGTTGCCGGGTTACTGGTTTCATTCATATTTTCAAATATTTTAACACAAGTTATTTAAATAAGCAAACAGGTGTTATTTTAAAGTAAAAAGAGGAACCTTCAAAGGTTCCTCTTCTTATTACATTTTATCAAAGTATTTAAATACCTTTTCTTTTCCGGACTATGAAAATACCACATCCGGCACCGCATGCCAATACAGCTGCTGACACGCCCATAAATAACGCCATTTTCGGTTTGTTATTGTTAATTGCTAACGGAACTTCTTCATCAACGATGTTACTTGTTACCACCTCGTCATATACTTCTTCCTCATTAGCTATAACACTTTCGGCATCCGATAATGGTACAGCATCTTCTTCCACCTTTACCGTTTCCTTAGCTGCAGGCTTAGCCGGTTTTTCTGCTTTTTCTGGTTTTACAGGTTTTTCCGGCGTTGCAGGTGTACCAGGAGTAGGTTTGTTTACCTGTCCCGGTGTTACAGGTTTATTTGGAGTCTCCGGTTTTGCCGGTTTTTCAGGTTTGCCCGGCTTATCATCTTTGTCCGGCTTACCAGGTTTTTCCGGCTTGTTTGGCTTTTCAGGCTTGTTCGGTTTTTCAGGTTTGCCCGGCTTTTCAGGTTCATCCGGTACTACCGGCTCTTCATTATCATCAGAACCGTCTGATAATAATACTGTACCGAATACGCTTGGAGATGACCATCCGTTTCCTGATGTATCATACCAGCTTGCTGTACCGATACGTGCTCCATCCTTAGCATCGTTAATCTGGAATTCCATACCGATTTCCATACCGTTTGCCGGAGTAATATCTGTCCACTTGTATGCTGCTTCTACAATATATCCGCCTTCTACTTCTTTTACTGCAGATACAATGTTTTCAGCTACACATTTTTCACCGTTAAATGTCTGTTCATTCAAATAGTTTACTCTGTACTGCTTATCATCTGCTTCATAGCTGTCTGCTTTCGCATTATTTTCATCGATAAATACTTCCAATGAATCTTTCTCATGTACCTGAGAACTTGTTGCATCTAAAGCAGCATCTTTGATATCTGCATAAACATAGAGATATTCTGTATCCCAAAGAGTTTTTACGGTTGCACTTGCTTCTGCGCCCTGAACAATTGTTAACGGAATCTCTTTTGCATTATCCCATGCTTCATCGTATTCTGCATCGACAGTTACAGTTCCGGTTGCTATTACAGCATATGGCTTCATAATCGCTTCTGCGTAATACTGACTTGATGTTGTATGTGTACCCTTCTTATCATTGAATACGGATACATCACCATTATTATCAACAGCAATATCCATACTGAATGTCTTTGCAGAACCTGCTGTCATTGGAATGGTAATAACTGCTTCATATCCGCTGTCTGTAGATGTTACACCTTCTGCATTACGTGCTACTGTAGCTACTGCATATTCACCTTCAGACTTACTTCCGGATTCGTCAATGTATACTGTCACATTATCAGCTGCACCATCATTTGTAGCATCTGTTACATTTACTTTTACTACCAGGCCGTCATCTGTCCACATTGGAGCAAATGTAGCTGTATTAGCGATAGCATAAGATTTTGCGATGTCGAAGTTACCTTCTTCCATCTGCTGCATAACTGTTACACTCTGAATCATTGGAGCAAGATTACTTACATGTTCATCAAAGAATGCATAGAATGCAGGTTTTGCTGTTGCTACATAATTGTCAATATAGAACAACAACGGAGCATGAGTTCCACCTGTAGAACCACCACCTACAGTACCCTGGCTCTGTAACCATGAAGTCTCATCTGTGATACCCCACATAGTGATACCACCTACAGCGCCCGGTTTTTCTGCTTCAATATCTCTGTATGCATCAAAGATTTCTTTAAATCTCCATGCCTGCTTGTCATGTTCTGTCTTAAGGGATGCTGCACTTCCGTCATAGGTACTGCTTCTCTTAACATCGAGTTCTGTCATCTGAACAGTGCCGCCTTCTCCCAAAGCATCAAGGTATTTGTTAATAGCTGACTTAATCTGCCCTACTGTAGGATCCGCAAAGTTATGATGAGCCTGCATACCAACACCGTCAATTCTGGTCGGATATTCAGCATCATTCTCATGAGCGGTAATCTCTGCTACCAATTCAGCAATACCGCTGGCTTTTGGTTCATTACTGTCATTGTAATCATTGTAATATAATTCAATATGATCCGGTGCATATTTGTTTGCATAACGGAATGCATTGATAATATATTCGTTACTCTTGTCACCGTAAACAGCTGCCCAACTTGAATTCTCAGATGCCATACGCGGCTTACCTGTCGAATCACTCATAGCTTCGTTTACAACGTCCCAACCATAGAACATATTAGAATATCCGGCTTCTTCATAATGATTAAATACTGCCGCGATATAATGTTCCATACGTGCATTCATCACTTCCGGCGTAACATAAGGCTTGTTTGCATCATAATCTTCATGGAAAAACCATTCCGGTGTCTGTGAGTGCCATACTAATACATGACCTCTGATTCTGAAGTTAATATTATCGTCAGGATCTGCATCGTTCCATTCTTTAATCTGAGCCAACATACGGTCAGCCACATTAAAGTTATAGGTCAACTCACCGTTTTCATCAAATGTAGGATTCTGTCCTAATGTGATGTCCGGTTTCATTTCATTTTCAAACGTAATTGCATTGAAATGTTTCTTTGCAAGTTCCTGTAAGTAATCATATGTAATGGTTCCGCTTCCAAGACATGTTCCTGCAATTGCATCATCACCGAATGCTCCTGTAATTGCATCTTTCCAGTTTGGAATATCTGATTCAATTGTCGTTTCCGGCTTGAACATTTCTGTCATGGATACGCCGGTAATATAATAATCACCCTTTACACATTCAGCACCGGCAGAAATATCGCCATATAAGGTTCCCTGTTCAACAACACGGATAACAACCTGCTGAATTGTTCCCTGGTGACTTACCTTAAATGTTCCGGAGAATTTAGTCCATTCACCAACTGTTAATGTCTGGCTTAAATTACCGCTAAGCTGGCTTGAATAGCTTGCTCCGAGATAAACAGCACCATCCTGCTCTGTTACGATGTACGGAGCAAATTCAACAACTCTCTGGTCGTCCGGTGCTCCTGCATAATCATCAGATAACTTCGCCCAGAATTCAACCTTATATTCAGGACTTCTGTTTAAATCACCACCTGCTTCAATAGCTGCTGTGATATCCTGTGCAAAGAACTCATGTCTTGCATCAGTAGTTCCTTCTAACCAGGAAGCATCTCTGTCAATCACACCGTATGTGTTAATATCATCAAAAATTGCTGTTTCTGCTGTTTCTGCCTTAATTACAGATTTTGAAGTACCCATTCCCCATACGGAAAGGTCTTCTTCTGCAAAATAAGGATTCTTAATAATATTGTCACCATAGAATACTTCTTCGTCGTCTTCTTCGGCTTCTTCTGTATATCCCCAACCTGTTGTGTGGAATGTTACACTGTCAAAAGTAATATCGAAGTCTTCCCAAATAGCATCACCCGGTCTGCATGACATAAGACCAAAATATCTTGTAGCATCAAATTCATCCAAATTATCCGAATTTTCTACTACTACAGGCTTACCGTAAGACACTTTACCTGTGCTTGGCCAATCGCCTGCGAATCCATCTTCTGTATAGAACTTATATGCAGTCACTCCTGCATTCTCTGAAGCAGTATTAAATGTAACCTTATGTACCTTAGAAGTATCAATCTCTTTTGGAATTTCAAAGAATACTTCCTGATAATTGGAAGTAAATCCTAATGTTAATGCACCTGTTGAGCCATCAACACTCTTTGCCACTCCACCGTTTTTACTTTCTTTCAATTCATTGAATGTATAAGTCTTATTAATTTCTAAATTATCAATAGAATCAGCAACCGTAAATTTAACTCCGCTAACTCTAATTGTATTTCCGCCATCACCCAAATTCATAATACCAAAGGACAAAAATTCACCTGATGGAGAAATACTGTTTGTATAATTTACCTGAGCTTCTCCGGAACCGGTTGCAGTCGGATACAATTTAATTGTAACTCCGCTTCCGTCCGTAAGTAATAAATCGACTTTCTTTACTTTAGCAGGGTCGATTGCATCCGGTAACTTATAGAATGTTTCCTGATACTGTCCGTTATATTCTGCTTTTAATTCACCGCCATCACCTACAGTTAAAGTAACACCGTATGAATTCACATTTTCCAGATCTTTAAAGTTATAGATAACTTCTACTCTTTCTACATTTCCGTCATCAACCGCTTCACTGGTCTCAAATGTAATTCCGGAAATTGTCATTTCAATCACTTCATCGCTTGGATCAGATGAGAAATTAGAAGTAATTGCTATATACATTAAATCCGCCTTTGTATCTCCTGCAGGCACCAAAGTAGTATTGCCATATGATACATCTGTCTGCGCATTCCATGGATCAGTATTATACTGTTCCTCGGTAAATGTCTTATATCCAAAAGAACCGGCATTATCCGATGTTACATTAAATGTAATCTTATCAATTGCTAATCCGCTCAATTCAGCCGGTACTGCCATGAAAAGAGTTTTCCAGTTTCCCGCAAATGTTAACTTTGTGTCTCCATTTTCTGCTTCACTTACTGTTATATCGCTCGTGCTTGCAACACCCAACTGCGCCAATGTATATGTTCCGTCAGCATTTTCTCCCGCGTCCGGATCCTGTTCCTGGGAAGGTTCTTTCGCTTCTCCGCATTTAAAGCTGATTCCGGAAATGGACATTGTTACAGATTCCGGAGCTTCTTCTTCCGATAATTCTTCCGGATAACATGACATAATAGCCAAATATGTTAATTCCGCATTTGTATCTTCTTTTGGAATCACTACAGCATTACGATACATAATATCTGTCTGTGAAGCCCATTTATCTGCATATGTTTCTGCTGTATATGTTTTGAATGCAAACCAATCTGCATTACCAGATGTTACATTAAATGTAATCTTTTCAATTGCTAATCCCGCTAATTCAGAAGGAACCTTTACAAACACAGATGCATAGTTACCACTAAAGGTAATGTCCGTAACTCCATCCACTGTCTCTCCAATTGAAGGTCCACCGGATTCTACTGTTAAAGAATCAAATGAATATGTTGTACCCTCACCGGATGCAGTTGTAGACGCAACAGAAGTATCAACAGTATTTGTTACTGCCGGCTGTGTCTGTTTTATATTCTCTTGTACTTCATTGGAACTAACTGTCTGAGATGTACTTTGATCCGTCGTTTGAGTCGACGTCTGGTTTATCGTTTCACTTGATTGTTGAACTGATGTCTGAGTTGTTTCTTGAGTAGTCTGCAGATTTGAAGACTGATTCAAATCTGTTGTTGGTGTTACTTCTTGATTAATCGTTTCACCATTTGTCTGTCCGCCTGTCGTCTCGATTGGTGTCTCTGACGTAGACGTTTCTGTTTGTGTTTTGGTAGATGTTGCTTCTTCGGCATGAACCGTTATCGTGCCAAACGAGACACTCGATAACATAAATACCGCCGCCAGCATACCTGCCAGTAACCGTTTTGTTCTTTTTTTCATTTTTCCTCTCCCTACATTTTATATTTTGGTAAGACCCCCTGATAAACTACCGGCTATTCCACTATGGCTGCTATTTCGCTCCCCTCGAAATAAAACCGTCATACGCCTTTGTTCTTAAATATATACAAAACACTTCCTATATTTCAACCCCTTTTTTTCAAGTCATTTTTGGTTAAACGACACACCTACTTTTTGCACAATTGTCCGGTTGATAATTTGTCTATTTTAACGGTAGGAAAACAATCATATAAAGCATTATTTATTTTGAAGTTCAAATATCCGGATAACCAAACATCTTTATAGTCAAACATTTATCCTTGAAAGGGGTATAAAAAATCCCTCAGAGAATTTCTTCTCCAAGGGATTTTACCTACTCATTTATTAACTTATCTATAGTTAATTATACAGGATATGCTCCGTTCTTTGTATCAGCCTGAGTCATATCAACTTTTTCCTGCTGAGCCTGACGATATTTGAAGAAATCAGTAGCAACCTGTGGGAATAAAGCGTAGGATAATACGTCTTCATCCTGCTGCTTCCATTCTTTCATTTCTGCTTCTAATTTATCCATTTCATTAGCAATTAAATCAGCCGGACGACATGTAATTCTTTCTTCACCCGGAATAACCTTGTCAATAACTTCCTGACTCATTGGCTTAACTGTCTGGCCATATTCACCACGAAGAACAGCCTTCGTTTCCTTTGTAGCCATTTTGTATCTTTCACCCATAAGTACGTTGAATACAGCCTGTGTACCAACGATCTGTGAGGAAGGAGTAACAAGTGGTGGCTCACCAAGGTCTTTACGAACTGCAGGGATTTCCTTTAATACATCATAGTATCTGTCTTCTGCGTTCTGCTCTTTTAACTGGCTAACCATGTTAGAAAGCATTCCGCCCGGTACCTGATATAATAATGTCTTAATATCAACACCCATAACCTTTGGATTAAGTAATCCGCTTGCTAAGCACTCATCTCTGTATGGTCTGAAGTAATCAGCGATTTCTGCAAGTAAGTTCTGGTCAAATCCTGTGTCGTACTCTGTACCCTTGAATGTTTCAACCATAACTTCTGTTGCAGGCTGGCTTGTTCCTAA
>JAGATU010000051.1 GCA_017621115.1 Lachnospiraceae bacterium
TCGAAAGATTCGGTGGTAATGTTACAAACGTTGATGAATGGGGTAAGAAGAGATTAGCTTACGAAGTTCAGAAGATGAAAGAAGCATTCTACTATTTCATTCAGTTCGAAGCAGAAGCTACAGCTCCAGCCGAGATCGAAAACAGAGTTCGTATCATGGACAACGTTATCAGATTTTTATGCGTTAGACAGGACGAGGCATAGAAAGAAGGTATTAGATGAACAAAGTTATTCTTATGGGCCGTTTAACAAGAGACCCGGAAGTACGTTATGCACAGGGTGAGAATGCTATGGCGATTGCCAGATTTTCACTTGCAGTGGACAGAAGACGTCAGAACAATGCTGACGGTCAGACAGCTGATTTTATCAATATTGTTGCATTCGGAAGATTGGGTGAGTTTGCGGAGAAGTATTTACACAAAGGTACAAAGGTTGCACTTTCCGGACGTATTCAGACCGGAAGTTACACCAACAAAGATGGTGTTAAAGTGTATACTACAGACATTATTGCAGAGGATATCGAGTTTGCAGAGAGTAAGAACAGTGCAGGTTCTGACGGGGGTTATGCCGGCGCTGCAAGCAGACCCGCTCCTGCATCAGCAGGTGATGGCTTCATGAACATTCCTGACGGAATCGATGAAGAGTTACCGTTTAACTAGTTGTTAGAATAAGATAGGAGGCAGTAACATGGCTTTTGATAAAACAAACAAAGCTGAAGGACCGGCTAGAAAAAGAGTCGGTGGCGGAATGCGTAGAAGAAAAAAAGTTTGTGTATTCTGTGGTAAAGATAATGTAATCGATTACAAGGATACAGCAAAATTAAAGAGATACGTGTCTGAAAGAGGCAAAATTCTTCCTAGAAGAATTACAGGTAACTGTGCTTTACATCAGAGAGCTCTTACAACAGCTATCAAGAGAGCAAGACACGTTGCACTTATGCCATATTCTTGCGAATAAACCGCAGAAGGCATACAATTTTAATGTATGAATTGCTTAAGACTCCAATATACTATAACAATAGTATGTTGGAGTTTTTTTATGAAAAAATCACCATTACGTGTATTTGTCAGTGTATTGACGCTGGGGCTTTTGGGAATTACCCTGGCAAAGGGATATGAGGTGCATCAGGTTAGTAGTGCAAAAGCACTTTCGTCTGAGAATTGGGGGCTTGGATTTGGCGAAGAGGGAAAAGCGCCTACAGCCAATCAGACGGCTGAAGAATTGAAACAATACGAAGCGTATTATATTGGAGATGAAAATGAGAAAAAGATTTATCTGACTTTTGATTGCGGTTATGAAAGTGGGTATATGCCGGCAATTTTGGATGCACTTAAAGAAGCAGATGTGAAGGCGACTTTCTTCCTGGTTGGAAATTATTTGGAGAAAGAACCGGAATTGGTAAAGAGAATGGTAGAGGAAGGACATGTGATTGGAAATCATACGTACCATCACAAGGATATGGCTTCATTAAGTGAAGAGGAATTCAAAACAGAGTTAACTTCTTTTGAGGATAAACTAACAGAGATTACGGGGCAGTGCAGCGGAATGGCGTATCGTCCGCCACAGGGAAAGTATAGTGTGAAAACTCTGCAAATGGCTAAGGAGATGGGGTACAAAACTGTTTTTTGGAGTCTGGCATATGTTGACTGGTATGATGATGACCAACCGACAAAGGATGAGGCATTTGGAAAACTTTTGCCGCGAATTCATCCGGGTGCTATTGTTTTGCTGCATTCCACGTCCAAAACCAATAGTGAGATTCTGCCGGAATTGCTCCAAAAATGGACGGATATGGGCTATACATTCGGTTCTTTGGAAGAACTTTCTTTATAAATATTATAAAATTATAAAAAAAGGGTTTGGTTATTCCATTTTCCCGGATTTTATACTAAAATAGAAAAATGTTAGTAATAACTCAAAGAAGTACGCACTGAGGTGGATATGAGAATCGGATTTGATAACGACAAATATTTGAAAATGCAGTCAGAACATATTCTGGAGAGAATTAAGAAGTTTGATAACAAATTGTATTTGGAATTTGGAGGCAAACTTTTTGATGATTTCCACGCGTCGAGAGTTCTTCCGGGATTTATGCCGGACTCCAAACTTAAGATGTTATTAGAACTTAAAGAACAGGCGGAGATTGTCTTTGTTATTAGTGCAGAGGATATTGAGTCCAACAAAATCCGTGGAGACCTTGGTATCACCTATGATCTGGATGTACTTAGACTGATTGATGCATTTCGTAATATCGGTTTGTTTGTAGGCAGTGTATGTATTACCAAGTATGCGGGTCAGGTGGCGGCAGACCAGTTTAGCAAGCGTTTGACAGAACTTGGAATCCGCGCATACCGTCATTACAAGATTCCGGGTTATCCGAGCGATATCAATACCATCGTAAGTGATGAAGGATATGGTAAAAACGATTACATTGAGACGACAAGACCGCTTGTTGTTATTACGGCACCGGGGCCGGGAAGCGGAAAGATGGCGACCTGTCTGTCCCAACTTTATCATGAGCATAAAAGAGGAATCAAAGCGGGATATGCTAAGTTTGAGACATTCCCGATTTGGAATTTACCTTTGAAACATCCGGTTAATGTGGCTTATGAGGCAGCCACGGCGGATTTAAATGATGTAAATATGATTGACCCGTTCCATTTGGAAGCGTATGGGGAGACTACGGTTAATTATAACCGTGATGTTGAGATTTTCCCGGTTTTGAATGCGATGTTTGATCAGATTCTGGGAGAAAGCCCATATAAATCACCTACGGATATGGGTGTAAATATGGTTGGTAATTGCATTGTGGATGATGAAGTCTGCAGGGAAGCGTCCAACCAGGAGATTATCCGCAGATACTATCAGGGATTATGTGACTGTAAGCGTGGAGTGGGAAGTAAAGAGACCCTGTTTAAATTAGAATTGATTATGAAGCAGGCGGGACTGAGTGTGGAGAACCGTGCTGTGGTAAATGCGGCATTAAAGCGTGAAGAGTCTACCGGACATCCGGCGATGGCAATTCAACTTGATGATGGAACAATCGTAACCGGTAAGACCTCTGATTTGCTCGGAGCGGCATCGGCAGTATTATTAAATACTCTTAAAGTATTGGGCGGCATTGAGCACGACCTTCATTTGGTGAGTCCGAATGCGATTGAGCCGATTCAACGTTTGAAGACGGATTATTTGGGAAGCCGCAATCCGAGACTTCATACGGATGAGATTCTGATTGCACTGTCTGCGTCTGCGGCATCGGATTCCAATGCAGAACTTGCAATGGTACAGATTCCGAAGTTAAAAGGTTTGGAAGCGCATTCTTCCGTATTGCTCTCTTCTGTGGATGAGCAGGTATTCAAACGCTTGGGAATACATCTGACAAGCGAGGCAAAGTACGAAACTGAGAATAAGGTGTACCATAAGCGATAAGAAAGGTTAGTTATTAAATGGATAATAATTCAAATCATTATGAAAGACCAAACGGACCGGGGCAACGACCGGGTGGACCGGGACAGCGTCCCGGTGGCGGTAACAATGGCCAGGGCGGTCCCGGGAATAATACACCAAGGAAGCAGAATCTTCTGTTTTTATTAATTGCGACATTAATTACCCTACTTTGCATGAGTTATTTTATGAAATCATTTGATGCGGCAACCACAAAGGAGATTCCGTATAATGAATTTGTAAGTATGCTTGAAGCAGGTGAGGTCGGAAGTGTATATATTACATCGGATCGTGTGGAGATTTATCCGGTAGAGGAGGAGAAAGCAGAAAAACCACAGAATCCGTTCCAGATGATATACGAGGAGCCTGTTATTACGTATTACACGGGACGCGCGGAAAGTGATGATGCATTAAGTGAAAGACTTTTGGCGGCAGGTGTGGAAATTAATCCGGAGATACCGGATAATTCAGGATTTTTAATGTCTTTTATCCTGTCCTATATTTTGCCGATTCTTCTGCTTTGGTTCCTATTGGGATTTCTGTTCCGGAAAATGGGTTCCGGCGGCGGAATGATGGGTGTTGGCAAGAGCAATGCCAAAGTATACGTACAAAAAGAAACCGGTGTTACATTTAAAGATGTAGCAGGAGAGGAAGAAGCAAAAGAGTCTTTACAGGAAATTGTGGATTTCTTACACAATCCGGGTAAATATGTCCAGATTGGTGCTAAATTACCGAAGGGAGCCTTGCTTGTAGGCCCTCCGGGAACCGGTAAGACATTGCTTGCAAAAGCAGTGGCCGGTGAAGCGAAAGTGCCGTTTTTCTCTTTGACGGGTTCGGATTTTATTGAATTATATGTTGGTGTCGGTGCTTCCAGAGTAAGGGATTTATTTAAAGAAGCAACCAAACATGCACCATGTATTATTTTTATTGATGAGATTGATGCTATTGGTAGAAGCCGTGATTCCAAGTATGGCGGTGGTAATGAAGAACGTGAGCAGACATTAAACCAGTTGCTTTCCGAAATGGACGGTTTCGATTCTGCCAAAGGTATTTTGGTACTTGGCGCAACCAACAGACCTGAGATTTTGGATAAAGCCTTGCTTCGACCGGGCCGTTTTGACAGAAGAATCATCGTGGATAAGCCGGATTTAAAAGGTCGTGTTGATATTTTGAAGGTTCATGCCAAGGATGTTAAGATGGATGAAACCGTTGATTTTGACGCAATTGCATTGGCGACCAGTGGTGCGGTTGGTTCCGATCTTGCTAATATGATTAACGAAGCGGCTATTAATGCGGTTAAAGAAAAGCGTGAATATGTGAATCAGAAGGACTTATTTGATGCGGTTGAGCAGGTTCTTGTCGGTAAAGAAAAGAAAGACCGTATCATGAGCAAGGAAGAACGTAAGATTGTTTCCTATCACGAAGTAGGGCATGCTTTGATTGCGGCATTACAGAAGAATTCCGAACCGGTACAAAAGATTACTATTGTGCCGAGAACCATGGGTGCGCTTGGATATGTTATGCAGGTGCCGGAAGAAGAAAAGTATTTGAATACCGAAGCTGAGCTTCGCGATATGCTGGTTGGACTTCTTGGCGGACGTGCGGCGGAAGAACTCGTATTTGAGACGGTAACAACCGGTGCTTCCAACGATATCGAGAAGGCTACCAATATTGCGAGAGCGATGGTGACCCAGTACGGTATGAGCAAAAAGTTCGGACTTATCGGTCTTGCTACCGTTGAGAGTAAATATTTAAGCGGTCAGGCTTCCTTGAATTGTGCGGATGAGACAGCAGCAGCGATTGATGAAGAAGTTATGAAGATGCTCGCCGAAAGTTACGAAGCCGCAAAGAGTCTTCTTTCCGAAAACCGCGATGTTATGGATAAAATTGCAGAATTCCTGATTGAAAAAGAAACCATTACAGGTAAGGAATTCATGAAGATATTCCGAGAGTTAAAGGGTATTCCGGAACCGGAGGAAGAAACTCCGGAGGAGATTTCTGAGAATACGGAGGAGACAGCCGTAGAAGTTTCCGAAGAAAATAAAAATGATGAGATAACTGAAGAATAAAAAGTTCCCGCGGATATATTCATTCCGCGGGATTTTTTGTATAATGAAGACATGGAAGAAAATTTTTTAATACAAGACGAATTAAAAAAAGTACCCTTGAAACCGGGTGTGTACATCATGCGGGATAAAAATGATGGGATTTTATATGTTGGAAAAGCAATAAATCTCAGGAATCGTCTCCGCTCTTATTTTCGTGCCAATATCGGACGTGGTCCATGGATTGATAAGATGGTCGCCCTGATTCATCATTTTGAATATATTGTGACGGACTCCGAACTGGAAGCACTTGTTTTGGAGAATAATCTGATTAAAGAACACAGACCCAAATATAATACAATGCTCGTGGATGACAAGACTTATCCGTATATTAAGGTAACGGTAGCGGAGGAGTATCCGAGGATTCTTTTTTCGAGAGAGATGAAAAAAGATAAGGCGAAGTATTTTGGACCGTATACCAGTGCGGGTGCGGTAAAGGATACGATAGAGCTCATCAACCGTTTGTATCAGTTGAGAACCTGTAACAGGGTTCTGCCAAGGGATATGGGCAATGACAGACCCTGTCTGAATTATCATATCCATCAGTGTCTGGCACCGTGTCAGGGATATATTTCCAAAGAGGAATATGGGAAACGGGTTAATGATGCGTTGGAATTCCTGAACGGAAATTACAATATTATTTTAAAAGACTTAGAAGAGAAGATGAAAACGGCAGCCGGGAATATGGAATTTGAGGAAGCTGCCAAATACCGTGATTTACATGCCAGTGTCAAACAGGTGGCGCAGAAACAGAAGATGACGGATTCTGAAGGTGAGGATAAGGATATTATTGCTGTGGCAACACAGGATGACGATGCGGTTATCCAGGTCTTTTTTGTTCGTGATGGCCGTCTTATCGGGCGCGAACATTTTTACATGCGATGCGCGGCAAGAGAAGAGAAGAATGATATCGTATCTTCTTTTATCAAGCAATTTTATGCGGGAACTCCTTTTATTCCGCGCGAAATTATGATACAGGAAGAGATAGCGGACAGGGAAGTAATCGAGGAGTGGCTTACCGGTAAACGTAACCAGAGAATGTATATCCGCACACCGAAAAAAGGCAGTAAGGAAAAATTGGTGGAATTGGCGGCAAAGAATGCAGAACTTATTTTGCAACAGGATAAGGACCGGATTAAGCGGGAAGAAGGAAGAACCATAGGTGCTATGAAAGAAGTGGCATCGTGGCTTGGACTGGAGAATATTTCCCGTGTTGAGGCATTTGATATTTCCAATACCAGCGGATTTGCCAATGTCGGTTCCATGGTTGTATTTGAAAATGGAAAGCCAAAAAGAAGTGACTATCGTAAATTTAAAATGAAAACGGTTAGCGGTCCCGATGATTACGCTTGCATGAAAGAAGTGCTGACCAGACGATTTACA
>JAGATU010000052.1 GCA_017621115.1 Lachnospiraceae bacterium
AATCTTAAATTATTACTCATATTTTATTCCATCCTTTCGGTTTTAAATGTGTATGTTCCTCCTGCTACAATAATCTCTTGCACACATTCGTCCGAATCGGAAATTATGTCTTACTAATAATTCAAAATAGTATGTCATATAATTACCCACCAATCTTGTATGTTGGTATGACTATACACCCATTTACCTACCATGTCAATAGGTAACCCAAAAAATAAAAAAAGGTGACAGCCTATGCCATCACCTTCCTATAGATTCCATCTAATTCTTTTTCATCAAACGTGCTGCACATGCAATCGCGCCAAAGAGCACACCGGCTACCGGCCATACAACCCAGCTGATTCCCCATGCATTTCCAAGGAAACTCCATGCAAGATATCCTGCTGTAACCAGGCACCAGTAAACACCGGCAATTTTCTCGACAACTTTTCCGCCCTTCTTCATATCCGCTGTATAATCACCTTCCTGAAGAAGTTTTGTGAAAGATTCGCGTACAAGACCGCGTCCTACAAAGAAGTGCACTGCAAGAGCAATCAAACATAATAAAACACATACAAAAATTGCTGCCACAAAATCATTGGCGCCAAGAACTCCAGCCAGAACAAGCGGAATCACGCCCGCAATACAAAGAACCACTCCGATTACAATACCCTGACGGTATGTTTCTTCGTATTCTTCTTTTCTCTTTTCAACAATACCTTTTACACCGTACAATAAACTGATTTCTTCCTTTTCCAGATACTCATATTTGGAAAGTCTCATGCTGCTTAATATAATCGGAACAACTGCAATAAGTACAATAATAAGCAGAATGGCAAGACCGATTCCTCCAAAAACATCTTCCGAATATTTTTCAGGATGCATCTCAGCAAAAGCGCCTAAGAGTAACATAGGAATGGGACAAAGCACTAATGTAGGAATTGCTACTGCAAATTTAGGTGCTGTTTCTTTTACCAAATCCATATAGGCATTTGCTTCTTCTAATGATACCGGACGTGCTTCTGCACTGTCTGTATCATATGTCTCGGAAGGAAGTGTTTCTTCTATTTCATCTTTTAATAAGTAATCCGTGCTTACACCGAATAAGGCACTCATTTTTACAATTTTCTCTAAATCAGGAATGGACATACCCGATTCCCATTTCGAAACCGACTGTCTTGATATTCCCAACTGGTCTGCCAATTCTTCCTGTGACCATCCGCATTTTTTTCTTAAACTCATTATTTTGTCTGCTAGTATCATTTTGCATTCTCCTCTTACTATTATTATATTTTCTGTTGTAATCTGTGTGCACTCAGATCTTATAAAGTGAAAAGAAATTTTATTGCAAATTTTCTCTCACTTCTTGCAAGTTGAATCTATTCTTGCTTCGACACCGAAAATATAGCATTTTCAGCAGTTGACAACTACCAAGTGCGCTTGGAAATTTGTCAACCGTCGGTTGCAACTGGCAGGTTACAAGCCATAAATATCCCTTGAACACCTTTATTTTAAGTTATGTAAATCATTTTTACCTACCAAATCATACTACATAGATAGTGTAGTAGGCACTTGTTTACATAAAAATGCACTTTTTACGCCCCATATCACTAATCTACGACTTTCATTACCTACTAACTTACTTTATTCATCCATTCAATAGGTATATTTATCTGCCCACTTCAAAATTTGCTCGTTTTAATACCTACTATATTTCCACTTTTTGATTTTCGGTAGGTAAGCATCTTTTTTTCGCTTTTTTTATGCCTACTAAACATTCAACCAATCACATTTAGTAGGCATACTTCTCTCATCTAAACTATTTTTACCTACCCATCTTACCACTCGCCAAAATTAGTAGGTATTCATGCACTCACAAGGCCAGTTCTCTTTCCTATTCTTTCTATAGTTCACAGTTATTCACGGTTCTCGGGAACGGAATCACGTCACGGATATTACCCATACCTGTTAAATACATGACGCAGCGCTCAAATCCGAGTCCGAATCCGGCGTGTCTTGCAGAACCATATTTACGAAGATCGAGGTAGAAATCATAATCTTCTTCATTCAAACCAAGTTCTTTCATGCGTGCGGACAATTTCTCATAATCATCTTCACGCTGGCTGCCGCCGATAATCTCTCCGATTCCCGGTACAAGACAGTCCATAGCGGCTACTGTCTTACCGTCTTCATTAAGCTTCATATAGAATGCTTTGATTTCCTTCGGATAATCAGTTACAAACACCGGGCGCTTGAACACTTCTTCTGTCAGATATCTCTCATGTTCGGTCTGTAAATCACATCCCCAAGATACTTTATATTCAAAGTTGTCATTGTTCTTTTCCAAAATTTCGATTGCTTCCGTATAGGTAACATGTCCAAACTCGGAATTTACCACATTGTTAAGACGCTCGATTAATCCCTTATCAATGAAACTATTAAAGAATGCCATTTCTTCCGGCGCATTCTCAAGTACATAACGGATAATATATTTAATCATGCTCTCGGCCAAAATCATATCGTCTTCCAAATCCGCAAATGCAATTTCCGGCTCAATCATCCAAAACTCTGCCGCATGACGTGTCGTATTAGAGTTCTCGGCACGGAATGTCGGACCGAATGTGTAAATATTACGGAATGCCATTGCATAGGTCTCACCGTTTAACTGTCCGCTTACGGTAAGGTTGGTAGGCTTATTAAAAAAGTCCTGCGAAAAATCCACCTTGCCGTCTTCTGTCATCGGTATGTTGGCAAGATCCATGGTTGTTACCTGGAACATCTCTCCGGCACCTTCACAGTCACTTCCCGTGATTAATGGTGTATGCACATATACAAAATCTCTTTCCTGAAAGAATTTATGAATCGCATACGCGCACAATGAACGTACACGGAATACCGCCTGGAATGTATTGGTTCTGGCACGCAAATGTGTAATTGTACGCAAATATTCTAAGGTATGTCTTTTTTTCTGAAGCGGATAATCCGGTGTGGACTGCCCTTCCACAAACACTTCCTTTGCCTGAATTTCAAATGGCTGTTTTGCCTGTGGGGTCGCTACCAATGTTCCCTTTACGATAAGCGCTGCACCTACATTTAATTTGCTCACTTCGGCAAAGTTGTCCATACTGTCATTATATACAACCTGAATCGGTTCAAAAAATGTACCATCATTCAATACAATAAAACCGAATGTTTTACTGTCACGGATGCTTCGCACCCATCCGCCGATTTCGATTTCTTTGTCCAAATACTGTTCTTTGTTACGAAAAATCTCTCTTACTGATAACAAATTCATAATTTATTCCTCTTGATTTTCATGATTTAGCTGTTTTCTCTTTTTTGAAAATTAGGCAATCCCTTTTCCCGAATCCACTTCTTATCTTCGTCCGATATCCGATACGATTCCAAGCACTTCCTCAATGTCCTGCGATATGTCTCTGCATCTATCGGATGTTCTATCAGGTAGGTCTTGGTCTTGTCCGGATATTTGGCCCACGCAGTTGCATATGCCCAAGCAACAGCCATAGAAGTGTAGTAACCTGCAATCTCCAATTCCGAAAGAACCTTTAGCACATCATCAATATATTCATCCCGCAAAAAGTGGAACAGCAGCATAACCGCCACTACACGGAGTTCGTATTCCTTTTTGCTGTCCTTATAAGTCATTAGGAAATCCCAGACTTTCTTCGGCTCTTTTTTTGCAATCTTAAAATTACTGCAAAAAGAATCGTTCACCGACCAATTATCAATCTTGGGAATAAACTTTTTTGTATATTCCAAAATCTCTTCTATCGGCGCTTTCGCATAGCCAAGTGCAAGCCCCTGCAACATGGTTTCTTCAAAATACAGGGTGTCTTCCCACTCCATGCAGCCTTTCCAATCTTCTTTTGCCAGTTTTTTGGCCATCTCACGGAGTATTGGGATTCGGATTCCAAGCATATTGGTGACACCCGGTATCAGAGACGCGGAAAACTCTTTATAATCAACCTCCGCAATTGACTCTAATTCTTTTCGTACACAAAGCATACTACTCTCCCAATACTTCCGGCACTACCTTTACAAGTTCTGCAAACGAATATACTTTTGCCGTTTCCTGCGCAATTGTTCCAAAACCATATGCCGCATGAATAAACGGAAGACCTGCTGCCATAGTCGCATCATAATCCCCCTGGATATCACCGACATATACCGCTTTTTCAAGTCCGTTACGTTCTACAATTTTTCTGATATTCTCGTTCTTTGGCAGATCATTGTTGCCATAGCATTCAATATCTTTAAAATAATGCCAGAATCCGTAATGGTCCAAAAAGGCCTCAATATAACCTGCCTGGCAATTACTTACAATGAATAAATCATAATTCTTTTGTAGCTTACCAAAAGTATCCTCTAAACCTTCAAAAAGTATGCCCCCATGCTCTTTTAAATACTCATTCTCATAATCACAGCATTTTCTAAGCAGCGCCATTCTCTCTTCCTTGGAAAGTTCTGGAAAAAGAGCGTCCGCAATCTTATCCATTGTACGTCCCATTACGCCCTGGATATCTTCCGCGGTAATTACGCGGTCTTTGTCATATTCCTTGTTTACAATCTCCGTCCATGAGATTGCAACTCCTTCGGAGGAATCCCACAAAGTACCGTCCATATCAAAAATTATTCCCGGTTTCATGTCATTGTCTCCTTCATATCTTCTAACAACTGCTCCGTAAGTACAAGCAATTGTTCTTCATCTTTTTCTACCATGCCAATCTTCTTATAGCGGTATACAAAACATGGATTCTTGCCCGGCACAAACTTTAACTTCTTGCCATGTTTTGCAATAAATGCCGGAATACCGTTGGGCTCAAGCTGTGCATCAGGTCTTAAAATGATCCGTATCTGCTCGTGCTTGCCTTTTATCTCCGTTACATACAGATTGTGTGCCGCCACACGTATTAAGGAAATACGAAGCAGGTTCTCCACCGATTTTGGGACCACACCAAAACGGTCCTGCAGTTCCTCCTTCATATCATCACTTTCCTGTATATTTTCAATGCCTGCAATACGCTTGTAAATATCCAGTTTCTGGACTTCGTTCATAATGTATTCGGCAGGAATAAATGCATTGACATCCAAATCCACAAGTGTGTTGAAATCCTCGAGTTCCGTCGGAATACCTTTCAGGCTCTTAACGGCTTCGTTAAGCATCTTACAATACAATTCGTATCCGACCGATTCCATATGACCGTGCTGTTTCTGCCCAAGCAGATTACCTGCCCCACGGATTTCCAAATCACGCATGGCAATCTTAAAGCCGCTTCCAAGGTCAGTGAATTCCCTGATGGCTTCCAATCGTTTCTCTGCGACCTCACGTAACATCTTGTCACGTTTATACATTAAAAATGCATAGGAGGTTCTGTTTGAACGTCCGACACGTCCTCTAAGCTGGTATAACTGCGACAAGCCCAGCTGATCCGAATCGTGGATAATAATTGTATTTACATTGGAAATATCCAGTCCTGTCTCAATAATAGTCGTGGATACCAGCACATCAATCTCATGATTAATAAAATCATACATAATGTGCTCGAGTTCGCTTTCCTTCATCTGCCCGTGAGCAAATGCCACATTTGCCTCCGGTACCAGATTCTGGATGGCGGCTGCCACATCCGCGATATGATTCACACGGTTGTAAACATAATACACCTGTCCGTCTCTGGAAAGTTCCCTGACAATGGCTTCCCTTACAAGCTCCTCATTATATTCCATAACATAGGTCTGAATGGGCAGACGCTCATTCGGTGCCTCTTCTAAAAGGCTCATGTCACGTGTTCCCACAAGCGACATATGAAGGGTTCGGGGAATCGGCGTTGCCGAAAGGGTCAGTACATCCACATTTTCCTTCATCTTCTTAATCTTCTCTTTATGGGTAACCCCGAAACGCTGCTCCTCATCAATTACAAGCAGACCGAGATCCTTAAATCCCACATCCGCAGACAATAACCGGTGTGTTCCGATTACAATGTCCACATAGCCTTTTTTCAAATCCTCAAGCGTCTTCTTCTGCTCTGACGGTGTCCTAAAACGCGACAGCATATCAATGCGGATTGGGAAGTCCTTCATACGCTGCACAAAAGTCTGATAATGCTGCTGCGCCAAAATTGTAGTCGGCACCAAAAATGCCACCTGCTTGGACTCCGATACCGCCTTAAATGCCGCACGGATAGCAATTTCTGTCTTACCATAGCCAACATCACCGCAAATCAGACGGTCCATGATTTTACTGCTTTCCATGTCCATCTTCGTGTCCATGATTGCATGTAACTGGTCATCTGTTTCCTCATACGGAAACATTTCTTCAAATTCTTTCTGCCAGACGGTATCCTTCCCATATTGGTATCCTGTGTTTTGGCTTCTGGCTGCATAGAGCTGTACCAGATCCTTAGCAATCTCGCTGACCGCAGATCTGACCTTCTTCTTGGTTGTTGTCCATTCCTTGGAACCAAGTTTATTTAACTTCGGCTTTCTGGCATCTGCCGAAGCATATTTTTGAATCAAATCAAGCCCCGTCGCAGGCACATACAAATTACCTCCGTCGCGGTACTCAATCTTCATATAATCCTTAACAACACGCTCGACTTCAATCTTCTCGATTCCGCGATAAATACCCAGTCCGTGACTCTCATGCACCACGTAATCACCAATCCTGAGTTCGTTAAAATCCTTGATTCTCTGTCCGTCGTATTTTTTCTTGGGTTTTTTCTTTTTCTTTTCTACACCGAAAATATCGCTTTCCGAAATCACGACAAATTTGATGAGCGGATACTCAAACCCTTTCTCCACATGCCCGTACAAAACAAGAGTCTCACCCTCGTTAACCTCACGCATCGGATCCTCAGTATAAACGGCTGTTACCCCATTATCCCGTAAATCCTGCGCAAGACGTTTGGCACGGGTACGCGAGCCGGATAAAAGAATTACCCTGTATTTGTTCTTTTTATACTGTAATAAATCCTTGGTAAGCAGTTCAAAACTATTACGATAAGGCGCCACACCCTTGACGCTGACCTGCATTTTCTTATCGGGCTTAACCAGGATTCCTTTTTCTTCCATTGTGGAAATACTGAGCACCCGTCTTCCGGCAAGCTTTGCCGCTGTTTGTGCAACGCCAAAAAAGACATTCATCTGTCCCGGAAGCAAAAAGCCTTTTGCAATTCGGTTACTCATGCTCTCCCTAAATTCCAGTTCCACAGCATTGGCATGCTCTGCGATACGGGCCGGTTCATCCAGCACAAGTAATAATTTTTCGCGAGGAAATAAATCAATAAAAGATTCACAATCCTTATAAAAATAATCAATATAACTCTCCAGATTGGTCATCCGTCCAAGCTGGGTCAAATCTTCTTTGAGTTCCTCCACCTGCATCTTAATGCGGTGCGCTTCTTCGGTCTTGAACTCTCCACGGAATACTTCATAATTCTTCTTCATATCCGCTTCAATCTTCTTAAGGCCGGTTTGTAATTCTTCCTTTGATAAGATAATCTCCGTTGCCGGATAAATGGAGACCGATTCCAGATTCTCAATGGAGCGCTGGCTTAAAATATCAAAACTCCGGATAGAATCCACTTCATCTCCCCACAGTTCAATACGGTAAGGATTCTCCTCTGTCAAATCAAAGACATCCACAATTCCGCCTCGGATGGAAAACTGTCCCGGCTCTTCCACCTGATAATTGCGGGTGTAACCCATTTCTACAAGGCTTGCCGCAAGTGCACTTTCTTCAATAATACCGCGTTTCTTAATCTGTAAAATATGCTCCATAAATATACGAAGCGGTACTTGCGCATTCATCAGCGCGTCAAATGTCGTCACGATGGTAAGCGGTAATCCGTCCGCAATTCTTCTAAGCGTACGGATACGCTCCGTGGCCAGACGGTTGCCGTGGATATCCGCCTGATAAAAAATCAAGTCTTTTGCCGGATAGGAATACACGTTACGCTCATACAAGCGCAAATCCTCCACCAGTTCTTTTACTCTTCTGTCACTAAAAGTAGCGATGATTTTCATTCGAAAACCATCGCTCATCCCCTGTATCATATGCACTTTTTGCGAATCATTACATCCTGATACGGATACGCAGATTTCCTTTTTATTCAAGGAATCCTTAATATCCGCGAAATCCGCCAATTCCCATAAAGGTTTAGACAGTGCGTTCATAGTGACCTCTTAATTATATTTATTCATTGCCTCGTCGGTCTTTTCCTGAATCAGTAACTTTACCGCCTCAGCAGCTTTCTTACAAGCCTCACTCACTTCCTTGTTCTCTGCATCCGTAAAATGTCCCAGTACATAATCTGCCAGGTCGTAGCCAGCCGGTTTCTCACCGACACCAACCTTAATTCTCTTGAAAACATCATTATCTAAATGCTGTAAAATACTCTTAATTCCGTTATGTCCTCCCGCACTTCCTTTCTTGCGGATACGTAAAGCGCCCGGCGCAAGGGAAATATCATCGTATATAATGATAAGTTCGCTCTCCGGATCTGCTTTGTAAAAATCAAGCACACTTCTGACGCTCTCACCGCTTAAATTCATAAAGGTCTGCGGCTTTACAAGAACTACCTTCTGCCCTTCAATATATCCTTTACCAAGCATCGCCTTATGCTTGCATTCCAACACGGAAATATTATGTTCATCTGCTAATATATCAATGCAACGAAACCCAACATTATGACGGGTATTTTCATATTTTTTACCCGGATTACCCAATCCCACAATAATATACATAGTCCTTCTCCGTTCTGCTCATTTGCCATACAAGCATACCACAAAACAATGCGCGATGAAATATTTTCACACAGAAAAAATCTCACCGCGCATTATTACCCCTCTTATGAACAAAAAAATTTATTCTTCTGCTACTAAAAGGCTCTTCTCATAACTGTCCAAAATAATCTTCTGGATACTCTCACGTGTCTCGGAATTAATCGGATGGGCAATGTCTCTGAACTCACCGTCTGCCGTGCGCTTGCTCGGCATAGCGATGAACAGACCTCTGTCTCCTTCAATCACCTTAATATCATGAATCACAAACTCATGATCAATGGTAATGGAAACAACAGCTTTCATCTTACCTTCCTTTTCCACTTTTCTTACACGTACATCTGTTATGTTCATAGCATTACCTCCTATCTTCCAGCATTAAACATCAATACGTAGCATGAATTGTTACTAAATTATATATCTTTCGCTGCGTTCCACAACGATTTCAATATCATTCTCACCCTTATGATAAGAGTTGGCGCGGATAGTGCCGCGGCTTTCCACGATACAATTCTCTATATGAGAATTATCTCCTATATATACATCATTCAAAATAATGGAATTCTTGATAACACAGTTGTTACCGATAAAGGTCTTCTTAAAGAGAATGGAGTTCTCAACCGTACCGTTTACAATCGAACCGCTGCTTACCAAACTATTACTTACGGAAGCGCCGCTATTATACTTAGCCGGCGGTAAATCATCCACTTTTGAATAAATATCCGGATACTGCTTAAAGAAGTAATTGCGGATCTCAGGATTGAGGAAATCCATATTGGTCTCAAAATAATCCTGAACGGATGCAATATTTCTCCAATAGTCCTTAATCTTATAACCGAAGATTCTCTTCTGGTTCTTATAACGGATTAATACATCCTTTACAAAATCGTAACGGTCTTCCTGTGCACAACGCTCAATCATCTCGATTAACAATCTACGGCGGATAACATAGATACCGCAGGAAATCGTATTGCTGTTGGCAACAATCGGCTTCTCCTCAAATTCTTCGATACGGCTTTCTTCGTTCATCTTAATCGTACCGTAGCGCTCCAGATTAAAGCCCTGTGGCATATCCTTACATACAACCGTAATGTCAGCCTTCTTCTCAATGTGGTATTCCAACACCTTGCTGTAATCCATCTTGTATACACAGTCGCCGGATGCAATTACTACATAAGGCTCATGACTGGCCTTTAAAAAGTGCAGATTCTGATAAATCGCATCTGCAGTACCGCGGTACCAAAAACTGTTGTCCGCTGTCTGCGCAGGAGTGAACACAAATAATCCTCCCTGCTTTCTACCGAAATCCCACCATTTGGAAGAACTTAAATGTTCATTCAAACTTCTGGCATTGTACTGTGTTAATACTCCCACTTTCTGGATATGGGAATTGGACATATTACTGAGTGCAAAGTCAATACTTCTGTAACTTCCGGCAATTGGCATGGCTCCGATTGCTCTTTTTTGTGATAATTCTCTCATCCGGTGGTTATTACCACCTGCTAAAATAATACCTACTGCTCTCATGCCTACTCACCTGCCTTAATAAGATTCTTGCCGCTTGGAAGTGCTGCATCCGTATAGTCTTCCTCTGATGTCTCGCCAAAGATACATGCATTCTTTCCAACCGTAATTCCGCTTGGAATAATACTCTTCTCGCCAATGCAGACAAGTCCGCTGTTGTAAATATGAGGGAACTCTTCGTTCTCGCACTCCTCGCCGATACCGAAACGGCTGTTATCCCGAATCACTACATTCTCTGCAACAATGGTCTTATTGAACTCACAGCCGCTTCCAATCTCTGTATTGTTCATGATAATGGAATCCCTTACAACCGTATCCTTACCGATGGTAACACCGCATCCGATAACCGAATTGTATACCTTACCATAAATCTCGCTTCCTTCACCGACAATACTCTTCTCTACAACAGAGCCTGATGCAAAATACTGTGGCGGAAGAATATCGCTCTTGGTGTAAATCTTCCAATATTCTTCGTATAAATTAAACTCCGGAACGATATCAATTAATTCCATATTGGCTTCCCAATAGGAATTCAATGTTCCAACATCCTTCCAATACCCATTAAACTCGTATGCATACATAGGTGCACCGTTCTCATGGCAGTACGGAATAATATGCTTACCGAAGTCAAGCGCCGGCTGGTCTGCTTTGGCAATTAACGCTTCCTTTAATGTCTTCCAATTGAATATGTAAATTCCCATGGAAGCAAGGTTACTTCTCGGATTGGCCGGTTTCTCTTCAAATTCGGTAATACGACGGTTATCATCCGTAATCATAATACCGAAGCGCTTTGCTTCTTCCCACGGAACAGGCATAACGGCAATTGTACACTCCGACTTATTCTGCTTATGGAAATCAAGCATTACTTCATAGTCCATTTTATAGATATGGTCACCGGAAAGAATCAATACATATTCCGGATTAAAGCTGTCCATATATTCCAGATTCTGGTAAATCGCATTGGCCGTACCGGTATACCATTCGCTGTTCGTGCTCTTCTCGTATGGGGGCAAAACAGTAACACCACCAATATTACGGTCAAGGTCCCACGGAATACCGATACCGATATGGGTATTCAATCGAAGCGGCTGATACTGTGTCAAAACACCTACCGTATCAACACCTGAATTAATACAATTACTTAGTGGAAAGTCAATAATACGGTACTTTCCTCCAAAAGACACTGCCGGCTTGGCCACCTTGGAAGTGAGTACGCCCAAACGGCTGCCCTGTCCGCCTGCAAGCAGCATCGCAATCATTTCTTTCTTAATCATGTCATCACCTCTGAGTACATTATTCGCCCATAATATAGAATATTCCAGGTTAGTTATATTCATTATAGCATACGGCATCTGTAAAGTGAAGCATTTTTACTAATAATTTTCTCAAAAAGCGTCCCCTATTTGTACAAAATTTACATTATTTTACCAATTTGTCATGAGTACAGTCCTATTTTTATAAGTTTAACAAAAGAATTTGTATTTTTTTTCACATTGCTGTAAGATAACATAGGATTGAAATAATATAAGATAGGAAGTATTTGTATGTATCAAATTGATTTTAATCATCCCATTTCCGTTTATTTTATGGGAATCGGCGGCATCAGCATGAGTGGTCTGGCGGAAGTTCTTTTATCAAGAGGCTTCAAAATATCAGGCTCCGACCGTTTAAAATCCCGCCTGACCGAAAGTTTGGAAGAAAAAGGTGCTGTTATTTATTACGGACAGCGCAGTGAAAATATTACACCCGATATCGACCTTGTCGTATATACGGCTGCCATTAGTAAAGATAATCCGGAATGGATGGCAATGGAAGAACTGAATCTTCCCCGTTTATCCAGGGCAGAATTACTTGGCGAGATTATGCGCAACTATGCACTTCCCGTTGCAGTTGCAGGAACCCATGGCAAGACTACTACCACATCCATGGTTTCCGAAATACTTCTTACGGCAGATACAGATCCGACATTGTCAATCGGAGGTATTTTAAAATCCATCGACGGCAATATCCGTGTCGGACATTCTGAGTTTTTTGTTACGGAGGCATGCGAATATACCAATAGTTTTTTATGTTTTTATCCTAAGATTTCCATTATTCTTAATGTAGAAGAAGACCATATGGATTTCTTTAAGGATCTTAATGATATCCGTAATTCGTTCCACCGTTTTGCAATGCTTCTGCCGACAGACGGCACTCTGATTATTAACGGCGAGATTGAGAACCACGCCGGTATTACGGAAGGTATTTCCTGTCCGTGCATTACTTACGGATTTAGCGATGACTGTGATTATTACGCTACGGACATTACTTACAATGAACTGGGATATCCGACTTTCACTTTACATGCAAAGGGGTATTCGGATATTATCCTATCCCTTTCCGTTCCGGGACGCCACAACGTATCCAATGCCATGGCTGCTATGGCATTTGCGGACTGCGTGGGAATCGAGCGTTCCATTGCCGCTTTGGCTTTAAAGAACTTCGGCGGTACCGAGCGTCGTTTTGAATACAAAGGAAGCGTTGCCGGTATTACGGTAATTGACGATTATGCGCACCATCCGACCGAAATCGAAGCCACATTACATGCGGCACGCAATTACAATAAGAAAGTCTGGTGTGTTTTCCAGCCGCATACCTACACCCGTACCAAGGCATTTTTACCGGAGTTTGCAAAAGCACTCTCCCTTGCCGACCATGTGGTACTTGCAGACATCTATGCAGCCAGAGAAAAGAACACCATCGGAATTAGTTCTTTAGACCTACTTGAATTGGTCAAAAAAGAAGGCATCCCCTGCGATTACTTCCCATCCTTTGATGAAATTGAAAATTTTCTTTTGGAAAATTGTACACAGGGTGATTTGTTGATAACTATGGGGGCCGGAGATATCGTAAAAGTGGGAGAAAGACTCCTCGGGAAATAGTTGTCCACCGAATCCACAAATTTTTTTGTTAAAACAGGCAAAATTTTTTGTGGATTTCTTTATTGCAAAAAGTGGCATTTTCTGGGACTTTTTAATTTCTATCCACAGTTTCCACATTATCCACAGCGCCTCAAAAGCCCGTATTTTCGGGGCTTTACGGCCTCTGCGAGGTTTCTTTTTTTTTCAGTTTGTGCTATAATCACACTGCTTTGAAAAAACAGAAATCAGGTGAATACATGGGTGAATTAACTCTTTACAAAGAACAAGACGACAGTAACACCGTTGTGTCCAATTGTTTTATTGATCACTATCTTGCGGATGCCAATGATGCACAGATTAAGGTCTACCTGTACCTATTACGTACTTTGGGAGCAGGGCTGGCTACCAGCGTATCCGCAATGGCCGATAAATTTAATCACACCGAGAAAGACATTCAGCGCTCTTTAATCTATTGGGAGGAGAAGGGCTTATTATCTCTTGACTACAACAGGGAGGGGCATTTATGCGGTATCCGTATGCGCTCCGTTAAGGCACAGGAATCTGCTTCCTTTACTCCTTTTGTAACACTTATGCCTGCTATGCCTCACAAAGAGAGCAGTAATGTCATCTCCATGCCAAAGGCAGAACCGGCTTTTGAAAAGCCTAATTATACGCTGGACGAATTAAAAGCCTTCCGCGAAAAGGAGGACACAGCTGAATTGGTTTTCATTGCAGAGCAGTATCTGAAGAAGACACTCAGTGCGAATGATATCCGCTCCATCCTCTTTCTTTCCGAGACATTACAGTTTAGCAATGATTTAATTGATTACCTTTTGCAGTACTGCGTACAGCGGGGCAAGAAGGATTTCCGTTACATAGAAAAGGTAGCTATCAACTGGGCCGAGGAGAATATTACCACTCCTAAAGAGGCAGGCGCTTATGTCTCTAAGTACGACCGTAATGTTTATTCCGTTATGAACGCCCTTGGCAAATCCAATGCACCAACTTCCAAAGAAGTGGATTTTATCAAACGTTGGTATCAGGACTGGGGCTTTTCCTTAGATATTATATTGGAAGCCTGCGAGCGTACGGTTTTAGCAACGGACAAGCATCGATTTGAATATGCGGACAAGATTCTTTCCGGTTGGAAGGACAGCGGTGTCCATCATAAAAAAGACATCGAAGCTGCCGATTCTTTATTCCGCAAATCCAAACCGCTTCCTGCCTCAGGCAAAGTGACAGTGAACACTTTCAATCAGTTTAAGCAGAATGATTATGACTTTAATGCAATCGAAGAACGCCTGTTAAGCCGGAAATAGGCTCTGACAGTAGTATTGAGGAGATTATCGTGGCATTAACCAATTCACAATATGACCAGATTAAAAGAATATATGACGAGCGTCTGCTTGCCCGCAGACGGGAAGAAGAAGCCCGTTTGTCCTATGTTAATGATAAAATTGACGGCTTCCGTGAAGTAAATGAGAGCATTTCCTCATTGTGTCTGAAGCAGGCAGAATTATTGTTAAACGGTCAGACATCGGCACTTTCTGATTTAAAAGAGTCGATTGCCCTATTAAAGGAGCAGAAAGCATTTTTACTGCAACAAGCCGGTCTGCCCTCAGATTATTTACAGATACCGTATGTATGCAAAGACTGTCAGGATACCGGATACGTAGACGGTGAGAAATGTCATTGTTTTAAACAGGCCTCTCTCTCTCTTTTATACGACCAGAGTAATTTGAAAGACTATTTGGAATCCACGGATTTTTCAAAAGTATCCGACGAATACTATTCGGGACAGGATTTGGTTCATTTCCGTGATTCGTACGAAAAGTCCATTAATTTTGTAAATAACTTTAATAATGACTATCAAAATCTATGTTTTTATGGTACAGTAGGGACTGGCAAATCGTTTTTATCCGGCTGTATCGCAAAAGCCTTGATGAAAGACGGTTATTCCGTTATCTATTTTAGTGCTTCCGGCTTAATTGATTTATTTTCCCGTTATGCTTTCGATTATAAGTCAAGGGAAGAGTCTGAGGAAGCCTATCAGGACATCTATAATTGTGATCTTCTGATAATAGACGATCTCGGTACCGAATTAACTAATTCCTTTTCGGTATCACGTCTGTTCACTTGTTTAAATGAACGGGCTTTACGCAAAAAGAGCATTATTATTTCTACCAATCTGTCTTTAGAAGAATTACGCGACCGTTATTCTGACCGTATATTTTCCAGATTAACCGGTAATTTCAAATTCTGCAGAATGACAGGCCCAGACATCAGAATGATGCAATAAAATATTTTCCATACAGAAAGTGAGGACTTTTTCCATGCCCAACCGTGAAGAAACAAGAAATTTAGAGACAATACCGGTAGGACCGCTTGGTCTCATTCCACTTCCAAGCTGCGCCGAAATCGGTGATAAGATTAACTATTATCTTGTTAAATGGAGAAAAGAACGCGAAAACGAACACAAGAACACTTTATCGTTTACCGGATACCAGAAAGATACCTTTATCATGGAACACAAACTTCCGCGTTTTGGTTCCGGCGAAGGTAAGGGAGTTATTTTAGAATCCGTACGAGGCGATGACTTATATTTATTGGTGGACGTATGTAATTACAGTCTCACATACACGGTTGCCGGACATCTTAACCACATGTCACCGGATGACCATTTCCAGGATTTAAAACGTATTATTGCTGCTGTTGAAGGTAAAGCTAAGAGAATTACGGTTATTATGCCATTCCTTTATGAAAGCCGCCAGCATAAGCGTACTGCCAGAGAATCCCTTGACTGTGCCATTGCACTTCAGGAACTTATTAACATGGGCGTGGATAATATTATTACATTCGATGCACACGATCCACGTGTACAGAATGCTATTCCATTACACGGATTTGAGACAGTGCAACCGGCTTATCAGTTCATCAAAGGTCTTCTGCGCAATGTTCCTGACCTTCAGATTGATTCCGACCATATGATGGTTATCAGTCCGGATGAAGGCGGTATGGGACGTGCTATTTACATCGCCAACGTTCTTGGTCTGGATATGGGTGCATTCTATAAGCGCCGCGATTACACACGAATTGTAAACGGCCGCAATCCAATTGTTGCACACGAATTCCTCGGTACTGATGTGGAAGGCAAAGACATGATTATTATTGATGACATGATTTCTTCCGGAGACAGCGTTATTGAAGTTGCAGAAGAACTTAAGAAACGCAAAGCGGGACGTATCTTCATCTTCTCTACATTCGGTCTTTTCACAAACGGCCTTGCCAAATTTGATGAAGCACATAAGAATGGCATTATCGACAGAGTGCTCACTACCAACCTGATTTACCAGACTCCTGAATTATTAGAGCGCGACTGGTACATCAACTGCGATATGAGTAAATTAATCGCCTACATTATCGACACCTTGAATCACGACCAGTCCATCAGCGACTTACTGATTCCAAGCGAACGCATTAACGAGGCAGTAAAAAAATATAAGAAATATGGCAAAGTCTAATGACTTTGCCATATTTTTATGCACCGATTTTATTGCCCGTATACAACTGATAATACTTTCCTTTTTCCTCTATGAGTTCGTCATGAGTACCTCTCTCAATAATCCGTCCCTGTTCCAATACCATAATACAATCCGAATTACGTACTGTAGATAAGCGATGCGCAATAACGAAAGTGGTTCTTCCCTTCATCAGTCTGTCCATGCCCTGCTGAACTAATTTCTCGGTTCTGGTATCAATAGAAGATGTCGCCTCATCCAAAATCAATACCGGCGGATCCGCCACTGCCGCTCTTGCAATAGCAAGCAATTGTCTCTGTCCCTGGCTCAAATTACCACCATCTCCGGTAAGTTTTGTATTATAGCCATCCGGCAGACGCTTAATAAACCCATGCGCATTGGCCAACTTGGCTGCTTCCATACACTCCTCATCCGTCGCATCCAGACGCCCGTAACGGATATTCTCCATTACCGTACCTGTAAACAAGTGCGTCTCCTGCAATACTATTCCCAGAGAACGCCTTAAATCGTCTTTCTTTATCTTATTAACATTAATATCGTCATAACGTATCTTTCCATCCTGAATATCGTAGAAACGGTTAATCAGATTCGTAATCGTCGTTTTACCGGCACCCGTACTTCCGACAAATGCAATTTTCTGTCCGGGAGTTGCAAACAAATCAATATTATGAAGTACCATTTTTTCATCTGTATATCCAAAATCCACATCATCAAATACGATATCCCCCTGCAAAAGGGTATACGTAATGCTTCCATCAGCTTTGTGCGGATGTTTCCATGCCCAGACTCCCGTTCTTTTATCTGTCTCACAAATGCTGCCGTCTTCCTTAACTTCCGCATTTACCAACTCTACATAACCTTCATCCGGCTCCGGCTTTTCATCCAATAATTTGAATATTCTGTCTGCACCCGCAAGCGCCATAAAGATACTGTTCATCTGCTGTGTCAACTGGTTAATCGGCATGGAAAAGTTTTTGTTCAAAGTCAAAAATGTTACCAGACCACCGATTGTCAACGATGTAATATGACTCAGGGTAAGTATTGCTCCGATTACTGCACATATTACATAACTTAAATGCCCCAAATTATTATTTACCGGTCCCATAATATTGGCAACCCGGTTAGCATTGTAAGCACTGTCACGGAGTTCATTGTTGCGTATGCTGAATTCCTCGAAGTTTCTCTCCTCATGGCAGAAAACCTTTACTACCTTCTGCCCTTCCAACATTTCTTCAATATATCCGTTTACATTTCCTAAATCTTTTTGCTGCTTCACAAAATAGGAACCGGAAATCTGTGCCAGTTTTCCCGATACAAATGCCGTAACGCCAACCATTAGAATTGTAATAATCGTGAGCGGGACGTCAAGTACAATCATCATTACAAAGGTAGAAACAACTGTCACAAGCGAATTCACAATCTGCGGAATACTCTGTCCGATTAACTGACGCAGGGTATCCACGTCATTGGTATATACCGACATAATATCCCCATGTGCATGAGAATCAAAATATCGGATCGGAAGAGACTCCATATGCGTAAAAATATCAATTCGAAGTTTCTTCATCGTACCCTGGCTGATATTAATCATTATTCTGTTATAAATATAGGATGCAACAATACCGATTCCATAGGTGCACGCAAGCGATACCAATGCTTTTGCCAGCGGCCCGAAATCCGGATTCTCTGCTTTTGTTAACGGAATAATATAGTCATCTATCAGGCTCTGCATAAACCACGTTCCGCGAAGCGTCATCAAGGAGGATAAAAGAATACAGACTATGACCACTGCAAAGTGAACCTTGTACTTACCAAACACATATGTCATCAGCCGTTTTAAAATTATACCCGGATTTTCTACTTTGGGCGCCGGTCCCTTGGGACCCCTGCCGCCACGCATGGGTTTTACTTCCCGTACCGCTGTGGCTTTTGTTCCTTCTGCCATGTCTATTCCTCCTTTCCTTCTTCTTTTTGTGATTCATCAAAATCTCCGCCGGCCTTCATCTGGGTCTCGTAGATGTCCTGATATATTTCATTTGTTTCCAGCAATTCATCATGGGACGCAAATGCATCAATTCTACCGTCCTCCATAACAATAATACGATCCGCATACTGCACACTGGATATTCTCTGTGCGATGATAAGCTTAGTCGTTCCCGGTATCTTACGGGCAAACGCCTCCCTTATCTTTGCATCTGTCGCCGTATCCACCGCACTCGTAGAATCGTCCAAAATAAGTATCTTCGGCGATTTTAACAGGGCTCTTGCAATACAGAGTCTCTGTTTCTGACCGCCCGAAACATTCGTGCCTTCCTGCTCAATCCACGTGTCATATTTATCCGGCATTTTCTCTATAAATTCGTCTGCACAGGCAAGGCGGCAAGCCTCCATGCATTCTTCCAATGTGGCATCTTCTCTTCCCCATCGGAGATTATCCAAAATACTTCCGGAAAACAAAACATTTTTCTGCAAAACCACTGCCACTTCATTACGAAGCGTCTCCAAATCATATTCCCTGACATCCCTGCCACCTACATAAACCGCACCGCTGTTTACGTCATATAAACGGCTGATAAGGTTAACCAGTGTTGACTTACCGCATCCGGTTCCTCCAATAATACCTATTGTCTCACCACTGTTTATGGACAAAGATATATCCTTTAACGTCTCATCCCCACTTCCGTGCTTATAGGAAAAATCTACATTATCAAACACAATGCTTCCGTCTGCAATCTCCATAATCGGATTATCGGGATTCACAATATCTGCCTTTTCATTTAATACTTCTGAAATACGTTTTGCACTCGCCGCGCTCATGGTTAACATAACAAAAATCATAGAAAGCATCATTAATGACGACAGGACACTCATAACATAACTGAACAGCGATGTTAATTCACCCGTTGTCAAATCTCCGGCAACTATGAACTGTGCGCCAAACCAAGATAACGCAATCATACAGCAGTACACAACAAACATCATAATCGGATTATTCAGAATAATCATGCACTCTGCCTTTACAAACATATTGTATAAGTTTTCAGCGGCTTTGATAAATTTACTGTTCTCAAAATGCTCTCTAACAAATGCCTTAACCACACGGATGGCAGAAACATTTTCCTGTACGGATGCATTTAATTCATCATACTTTTCAAACACCTGCTTAAACAGATTCATTGTGATTCTGACCAGGAAGAACAATGCAACACCAAGAAAAATCGCTGCACCAAGGAAGATACAACTAAGTCTTGCATTTATTACAAAGCACATAATAATACTGATTACCAACGTCATCGGAGAGCGTACCGCAATACGCAAAATCATCTGGAATGCCATCTGTACATTGGAAACATCCGTCGTCATTCTGGTAACCAATCCGGCTGTACTGAATTTATCAATGTTGGAAAATGAAAATGTCTGGATATTGGCATACATCGCTTCTCTTAAATTGCAGGCAAAACCCGTAGATGCCTCAGCACCATACTTACCACCCAATACGCCAAAGCACAAACTAAGAAGCGCCATAACAATCATTGCGACACCATACAGCACAATCTTTTTCATGTCTCCGGCTTCGATTCCCTTATCAATAATGGCTGCCGTTACAAACGGAATCAGCACTTCCATAAGTACCTCCAACACCATACAACACGGTGTCAAGATGGAAGCCTTCTTATATTTTCCTATGTATCTTGCCAAAGTCTTAATCATCTTACTCTCTCCCGCAAAATATGTTTTTCTCACCAATACAGTATATCACTAATTGTTTTCCAAAAATATGAAATAAATGTGAAATTACTATGAAATTGTATTTGAAATAAACTCTTTCTTGACTTTCTTTTTTGAAATGGTATACTGACAACGATACAAATCCGTGTGTTCGTGACCATCCACACGTAAAACAAAACTAGGAGAACAACTATGAATACTGATTTTTCACGCCGTTTTCATACGGCATCTATTACTCAGGCAGCCATAATCGCTGCGCTTTACATTGTGCTGACTTTTTTTGCCAACGCGTTGGGCCTTGCAAACTATGCCATACAGGTCCGTTTTTCTGAAAGTCTTACCATACTTCCCTATTTTACACCGGCTGCAATACCCGGCTTATTTATCGGTTGTCTACTCAGTAACATATTAACCGGTTGCGCCCTTCCGGATATTATTTTCGGTAGCCTGGCTACATTAATCGGAGGCATTGTTACCTTCTTGTTACGCAAATACAAATGGGCGGCGCCAATCGGACCGATTGTTTCCAATGCGCTCATTGTCCCGTTTGTACTCCTGTACGCCTATGGAATCAAACCATTATGGTTTTCCTTTATAACCGTTACCATCGGAGAAATCATCTCCTGTAGCATCCTGGGCATGTTATTATTAAAAACCCTTGAAAAATATCGTAATGAACTCTTTACCAAATAGTGCCGAGTAGCGGTCATCCGCTACTCGGCACTATTTGTCCTCGCGTACGTTACGAAACAGTTTCCGCTTTCCGCAAACATCTCACGCGAATCGTTCATACCATGTTTGAATATTTTGCCGATTTCAGGATCAAAAAGCACTACATTCTGCTGATTAAAGCCGATAAGCAGAACATATGAATCCTTGCCCTGACGTGCCAGTACCGGAATATCCTGATTCATGTAATATAATGCCACATCCATCGGACATCCCGTCAAATTCAGGACATCATAATCTTTTAAGTTCTCCTCCATAATTTGCTGTGCGTTCTGCCCCTGAGCCAGCATATACTCCGTATTTCTTGAGATTCCTTCAAACTGTAATATCGTATCCAAACATACTGCCATGGAATCTTTTTCATCCGTTATTTTTTCTGCCTGGATTGCCATAATCTGATTACGTTCTACCGTTTCTGCACGTTTATAAATCTCATTTCCATAGTAATCCAGTACCGTTCCTACATTCTGATACGCATAGGCTACTGCCATTGCCTCATCTGAATAAATCTCTGACAAACGGCCTTTTGTATAAACCAGATAACGCGCATCAACCGGTTGTTCTTCCGGTGTTAAACGACGTCCGCCCTCATACAGAACAACTTTTGGCGTAAGGAATTTGAGTCCTTTAACTTCAATCTCCTTTTTTAATTCTATCTGCCAAATGGTTTCATACAAATCCGTAACTGCAGATAGAATTTTATTGGTACCTTCTGCGACTTCCACATTACTGGTAATCTGGTCGTCTACTATCGGTTTTAGATCTACCAGTTTTCCAAGTGGCATTTCAGCCGCTTCTTCTGTAACGTTATCGTCCGCTTCCTCTTCTTCTAAACCTTCTTCTGCCTGAGGCGTCGGTTCTTCTATCTCTTCCCGCACTCCTTCAACACGTGTAAGATTCAACTGGTTTTCAATAATCTCGCCTTCCATTACGTATATATTTTCACTCTCATACGTTTTGAGTACGGAACCGTTTTCTGCACGGATAACCAGTTTTTTCATCGGATAAATAGAGGTACCCATTTTATCTACACTAACATCCTGCTCATTTGCAATACCGTAAATCACATCTTCATTCATAAATCCAATCGGTTTGCAGTACTCATTCTCTCCGGCATTAAATGTTAATGTCTCCTCTGTATTTAAATTCATTAATGAAAGTGCATCATCTTTATCCTGCCATACAACCACCCTGTCATTCTGTGATACATAGAAATTCTCTTCCCTAAGACCGCTTACGATAGTGGTATCTTTTTTACTGTCAATATCTATTTTAGATATTGCACCATCCATTAATACGAACAATTCATTATTCTTATTGATATAGGCAAGCTTCTCCAAATCCTCAATCAGTATCCGGGGGAACTTATCATATTCGATGAAAATCTGCTCTTCGACCGTATTCATCAGACTATTGTAATAGCATACTTCAATTCCAACTTCCCCTTCATGCGTTCCCCGGTTCATATAGCCGTAGACCATGAAAGAAACATTTCCGTTTTCTTCTACATCTAGTATTTTTACATCACTGCAGTCATAATAAGTTCTTGCGTCAAAATTATCTGCATCCGCAAATGCAAATAACTGGGCAAATTTATTTTCATCTGCATTATAACTGTAAATCCTTCCTGCATTGGTAAATGCAAGAATATTACCACCGTCGCTTTCTTCCATTTGGACAGCATCTTTCTGGATTCCAAGAACGATCTTATTATTTGCAAAAGAACTCTTTTCCATCATAAACAGTTCTTCCATCGTCCTATAATAGTTCAACAAATAGAATCTTTCTGTAGTATGACGTATTCTGTAGAACTCCTGCACACGGTATACATTTGTAACATTGTCTTCTTTTATTTCCACTATCGACTGCAATCTGACCGATGCGGTTGTTTTACCGATTTCGCATATGGTAAGAGCCGGTTCTGCTATCTCTCGTACCGGAAGATTCCCCCAACTTACCTGGTCCAAATTACTATGGATATCTACATTTCCAAAATTAGAATTATCACCATCTGAATTGGGTTCCAAATAAAGAGAAAGTTCCTTTGCCAGTTCTTTGTCAAATGTCTTGGCATGGAAATCCAAAACATAATTCATCTTTTCATTTACAAGCGAAGCATTTCCCTGCATAACCCGGGTATAATAGAAAATTTCCCGGTTATCCTCCAAGGTAATTATTAATATAAAATTGTATTCTGTATTTTCTTCAATCAAATCTTTTAAATGAACGGTCGCCCGGATTGAATCATCTTCCCGAAAATAATCAGTAACCCTTGTATCTTCAATCAAACGGCTGCCATCCACATTTCTGACTTCAAATCGGACTTCTTCCGGCTCCTGACCGTATAAATCCACTTTAAAGGACAATTCCCTATCCTCTCCGATAGGCGTCAGTGACTCTCGCATCGTCGCCACGTCCATTCTCTGAACGTAACCGTGCATCTCATTAATCCTAAAGTCATCTATCATAATATAAGCCACCGGCATAGAAGCCTTCGGCATTTCAATTGTCATATCGGTATTTCCTTTGTTCATGCCAAAAGAGAAACCAATCAAAGACGCAATAAATACAATCAGTATTACCAAACGTCTGATCCAATTTCTGTTCATATATCCGTTCCTTTTAAACTTATTTATCTCCTTTAGTGTACTGGTTTTTCCCTTAAATCACAAGCCATATTTTTGACTTCTGCGCTTAAATACTTCCTGGTAAAGTACTAACTTAATCATATCCTGTAACCACATCTCACGTTCGGGAGACCAGGTTTCCTCTATTTCCGTGGCTTCTTTTTTCATTTCTGCAAAAATCGACGCTACAACTCTGTAAAGTTGCAATTGATCCGGGTATTCATCATATATAAAGCTTCCCTTGTAATCTATCGGGTCCACATGATAAATTACTTTTCTTAAAATGTTTTTCGCTTGTTGTGGATACAACTGTTGCATGTATTCCAAATCCTGCATTCTTCTTGTCTGTTCTTCAAATCCGTATGGGTATGGATACGCCATGTAAAAAGGCAATATTAAATCTCTTCGCAAATCTCTACTCCTTGATCTGTTAATTACTATAGTATATTCGCTCGTAGGTAACAGGTGCTTGCAGAACGAAATAAAGGGACGGAATAACATATTTGTGAGCCTTAGGTCACGTCAGCCACAAATATGTTATTCCGTCCCATATATTTCATTCTGCAAGCACCATTACTTAGCTGCATTGATTCGAGCCATAGCTCTGAGTAATGCAGTCTGTGCTCTTGCCATGTCTGTCTTTGGATCTTTTACGCGGAGTCTTTCCTGTGCTCGGTCCAAAGCTCTTTCCGCACGGGCTTCATCGATTTCATCTGCCCATTCAATGACTTCAGCTAAAATTGTTACACTA
Organism: Lachnospiraceae bacterium; assembly: GCA_017621115.1. The sequence goes on from JAGATU010000052.1 coordinate 24,578, forward strand.
TCTTGCAAAATCTCAACAAATCCCGCATGCAATGCCGCTTTGGTCTGTGTATCGCCATCGGTAATGGTTAATACACCGGGCTTGATAATAACGGTCATCGGAATATGATTCTTATAAATACCGATCTCGCCTTCCGTTGTATTAAACTCTACCATATCCGCAACTCCCTCGTAAAACATACGGTCGGGAGTAATTATTTTTAAGGTAAATTTCTTATTCTCGTCTGCCATATAATAACCATACCTTTCCGCCGTTATTTCACACGGGCAAGTACGTCATCAATGGTTCCGGCATTCAGGAAGTAACCTTCCGGAATATCATCATGCTTACCTTCAATAATCTCTTTGAAACCACGGATTGTTTCCTGAATCGGAACGTATTTACCTTCTGTACCGGTAAACTGTTCTGCTACGAAGAATGGCTGGGATAAGAATCTCTGCACTCTTCTTGCTCTGGCAACAACCAGTTTATCTTCTTCGGATAATTCATCCATACCAAGGATGGCAATGATATCCTGTAATTCTTTGTACTTCTGTAAAATCTCCTGTACACCGCGGGCTACCTGGTAATGTTCTTCCCCAACTACTCTCGGGTCAAGAATACGGGATGTGGAACCAAGCGGATCTACCGCCGGATAAATACCCATTTCTACGATACCGCGATCAAGTACGGTGGTCGCATCCAAGTGTGCGAATGTTGTAGCAGGAGCCGGGTCAGTTAAGTCGTCCGCCGGTACGTATACAGCCTGAACGGATGTGATGGAACCATTTCTTGTGGAAGTAATACGCTCCTGAAGTGCACCCATTTCTGTCTGTAATGTAGGCTGATAACCTACGGCTGAAGGAACACGTCCAAGCAACGCGGACACTTCAGAACCTGCCTGTGTGAAACGGTAGATATTATCAATGAATAATAAAACGTCCTTACCACCCTTATCACGGAAATATTCTGCCATGGTAAGTCCTGTAAGACCAACACGCATTCTTGCTCCCGGTGGCTCGTTCATCTGACCGAATACCATCGTTGTCTTATCGATAACTCCTGATTCTTTCATTTCGTAGTAAAGATCATTACCTTCACGTGTACGCTCGCCTACACCTGTGAATACGGAATATCCACCGTGCTCAGTAGCGATGTTACGGATTAACTCCTGGATAAGTACGGTCTTACCTACACCGGCACCACCGAATAATCCGATTTTACCACCCTTCTGATAAGGGCAGAG
>JAGATU010000004.1 GCA_017621115.1 Lachnospiraceae bacterium
ATTACATGCATCAAAGGACCACCCTGGATACCGGGGAAGATTGCTTTGTTAAAGTTAAACTTCTCAGCAGCTTCTTTGTTGGCTAAGATAAGACCACCTCTCGGTCCTCTTAAAGTCTTATGTGTTGTTGTAGTTACAACATCTGCGTAAGGAATTGGACTTTCGTGAAGTCCTGCAGCAATAAGACCGGCAATGTGAGCCATATCTACCATTAATACAGCACCGACTTCATCTGCCACTTCTCTGAATTTTTTAAAGTCAATTGCTCTTGCGTAAGCGGAAGCACCTGCAATAATCAACTTTGGCTTAGCTTCCAGAGCGATTTCACGAAGTTTGTCATAATCGATGAAACCGTCATCATTTACACCGTAAGGAACGATGTTGAAGTACTTACCGCTCATGTTAACAGGGCTTCCGTGTGTTAAATGTCCGCCGTGGTCTAAGTTCATACCCATAATGGTATCGCCCGGCTTACATACTGCGAACTGCACTGCCATATTTGCCTGCGCACCTGAATGCGGCTGAACGTTTGCATAATCACATCCAAACAATTCTTTTGCTCTTTCAATGGCAAGATTCTCTACAACGTCTACACAATCACATCCGCCGTAGTATCTTTTTCCCGGATAACCTTCCGCATATTTGTTGGTTAATGGGCTTCCCATAGCTGCCATAACAGCCTTGCTTACCCAGTTTTCAGAAGCAATCAATTCGATATGACTGTTCTGTCTCTCCTGCTCCTCAACAATCGCCTGTGCGATTTCAGGATCCACTACTCTTACTTCATCTAATGAGTACATAGTATACACCTTCCACTTTCTATATATTGAATTATTGAAAATAATTACGTTCGCTCGACATTATAACACAGATTTTTCATTCTGAGAATACACTTTATTAATTTATCATTTTAAAGTGCAATAATAAATTATAATTTAAAAACAAAAACGGGGTATTTACTTAAAATTCCGTATTTGCTAAAATTTTTATAATTAATTCATAAGAGGATAAGATTATGTACGAATTTATCATTAATCCCGCTTCCCGTTCGGGGCAGGGGGCAAAATATTGGAACATAATAGAAACCTATCTGAAGGAGCATGACGTGGCATACCGCGCACATATATCGACACGATGCGGTCATGTGGCCGAACTTATGCAGGAACTCACCCAAGATTTGACCGCTTCATCCGAGCCGCTCTCCATTATTATTCTGGGAGGTGACGGTACCGTCAATGAAGCATTACAGGGCATCTTGAACTTTAACAAAATAATACTCGGTTACATCCCGACCGGTTCCAGCAATGATTTAGCAAGGGATCTCGGTATTGCCAAAGACCCTATTACTGCTTTGGAAAATATTCTGTATAACCCCCGGATGCATACTATGGATATGGGCATTGCAGAATATAAAGATGCCACTGCTAAAGACAGTTCCATGCAGAAGCGCCGTTTTGCGGTAAGCTGCAGTATCGGTTATGATGCCGCTATTTGTGAGGAGGTTATGCGTTCCCGGTTAAAACAGATTCTTAACCGTATTGGGCTTGGGAAACTTGTATATTTACTGATTGCTCTCAAGCAACTAATCCGTGCACGTTCCGTCGATGCAAAACTGATATTACACGACGGCACGGAAATTGCAATACGCAAACTTTTATTCCTTGCCGGAATGAATCACCGTTACGAGGGCGGCGGATTTATGTTTTCCCCTGCTGCCAATGACCATGACGGAATAGTGGACATCTGCTGTGCTTCCAATGCCACCAAACTAAAGATTCTTCGCGTTCTTCCTACCGCATACAAGGGCAATCATCTTCGTTTCCCTGAGCTGAGCCATTACCATATTCCTTCCTATGAAGTGAAATCGGAAGAACCGTTATGGATTCACGCAGATGGTGAACCTTTGATTGAAACAAATTACATTAAAGTGTCCTGCCAAAAAGAAAAACTCAGATTTATGCTATAAAAAACAGAGGCAATTACATCCACCCGAATGTAGTTGCCTCTTAATTGTTATACTGTGCAGTTAATTAAAATTAAAGAACTTCCGGCAAATCTTATACCCTTCAACCGAAATCTTACGTCCGCCTTTACCCGGTAAATTCATGCAATTTCCCAAAAGGCCATAGCGCAGACGCATAAAGATATAACGGTCCTTCTTTTTCAAAAACTTCCATAATTCTTTTTTCTTTTCCAGATGTTCTTCCGTTCCGGATTTAATAAGCAAAATGGACGATACTGTTGTAATAATGTCCAGATAATTGAGCATGTAAGATCTCATATGCTTATTACGTATCAGATTCTTCTTTTCCACCATATATTCCATCATACGCTTATTCACAAATATCTGTTGGTCGATTCTGGAAATCATGACCTGCTCGTTAACGGACTGGTCTTCACGTCCAATGAAATAATGGTAAAAATCCACATCCAAATAATACATATTCTTTACATACGGAAGCGGTTCGAATACAAACAAATTATCTACATAAAAAGTATGCTCCGGCAACTTCACACCGCATTCCCGCAACATTTTCGTTCGGAAAATAACGGAATGCATAAGAATATACTGCCCTTTGAAGAAATGTCCCATCTCATCCCATGTAAACAACCTGTCCTTGGGCATGGACAGAGACGAATACTTCATGACCTTCTTTTTCTTAACGCCCACCTTGTCATAAACAAAGTTACTGATGAGCATATCCAGTATCGGTCTGCTGCCTGCCAGTTCTTCTAACTTAGCAAGTATCTCCTTATAGGCATCCTTATCTACCCAGTCGTCACTGTCTACAACTTTAAAATACAGACCGGTCGCATTCTCAAGTCCTGCATTGACTGCAGAACCGTGACCTCCGTTTTCTTTGTTAACTACTTTTACAATGGTAGGATATTTTACCCTATACTCTTCTGCGATTTCCGCAGTCCTATCCTTTGAACCGTCATTTACTACAATAATCTCCACTTCTTCTCCCCCAACAAGAAGCGATTCAATGCAGTTAGCCATATAGGCTTCTGAATTGTAGCAAGGAATTGCTGCTGATAATAATTTCATAAATTAGTTCCCTCTTTTCTCAAATTTTTCATTCCCCAATTTAATATTTAAATACTCCGCATATGCCAAAAAGGCAGACGGAATCGGATATTTGGCTTCCGTCTCTTTGGGATGTATGAACAAATACTCCTCCTTTGTATCAATACCTTTCTCCAGCAATTCGTCAATACGCACGGCATACGCAACCATATGCCATTCCTTATGTGAAAACACATGTACCGCATCGGGAAGCCTCTCAATACGGATGGGTGATACCCCCTTATCCCTAAGCCTGCTAATTACTTCCTCTTCGTCTAAATGCCCCTCCAGATTCGGAAGTTCATATAATCCGGCGAGTAAACCTTTATCCGGCCTTTTATGAATTGCAACATCTTCTCTATACTTTAAAATGAGAACCGTTTTTAGTTCTATTTTTCTACCTTTTTTCTTCTCTTTCTTCGGGTACTCGTTTGTGCAGCCTTGTGCTTTTGCAAGACACAACTCCTTCCACGGACACTCACCGCACTTGGGTTCCCCATTGGGAATACATACAGTAGCTCCCAATTCCATTAATGCCTGGTTAAAATCACCCGGTCTGTCCTCTGGCATAACTGCAAGCAATTCTTCTTCAACACGCTTTTTGACAGCCTGCCGGGTAATAAATTCATCATCCATCCGCAGTCTGCTTAACACACGCAATACATTCCCGTCTACCGCCGGAACACATCTGCCATAAGCTATGGATGCAATGGCTCCTGCCGTATAACTGCCGATTCCCGGAAGCATCTGCAGTTCTTCCCATGTATCGGGCATCCGGCCGCCATACTGCTCCTCAATAATCCCTGCTGCTTTTTTCAGATTACGCGCACGGCTGTAATATCCGAGTCCTTCCCAATTCTTTAACAAAAGGTCATCATCTGCCATTGCCAGCGCACGGATATCCGGAAACACATCCATAAAACGTGTAAAATATGGAATCACCGCCTCTACTCTGGTCTGCTGAAGCATAATCTCCGATACCCATATGCGATAAGGATTCTTATCCTCACGCCAGGGAAGTTCCCTATGCCCCTTATCGTACCAGGCAAGCAGAGGCTTAACTATTCTATCCAAAATATTTGAATTCATCATTAGCGCTCTATCTCATACCGTTCAATTGTATCCAAACAATTCTTAAGCTGTCTGTATCTTTCTTCCGTATTGCCATCTTCAATTACAACATCCATCGCAACCGCAAGTGTAGTAATCATCTCGTCCGTAATTCTGTGGTGGAGTGCTGTCAAAATATTTTTCTTATCAAGAACCGTCTCCGCATCCAAAAATTCCAGAACAAGCGGGTCAATATCCACCGTTTCCTCTTCCACACGCTCAAATCTGAGTTTCTGTGTTACCTCCGGATATTTCTCATGATCCACTTCGGACATAAACATGGAAAGAGGTCTGCAATATACGGGATTATCCCCGTACAAGCCCTGATACACCACCATCTGTTCCTCAGTCTCCGAATGAATGGCAATGGTAATAATCTGATATAAATTACCCTTAAAATGTCTGTATACCTCATTACTTTTTGGAATCATATATACCCCTCCATAAAAAAGTGAGCATCCGGCCATCTGCTTTCATACACTCCATGGCTGTTGCTCACCTCATTATAGAACGATTTTTTCTACTTGTCATGCAATTCTTCATTCTTCATAAAAATTTAAGATATACGCGGCATTCACTGTCCGTAAACGAAACATCTGTCAAACCAGCAAGCAAATCATTCTGTTCCTGCTTCGTAAGACGCTCCATTCTCTTGTGATGAATTTTTACGGTATATTCCCTTGAACCGTCTTCATAAAAAATCTTGGTCATTGTAATTCCTGCGTTACGGAATCCCCTCTCTGCCAATTCTTCCCTAAGTTCCTTCACATAACTGTCTTCAAGTTCTTCATAATATTCATTCTCGTGCTGCAGACGCTTACTCTGTGTTGCATTGACCGACAAAGTCATCATCATAAACGCCATAATCATTAATCCAAATGTTATCAAATAAAAACGGTACGCTCTCATCATCATTATCTCCCTTGCTTTGATGATACAAGCATACCGCCTATTATGTACTATAAATCGTACTTTGAAATTCTTTCTGAATTATTATAAACCCGTAATATTAGCACCGGTTGTATTGATTTCACGGATTTTGTCCGCTGTTCCGTCTTCCATCATGGCAATCATATGCCCAACGTATTCCGGATCAAACTGTGTACCGGTATTTTTGCGAAGTTCCTCTAAAATTACTTCTTTTTCAAGACGCGGACGGTAGCATCTGTCACTGCTCATCGCATCGTATGCATCAGCAACACCGATAATTCTTGCACACATCGGAATCTTCTTACCCTTTAGTTTATTCGGATAACCGGTTCCGTCAAATCTCTCATGATGATATAGTGCACCGTCACGGATTCCTTCAATGGAATTAAAAGATTCCATAATATGTCCGCCGAGCACTGTATGGGAATTAATAATCTCCCTCTCTTGGGGCGTAAGCGCACCGTTTTTCTTAAGTATGGCATCCGGTACCCCGACTTTACCGCAGTCATGAACCAGTGCAATATACTTCAGTTTCTTAATATCCTCCTCTTTCATACCGCATCTTCTGGCAATTTCTGCCGAATACAATGCTACTCTGAGAGAATGTTCTTTGGTATATTCGTCTTTTGCATCAACCAGATGCGCAATCGCCATCATAGCCTGAGAAATAATCTTTTGGTCATTAAGCCTTTGCTTTTCCAATTTATGCATCTTAATATGAATACCAATATATACGATTAATGTCAGTACCCATAAAAAGCTTAACAATATCATTACCCAAAAGGCTATATACTGCTGTGGCACAACCTGATAATAACCGGTCATCGTAAACTTGGTAAAATCCACTTTTGCCTGGGAATAAAAAACAAAACCAAATGGTTGCTCTTCTCCCACGGCAATCATATTATTGTAATCAAGCGGTTTAACACGGATAAGATTCTCTTCCTCCGTATAGATACCATTCCAGGAACTGTCAATTACACCATTCTGTGGAAGATATATTGTCAATTCCCAATCATGAATGTTACGGTTAAGACTGTTGGCAAGTACACCGTCATACTGGGCACCCGATACAAATCCGTCTTCCCGCTCCAGACTTACCCAAGACTGGGTCGGCCGCATGGTAACCGATAATTGATTATGCATACCCAATGATTCACTGTCTATTTCATATGTAAATTGTTTGTGATTATCCACGTAGCATTTTAAATAAACTCCACCGTAACCTAATCCGATTAGCAACAGCGAAATCAAAAAGACAATGACTGCTTTTTTATAACGTCTTTTTTTTGCTTTCTCTTTCTGTTTCTTCATTCTAATCCCCGTCTCATTAATTCGTTTTTAAATATCATAATGGCAGAAATAACATTTATATTCATTACGTGCACCGGCAGGAACAATATTCTCCGCCGCACAGTATGAACAAACAATCACCTTTGTTCCACGCGGAACCGTGTCGCCCATATAAAGCTGCTTGGCCGTCTTACGGTTGCCGGACATCTTTGGCTGCTTATGCATATTGACACTCGGTACATTCGGAACTGCCGTCGAAAGATTGGGCGTATGTCCGGACACATTGTTTTCAAAACGATGCTTTTCTTCAGCCGAACAATTCCGTTCTACATTCGGCATGCCGGACTGCTGTTTAGGCATAGCCGCAAAACTTCTTGGTTTCGAACCCGGTTTTGTGTATGTACTTGTTATTGTCTTTGCAGGTGTTCTTGGTACATTGGGCTTGGCAGTACTGCCTCCGGCCTTACGCGCAACTCTTGCAAATTTGAGTGCTATATAACCGATACATATCAAAATCCATATTAATGCTTCCATCTTCCGTATTCTCCTTTTATCTGCTCTGTTCTATAATCAGCAGTTCAATACTTAACACATCGTTAAGTCTGCCTAACTTAACCGCCTCGTCTGCTTCTACACAGGCGCTTAATGCATCCTTTAATTCACGCATCTTAAATCTTGAAGCCTGACGTTCATACTTCTGAACAATAAACGGTGCAAGCCCCACTTTATCTGCAATCTGTCTTCCGCCCATTCCCTTCTGTTGCAATTCCTTTACCTGAAGCATCAGGTTAAACTGCCTTGCAATCAAAGCGAGAATTCCCATCGGAGGTTCTTTCAAAGTCAGAAGGTCATGATACATATCCAGCGCTTCCTTCTGACGCTTCTCCGCAATTGCGGCAACCATGTCAAAAATCCGGTTGCTGACCCTCTGCGTACATACCGCTTCGATATCTGCCGGTTCTATAATCTCTTTGTCCATTGCAAAGCAAACCAGTTTCTCCCATTCGGTACGGATGTTGGCCATATCGGTACCGGTTTTTTCAAGGAAAAACTCTGCCGTAGCCTCGCTGATTCTCTTACCGTCCTGCTTCGCCAAGGATGCTATCCAACGCTTCAGCGTCTGCTCATTCTGGGCGACAAATTCGCACGCCCTTCCCTGCTCCTTTATCACCTTAAAAAGACGGGAACGTTTATCCGTCTGCGTCTCCACAAGAATAATAACCACACTTTCAGCCGGTTGCTTGAGATATTCTGCAAGCATATCGCCGCCGGATTTACATAGACCCGAATTCTCCAGGATGATTACTCTTTTATCTGCAAAAAAAGGCATTGTCTCTGCCAAATCAATAATCTCACCGACATTAATATCTTTGCCCTCATAATAATGATAGTTCATTGTATCATCCGGTGAAACCAAGGCTTCCTTAAGCTTGTCACGGTACTGCTTGCGCAGATAATCCTCGTCGCCATACAACAGATACATCGGCTTATATGTCTGATTTCTTAAATCCTGTATCAGTTGCTGCATACCGTGGACCACCTTTCTTTTATAGTATCTTTATATTATAAAAAAAATATCGGATTTTTTCTACCCCTGAATCCAAAAAACAGCACTCTCACTCTCTTGAACAGGCATTTGAAATATGTTAATATTGAGAACGTTGAAAACAACTTATTTGTGCGGGAATTTACCGCAATATATACATAATGGAGAAAAACATGTCAAACACAAACAAACTGGCATTTTCAAACGGCATGCGTGACGGTATTCCGATTGCGACCGGCTATTTTGCCGTTGCCTTTACGCTTGGAATTGCCGCTAAAAATGCAGGCTTTACGCCTCTACAGGCAATGATTGTCAGCATGACCAATAATGCATCTGCCGGCGAATATGCGGGCTTTACCTTGATCAGCCAGAATGCCGGTTATTTGGAACTGGCGTTGATGATGCTTGTTGCCAATGCCAGATATCTTTTAATGTCCTGTGCATTATCCCAGAAACTCGATGCCGGTACATCCTTATTACACCGCATGTTAATCGGTTACGATGTCACGGATGAAATCTTCGGAATCTGTATCAATGCCCCCGGCAAACTGAATCCGTTTTATGCATATGGTGCCTTTGCCGTAGCAATTCCGGGTTGGGCTATCGGAACCTATCTTGGTGTACTGATGGGCAATGTCCTGCCGGCTAATGTAGTAAGCGCATTAAGCGTGGGACTGTATGGTATGTTTATTGCTATTATCATTCCACCTGCAAGACAGAACAAACTGCTTGCCGGACTGATTATCGTGTCCATGGTATTAAGCCTTTTATTTACCATACTGCCACTGTTATCCGCCATTCCGTCAGGAACTGCAACACTCATCCTGACCATTGTCATTTCGGCTGTAGCGGCAATACTTTTCCCGGTAAAGGAGAACAATGCAAATGGAGCATAATATTTACATCTACATGCTGATTATGGCAGGAGTCACCTACTTAATCCGTGTACTCCCGCTTACGTTAATCCGCAAAGAAATCAAGAGCACCTTTATCCGTTCCTTCTTATACTATGTGCCCTATGTCACGCTTTCCGTCATGACATTTCCGGCCATCATAACAGCTACCGAAAACCCTATTGCAGCAGCCCTTGCTTTTATCGTAGCAATTCTGCTTGCATGGTTTGGCCAGAGCCTCTTTAAGGTCTCTGTTATAGCCTGCGTGGTTGTATTTATAACAGAGTTGTTTTTATAGAAGGAACGCACTTTACAAGCTCTGTAATCTGATTTAAACATACAATAATAGCAAAAGCGCCTTCGACATTCCATCATGTCAAAGGCGCTAAATTATTGTAATTATTTAATTACGCGAATCCATCCTTCAGGAGCAGGGATGCGTCCCATCTGGATACCGGTTAATGTGTCGTATAATTTCTGGGTAACAGGTCCCATCTGTGTCATGCCGCTTGGCATACAGATTTCTTTGCCGTGGTCAACAATCTTTCCTACAGGGGAAATAACTGCTGCTGTACCG
>JAGATU010000053.1 GCA_017621115.1 Lachnospiraceae bacterium
GAATCCTATCGGCAATGGCAAGCAGGTAGTAGAAGCAGACGTTCCTATGTCAGAATTGTTCAGTTACTGTACAGACCTTCGTTCCATGACAGGCGGACAGGGTGACTACGCTTACGAATTTGCAAGATATGAGCAGTTACCTTCAGATCTTCAGGCAAAAGAAGTTGCAGCACGTGCACAAAAAGTTGCTGAAAATAACGAAGAATCATAATAAGAATTTAGAAAGAGGATTTCCGTATCGGGAATCCTCTTTTATGGAGTAAATAATGGCACAGGCAAAAATGAAAGACATGACCGTCGGTAGTCCGATGAAATTAATACTGAATTTTTGCATTCCGATTTATTTTGGAATGCTTTTCCAGCAGTTTTACAGTATTGTTGATACCATGATTGTCGGAAAAGTATTGGGTGTGGATGCACTGGCGGCAGTTGGTGCTACCGGTTCGCTGACTTTTATGATTATTGGATTGTGCAACGGTATTGCTTCGGGCTTTGCTATTCCGATTGCACAGCGTTTTGGTGCAAAGGATGAAAAAGGATTAAAAGCTGCAATTGCCAATGGAATTTATTTGGGAATCATTATTTTTACGATTATTACAATACTTGTAACGGTCTTTTGTTTTCCGATATTACGTATGATGAATACCCCGGCCAATATTATTGAAGAATCCCATAAATATCTGTTTATTATTTTTATGGGGTTGCCGGTAACGTTTTTCTATAATTATTTCTCGGGAGTGATGCGTTCGTTCGGGAATAGTAAAACACCGCTTTATTTCCTACTTGTTGCTTCGGGATTAAATATTGTACTTGATGTTGTTTGCATTATTACATTCGGAATGGGTGTGGAAGGTGCAGCGTACGCAACCGTTTTTTCACAATTAGTTGCGGCGATTGGTGGTGGTATTTATATGTGGAAGAAATACGCCGTACTGCATATGACAAGTAAAGAGCGCAAAGTGGATTTCAAAAGCATGGGAACGCTTATGTATATGGGACTTCCGATGGGACTGCAGTATTCCATTACGGCAATCGGTACTGTATTTATGCAGATTGCGGTGAATGGACTTGGAAGTGTTTGTGTTGCGGCTGTGACAGCAGGAATCCGAATTGACAGTTTCTTTTTTGCCATTTTCGATGCGCTGGGTGCAACTATGGCAACATTCGGGGGTCAGAATGTTGGGGCACGCAAGTTGGAGCGTGTAAAGAAAGGCTTGGGATGTGCTTGCATTATCGGAAGTGTATATTCAGCTTTTGCATTTGTGATATTGAATTTGACAAGTCCTAAATTGGCATTGCTGTTTGTGGATGCATCCGAGACAGCACTGATAGCGAATATCGTGAAGTATACCATGTTTGAAAGTGCGTTTTTTATTCCGCTTGCTCTTGTGAATTGCATTCGATATATGATACAGGGAATGGGATTTTCGATGTTTGCATTCTGTGCAGGCATTATGGAACTGATTGCGAGAAGTTCTGTAGCACTTATTTTGGTTCCGATGCTTGGATTTACCGGAGCATGTCTGGCAGGTCCGATTGCCTGGATTATGGCGGATGTTTATCTGATACCTGCATTTTTCCATGTGTATCATTTGCTACAAAAAAGGTTTGAAGCAGAAAAAGAAGCAGGAGTATTTGCATAAGGATAAAATTTTTTGCATTTTATAGGGAAAACATGTCGGAATTGGTAAAGAGAAAAGGAGACCCTAAGAGTTTTTTTGTATTTACGAAATGAAGTAAATAAAGTATGATAAGAGAGATACATCTTTATGAAGCAAAGATGTATCTCTTTGTGTTTATAATGCACATAAGTGCATGGTACTTTATAAACTATATAGAATGAGGGATTACTATGTTAGCGTATTTTATGCCGGATTTTAATTACGGAATTATCACTTTTATCGGAACGATGCTTGCATTTTCCATGACTTGTTTTTTGCTACATAAATGTAAGGGTTTTTTGCCGGCGGATCAGGGAAGGAAATTTGCCCACGATGGTAAATTGTCGGCTGGTAAGCCAAGAGGAGCAGGATTTATCTTTATTCTTGTATTTGCGGGAGCGTATTTGCTGTTTGGACGTCTTACTATCGAAAGAATTATCTACGTGGTACTCATAATTGCCAGTATGCTTACGGGTTATCTGGATGACTGTGCGAAGAATCCTTGGGGCGAGTATAAAAAAGGCCTGTTGGACTTACTGATTGCGGTAATGGTTGCGATCACTTATATCAATTTTAACGGATGCGGACTGGAATTTTCTGCTTTGGGAATATCGGTAGAATTGAATCCGATCGTACTTGGACTTCTTATCGTTATTCTGGTATGGACATCTATTAATGTAACCAACTGTGCGGACGGAGTGGATGGATTATCGGGAACACTTACGATTATTTCGCTGGCTACGATTTATTTGTTGATTGGACTTCAGGAAGGGGATGCGGATTTTTCCTATTCGATTCTTTTGTTTATCGTATGTATCCTTGGTTACCTTTGGTATAACGCGACACCGAGCCGTATGCTAATGGGCGATGCCGGTTCGAGGGCAATGGGTATCTTTATTGCGATTGCTATTTTAAAAACCGATAATCCGTTTATGTATATTCCGGTTGCATTTGTCCTGCTTATGGATGGTGGACTCGGACTTGTGAAAGTAGCGTTGCTGAGATTTTTGAAGATTCGTATTTTGTCAAATGTACGGTTGCCGTTACATGATCATGTAAGAAAAGTATGGGAGTGGTCCAACACGCAGACCGTGTTCCGTTTCAGTATTATACAGATTATCATTTCAATGGCATTGATATATGCGTTATAGGAAGTATAACCTATTGCTATAGCCCGATATCCTTGACATAACGGGAGGATAAGGGTAGAATAAGTTTTTAGTAAAATAAAGCCATAAAGTGGCTTTTGCAGTAAGATAATAGATGCCTATGAGGGGCAGAAGGAGTTTATTATGGCACAACCATACAATCACAGAGAAGTGGAACAAAAGTGGCAGGCAGTTTGGGATAACGAGAAGGCTTTTGCCACAAGTAATGATTTTTCCAAACCGAAATATTACTGTTTGGTAGAGTTCCCATATCCGTCAGGACAGGGACTTCATGTAGGTCATCCAAGACCTTATACAGCATTGGATATCGTAGCGAGAAAGAGAAGAATGCAGGGCTATAACGTTCTTTATCCGATGGGATGGGATGCATTCGGCCTTCCTACAGAGAACTTTGCAATTCAGAACCATATTCATCCGAAGATGGTTACCAAGAACAATGTGGCTCGTTTTAAAGGACAGCTTCATTCCCTTGGTTATTCTTTTGACTGGGACAGAGAAGTTAATACAACGGATCCTAACTATTATAAATGGACTCAGTGGATTTTCCTTAAATTATTTAAGGCAGGTCTTGCATATAAATCAGAGATGCCGATTAACTGGTGTACATCATGTAAGGTTGGTCTTGCCAACGAAGAAGTTGTAAACGGTACTTGTGAACGTTGCGGCTCTGAAGTTGTGCGTAAGGTTAAGAGCCAGTGGATGCTTAAGATTACCGAATATGCGGACAAGTTAATCGAAGGCCTTGACGGCGTTGATTATATTGAGAGAGTAAAGGTTTCACAGAAGAACTGGATTGGTAAGAGCCAGGGTGCCGAAGTGGATTTCTCCATCAAGGATAAAGATGAAAAACTCCGCATTTATACTACAAGACCGGATACATTATTCGGTGTTACTTATATGGTTGTATCTCCGGAACATCCTGTAATTGATAAGTATAAAGACGAGATTAAGAATTTTGATGAGATTACCGCTTATCGTGAAATGGCAAGCAAGAAGTCTGATTTTGAAAGAACAGAGCTTGCAAAAGATAAGACCGGTGTTGCAATTGATGGTTTAACAGCAATCAATCCTGTAAACGGTAAAGAGATTCCAATCTGGATTTCTGATTATGTACTTATGACATACGGAACCGGTGCAATTATGGCGGTACCGGCTCACGATGAAAGAGACTGGGAATTTGCTAAGAAGTTCAATCTTCCGATTATCGAAGTAGTAGCAGGAAGTGATGTTGACGTTAAAGAAGCGGTTTACACAGATGTAGCAACAGGAACACTTGTAAATTCCGATTTCTTAGACGGACTTTCCGTAGCCGATGCAAAAGAAAAGATTATTGCATTCCTTGCTGAAAAAGGCATTGGTGAACCGAAGACGAACTTTAAGTTAAGAGACTGGGTATTCTCAAGACAGCGTTACTGGGGTGAACCGATTCCGATTGTAAAATGTGAAAAATGCGGATTCGTTCCGATTGATGAAAGCTTACTTCCATTGGAACTTCCGGAAGTTGACAGTTATATGCCAACCGATAACGGCGAATCACCACTTGCAGCCATGACAGAATGGGTAAATACAACTTGTCCTTGTTGTGGAGGCCCTGCACAGCGTGAAACAGATACCATGCCTCAGTGGGCTGGTTCTTCTTGGTATTTCTTACGTTATACCGATCCTACCAATGAGAATGCACTTGCAAGTAAGGAAGCGCTTGAATACTGGATGCCTGTAGACTGGTACAATGGTGGTATGGAACATACAACACTCCACTTATTATATTCCAGATTCTGGCACAGATTCTTATATGATCAGAATGTTGTTCCTTGTCCGGAACCATACCAGAAGAGAACATCTCACGGTATGATTCTTGGTTCTAATGGTGAGAAGATGTCTAAGTCAAGAGGTAACGTTGTTAACCCTGACGATATCGTTATGGATTACGGCGCAGATACACTCCGTACTTACGAGATGTTTATTGGTGCATTTGACTTGTCTGCATCATGGTCAGAAGACGGTGTTAAGGGCTGTAGAAGATTCCTTGACCGTGTTTGGAAGTTGCAGGATATCTTAGTGGACGGCGAAGGTTATTCTGCTGACATGGAAACCAAGATGCACCAGACCATTAAGAAAGTAAGTTCTGACTTTGAAAACCTTAAGTACAATACGGCTATCGCAGCCATGATGGCGCTTATCAATGACTTCTACAAGAAGAATGCCGTAACAAAGGGTGAGTATAAGACACTTGTTACACTTCTTAACCCGGTTGCTCCTCATATTACAGAGGAAATCTGGGAAGCAATGGGATGTGAAGGACGTGTATATCAGAATACATGGCCAACATATGACGAAGCTAAGACAGTAGAGTCTACTATCGAAATCGCAGTTCAGGTTAACGGTAAGATTAAATGTACCATTAACGTTGACAAGAATATCGATAAGGATGCGGCTATTGCAGCCGGTAAAGAAGCTCTTGGCGATAAGCTTACAGGTACCATTGTAAAAGAAATTTATGTACCGGGCAGAATTATCAATATTGTTGTTAAATAGTCCGGACGTCCGAATTTTGCAAAAATAAAAACTCTTACACAGAATTCTGTGTAGGAGTTTTTTGTTTCAAAAATAATTTTGCAATATGGTACATTTTATTTCCGATTCTTAAATAGTTTTATGGTCTGATTAATTTTAGATACTTCTTCAGGCGAAGAGTGGTCTTTGATGACTTCCATAATCAGATTAATTTCGTCCTGGGAAAATGAGATGTTGTCCTTTTTGGCCCGGCCGGCAAGTGCCATAAAAAACGGAAGTTGTTCTTTCTGTGTCAGATTTTTGCTTTCAAAAAATATTTTTTGTAAAAAATCCAGTTTTACTTTTGGAATGTTTGTAATGCGCTCATCGCTCATCCATTGCAAGTTTTCGTTCATGATAAATCCTCCCCAAACATTTTAAACATAGCCATTTGTTCTTCGCTTAAAAAGCCCTGTAAGGCTTCTTCGGGTGAACCGCCCATTTCATTCATCATTTGCATCATGGCACTCATTTGTTTGAATTGTTCCATATTTTCCTGCATGGAGGAAAATTGATTCATCATTTCTCTTTCGGAATCGGAAAGATAGGGTGAAAGATATTGTATCATTCCCATTATATCCGCATCCTTTTTTAGGGGATAGGAACCGTAAGAGAAGTGTAATGCAAGAATGAATTCGCTTAATTTAATATATATGGCAATAAAACGCTGTATTTGTCCTTCCATATAGGGGAGAACAATTTTCAGCATTTGCAATTGATTTGATGTATAAAGGGTGTCAAAAGCAGTAACCGGGTCAATTTCATGGTTCTCATGATTATCCATCAATATTTCCCTTTTCTTTCGTTATAAAATCATATGAAATGTATATCCGAAATATGCGAAACAATAAAAGGCATAGATACGGGCCGGTATTTTATCTGCAGAATATGCAAACAAAAACCGGCCCGACACATGATGTGAGTTTAACAGATTATTTATCTGTCAGGTGAATTAGCAGAAGAAACCGCCGTTACCGTTGTTGCCGCCGCAAATGCAGGATAAGATTAAAATCCAGATGATTGCGCTGCAGCAGTTGTTGTCGTTATCGCCACAACCATTGCCGCCACAACTGGAATTGTTGCTGCCGCATCCGCCGCAAAGGAATAAAAGGATAATAATCCACCAGCAACTGTTGTTGCTTCTTCCCCAAGTATTTCCACAAGAATTTGCGCATGAGTTACCGCATGAGTTGTTGTTGCATCCGCAAGAAGATAAATCTCCCATAGTAGCCTCCATATAATTGATTTATAGTATATGGTATGGATGGGGCATGGCTATGTTTCCGATTATCTTTAAAAATAGAATTATAGTAAATAATTACTATATATTGATAAAATGCTTGCAAAAATTGCAAGATATTGTAAAATTAATGTATATGATTTTAAATTGGGGTAACTGGATTTATGTCACAGTCAAATATGGAAGTGATGGGACGCAGTTTCCGCACGAAACAGGACTATGATTTGGCATTAAAGGATGCCGAACGCATCGATAGATTAAAAAAGAATACCGATTTTGACAATATAGAAGAAGTCAGGGAATTGCTGGAAGAATTACATACCAGACAGATTCGTTTTATGACAATCCTTGGGGATGATTTTATTGAAGAGGTAGAGGAAAGGGAACTGTATCTTTTACAGAATCCGTCTCAGGCTAAGAAGAAAAAGGCTAAGGCTAAGGCTAAGGCTAAGGCCGATAAGAAAACGGCAAAGGGAAGTACTGCCGGTAAAAGTACTTTGTCATCTTCCAGAATCAATAAAAAGAAACCGAAAGATTTTGATGATTACGACCCCGAGATGCAGGCACGTATTCTGGAAGAATTAAAGCGCCAGGAGAAGAAGAGGAAGATTTCGGTTGCACTGTTAAGTCTGCTTGCAACAGCGTGTCTTGCATATGTATTTTTCTATTATTATCAGTACGGCAGAAGTACAGTGGATTATGATAATCTTGCGCAGTTAAAGGAAAAGGATACTGAGAAGGCAAAAGAGAACGGATATACAATTACTATCGTAAATGAAAATAAAGAGATGCCTCCAATCCTTGCAAAGTACGAAACTTTATATAATAAGAATAAAAAACTAATCGGATGGCTAAAAATAGCCGATACAAATATTGATTACCCCGTAATGCAGACTTCGAACAATGAATATTATCTGGATCACAATTATGACCAGGAA
>JAGATU010000054.1 GCA_017621115.1 Lachnospiraceae bacterium
ACCGTTTCTGCAACTTCATTTCCGCTTACGGAACCTTCTGCCATTACCGGCATCACATTTCCCATAAGCAACACAGTTGCCAATATGAACGAAAGCATTCTTTTCATGAATCGAGATTTCATCTAACTCCTCCTAAAATCTGTAACACGCTTATATAAAAAGCCAAAATAGCATATATTTTTCTTATTATCCTTTAGTAATATAACAATACGGGGTCACACGTCGGTCACATGTTATTTATTTTATAAAAAAAGACTGCCAATCCGTGCACATGTCACAGATTGGCAGTCCTACTTTATTATTATTCAGTTTTAGAATTTTTAAGAATGATGGCAAGTAATGCAATCTCACCATCAAAATCACCCAGAACGGTTCCGTCGTCTGTCTGGACGCAACCCTGCCAGCTGGTGTTTTTGCGGGAATTCACTACGACATCGAAGGTTCGGACTTTGCCGGACTCTCGGATAATATCTGCCGGTTTTAATTCGCCCTCCGGGATACCGCGGTACAAATTCACGCGTTCTTTATCTTTATCAAAACTTCTCTTGTCCTGGAATGCCTGCGGATAGCCGACGCGGTCAAATAATTCGTCCATCTTAACCAGAAGTTCGCCCATTCCCCGGAATGAAATACTTTCTGCTTTTAACGGGCTGAATACACGCCCCTCCACATCATCGCCAATTACGTCTGCACAGATGCGGAATGCATTCAACGGATAATATTTTTCAGTAATATACATATCTACCTCACAAATGCGGATTTAACATCCGACAACTGTTCAAACTCTGTCTTAATCACAATTCTCTTGGCTTTATCAAGAGATGCAAAATTCTCTGTTACACGCTTAGCAACGGCCACGCTGCTCTCATAGGTACAGGTAGGCAACAATACGATAAACTGGCTGTCACTGTATCTGGCTGCCACGTCCCCGATTCTGAGCACTTTTTTCAAAGTGTTCTTGAGATTCTTCATTCCCTGTTCAATAAGGAACTTCTTCATCTTATCATTATCTGCGCTTGCACGGTTGTTCAGTTCTACCGTGAACAAAACAACGTACTCCGCTTCGCCAAGTCTCGAATTCTTGCGCACTTCCAGACGATATATCTCCTTGAAAATAGGATAGCCGCAGAAATAAACTCCTACCGATTCTTCGTCTTCCACCATATCGTCATGAATGTTTTCCAAAGCCTCCGGTGCAGTTCCCTTATTCATCTTCAAGAGTTCCTGCTGAACCTTCTGCAATTTAGCCGGATTATGTACTCCCAATGCATCCTGCAAAATTTTAACTGCCTCATCATAACGCTTCATGGCAAGGTCGTACTTATTACCCTTAATTAACGCCATAATATGATAGCAATGTAATTCTTCGTCTACACGGTCCATTCTAAGCGCATGTACACTAAGATCCTCTATATCATGATATCGTTCGAGCCTGATATAAAGGTCCGCAAGCGTTTTTACCGCATTCAAGAACATGGAATGATAATAAGTAGAAAGTGTTACTGCCCAGTGATGATCAAGTGAATTCTCCATAAATTCACCCTTATATAATGCAACGGCACTTTCATAATTCTGAAGGATTACCTCTTCATCTTTGGATGCCTTCGCCTTCTTACAATAATCCTCGAATCTCTCTGCATCCAGTTCCACTTCAATCTCATTATTCCATGCATAGGAACCCTGACTGGTAATAATAAACTTATCATCCGAAATGTACTTCTTCATAATCGTACGAAGACGATACATCAGGTTCTTAAGTGCTCCTGCCGGGTTATCAACTTCATCTTCCTGCCAAAGCGCTTCCGACAATTCCTGGATGGAAGCCGGATGTTCTCTATGCGTTAACATATACATCAATAACTTCTTGAGCATATCGGAACGAAGCAACTCATCATTCAATATATGTTCGCCGTATGTAATTTGAAATTTTCCAAACGATTTTACTGTTAACATCTGCTCTTTGACCCCCTAAATCATACATGCATCGTTATCAGTCCACGGATAAAGATTGTATCACATCCAGTACAATATAACAATATCCAAATTTGACATATTTTCCCCTTTTTCTATAAAAAATGCACAGATAAGTATCTGTGCATTTTATAATCCAACGTATTATTCTTCCTGTGTTGTCGTTTCTGCCTTCACACGTTTCTTTTTCATGTATAACCAAAGGCCTGCCAACATTACCGCTCCTGCACCGAAAACAGAAGCTCCGATAAGTGCCATATTTGCCATTGGTTCTTCTCCTGATGCAAGAGGAACATCCTCTTCACCGATTTCTACCATACCTGCCGGCTCTTCGGTTCCCTCACCGATTCCGCCTGCAAGTGGTGTCTCTTCATCAGGAATCTCTACTGCTTCGTTACCGCCTGCTGCTTCGCCGCCTTCTGCAGCTCCACCGCCTGCCGCACCACCGGCACCGCCTGCGCCTCCGGCTGCTGCGCCACCACCGACTACGGTTGTTCCGTTATTGATTGTGGTTGTAACATAATCGGTTGTTGTAATAATCTCTCCGTCTTCACCGATGATTACTTCTTCGATTACGGTTCCTGCCGGAGCCATGGTATATTTAAATGTAAAAATATTCTTTGTTGCGTCTGCATCTAATGTAAGAGTAATACTGGATGCGGATGTCAGATTGTAAACCGCGCCACCGCTGATAACAATCTGTGCCGGAGCCGTTTCGGTTCTGCTCTCTCCCTTATTGGCCTGTGCTATATGTGCAGGTGCAATGGATTCTCCCGATGCACTGTCCACAAACTCAACTGTGTATTCCACACCGTCTACCAGTCTCGCGTAATCTACAACAAAATCCATATCTCTGTCAACGGTTACACCATTGGGTCCCCATTCTTTGACATCCTTAACAAAGTATCCTTCTTCAGCATTAACATCCGAAGAATAGATTCCCGGTGCAACACTTCCTGCCGGCACCGTAACTTTAATCGCTCCGTGCTTTGTAGGTTCTACATTAAATCTACTGATTGCCGAATCTGTAAAACTTCCCACATTACCCGGTCTGAAAGTAACCGTATAAGTTTTCCCCGATACCGGTGTTTCGGATGATGATTCCGCATATACATTCATGGAAGGAAGCATCAACACCAAAGCAAGTGCCACACAAGCGCTCATGAAACTTTTCTTTAACACTCTCATGCTTATTCCTCCACTTTTTTCTTTCTTCCCATAATAATCAGGGAAGCACCAACTAACAGAACCACTGCCGCAAGCCCTATCATAGCACCGTCTCCGGTTGCTACTGCACCGAGCGGAACTGCATTTTCAAAAATCTCAACTACTTTTCTGACATATGTTACTTGGCCATCTTCGCCAACTTCTCTTACGATAACTGTCTGGCCTGTCGGGTCTTCGTAACCAACCTGGAAATCGAATGCTATTTGTCCCATTGTAGAACTGTAGTCCACACCACCTGCCGTGTTATCCATGGCCTCACCATCAAGCTTGATGGTTAAAACTACATTAGTGTTTTTTCCTTTTGGAAGCGTCGCAAACAAAATGTAATCTGCGATGCCATCTCCATTCTCATCTTTGCCCAGAGTTGCATTCATTCCGGTAATACCGGTTGTACTCGCATCAGCTGCACTTGTACCGCTATAACCACCCAATGTAGAATCGTACAATGTGGTATCGCCTGCTTTTAATGTGATATCATAGCCTGCGCCCTTTGCTGCGCCTGATTCCAGAGCCTTAACGGCTTCTGCACTGATATAGAAATCAGCCGTACGTTCATTATCGTTCCTGACTGTAATTGTCTGTGTAATTGTCTCACCCGGCGCCACGTTATTAAAACTACCGAGACTAACGCCGCCGCCCTCAGCGGTACCTACATTACTGTATTCCAGTTTCTTGTCGTCGGTAAAACTTACCGTCGCATTACCGTCTGCAAACGCTGTAATGCCCATTGCGCAGAACATTGTAATTGCAAGGCCAAGTGCCAATACCTTTCTTTTCATAGTAACTCCTCTATTCTTCAATCGCTTCTATATTACCATTCGCATCAAATACCGGATACACGCCCCATTCGGATGGCATGGAATCCTCTGCCGCTGTAGCCTGCACAGCATCTACCGTGATATCAAACTCACAGGATTTACCGGCATACTCATTTGTCATACTCGCATCAAAGCTAAGAGACTTAACCGGAACCGCCACTTCTTCACCAACACCAATCGGTGCCTGACGGTACATAATAATCTGCTCATCATCTTCATTCACAACAAGCCAGCCATCTGTTTCCATTCCCAGTTCAATCATCTTTGCATCCAAATTATCCGTCCATTTTTTATTTACGGTAACTCTTGCAAATAAATCATAACTACCGGAATTTTTAATAACTCTGTCAATCACAATCTCTTTGCCCGGCACTGCAGGTTCCTCAAATTCCATGACCCCCGCTTCACCATTTTCATTATCATTTCTATCCGAAACATCTATCGATAAAGTATTAACCTTAATATCCGTCACACCTGAACCCTGGTTCTCTTGTGTCGTTGTATTAAATCCGGCCAATGTTCCGCCTATAACTGCTGTCATAACGAGTGCACCTGCGATGCACATAAGTATCAACTTCTTTTTCACGTGTTTATCTCCTTGCTCTAATAAGCACATACTATTCCATATACTGAAATCATTATAAGAAGCCATTGTCACACGAAAGTCACACGAAATTAATTTTCAACAAAAAAGAACATAACGCACTATACAAGTGTCCTTTCAGCAAGGGGCTGGGGCTTCGGTAGTTCTTGATAGGGCACTCGCGCAGGGGTTCCCGCAAACTTTTTAGATAATGCAAGAATGTCTAATGCCTGTATGGTTAGGTTCATGGACACTGTCCCAAAGAAACTCGAAAGAGGACGGAGCGCACGGGGGTTTTGCATGACTTTTATACAATTATTAGTTTATCTTCACTTGGAAAAGGTTCCATTTGCCGCGTGAGGGTTGTTTGAGCCCCATTTAGTGGGGCGAGTTTACCGGAAGCGGCTAAAATGGAACCTTTGCCAAGTGTTAGATAATCTTTAATTGTATAACCTGAATAAAAAACCCCCGTGCGCCCCGTTCTCTTTCTCAGACAATTTGGGACAAACAGTGTCCATGAACCTAACCATGCAGTCAAGACATTCTACGCATTATCTAAAAAAGTTTGCGGGAACCCCTGCGCGGCGCCCTGTCAAAAACTACCGAAGCCCCAGCCCTTACAGGAAGGACACTTATGTATGCGTTACATTCTTTTTTATCTGGCAAGTCCTGTCTTTGCAATTCTGGCATTGCAGATTCTTATTGCTGCCTTCGTAGAAGCGCTCCGGATGCTTGGCATAAATGATTTCCCATTTGATTAATACGATGCATGCAGTAAAAAACAGGCTCCAGCTGTAGAAATTCTGGATAAACAGCATCGGGGTGAACATCATAAAATGTCCCCAGTCGTAAATTCTACAATTTATACAACATTTATTTTTCATAATAAAAGTCTGGAATGGGCAGAAAATCAATATACAGATGTAGTCACACAAAAAGTAAAACACCGACAACATCAACAAATCTTCCACGCCGATAATATCAAACAAATAAAGAATCCCGAAAATAGCATTAAAGCTAAGCCAAAGCAGCATTACTTTCCAAGCCTTTGCATTCTGGTCCTTCACAAAACGGAAAAGTTCTACTTCCGAATAATTATCCTGCGGAACGAATCTTTTTTTCTCCGTTTTCAGTAGTGCCATAGTAACTTTTTCCATCGGGAAAATATGCAGTATCATCATCCCCATAAATAAGAGCCATAACAAATGCATCGGCGTGATTCCCATATATATCGGTTGCATAATCAACCGGTACATTAATTCCTTATCCGCCAAATACAATACCAGGACTGCGACAAACACCGCTATCCGTATTGCAAATTTAGCCAGGTATCGGATCATCATGTTGGTCTTAATCAATTTATTCATATCTTCTCCCTGTATATTCCGACAACCTTACCAAAATGTATTATCCTTGTGGTCGTAGGGCCTTTGTTTTCCAGATACCGCTTGCATATCGGATGACACAAACAATTGCTGTTGTTATCCATGTAACACCGATGGTAACCCAGATACCCCAGAATCCCAGTGCCGGAATGCGGGTGAAAATCTGCGAGTAACCAATTCGGCAGGCAACTTCCGTCACACCGTTTAAAATTGCAAATCCGGTATCGCCGCAACCGTTTAATACCGCACGCGGTACATAAATCATTCCGAGAGCAAAATAACATACTCCGTTAATGCGAAGTGCGTATTTGGCAATGTCTATTACTTCCCTTTCTTTTACAAAGAATCCTACAATCTGTTCTCCGAGACCGAATGTAACCGGAATCATTATAATACTGAATATCGCCGCAATAATAATAGTCTGCCGATAGCCCTGTTTTACTCTGTCAATCTTATTGGCCCCGATGTTTTGTCCCGAATAGGTAGTAAGCGCCGAACTGATGGAACCATAGAACTGTTGCACAATCTGTTCGATTCGCATAATAATTGTATAGGAAGCCATAACCGTAGTACCGAAACCGTTTACTACTCCCTGTAATGCCATACTGGAGACCGCAATCATCGCATTCTGTAATGCAATCGGTACTCCTAATTTGAATGACTGGGCAATGATATCCGCTTTTGGCATTCGCTGCTCTTTTGACATTTTAAAATACGGAATCTTTACAAATGCATAAACCAAACATGCCACCGCTGAAGCCATCTGTGCAATAATCGTTGCAAAGGCTACGCCAAATACTCCCCACGAGAAATATAATACAAACACCAAATCCAACACCACATTTACTACACTGGAAAGAATCAAAAAATACAGCGGCGTTCTGGAATCTCCGAGAGCACGCAGAATCGCAGCCACACCATTATACAAGGCAACAAAAATGATGCCCAGGCAGGTCGTTCTCATATAGGTAACAGACATATCAATAATATCTGCCGGCGTTGACAATAATCTTAATATAACCGGCGCAAAAACAAGTCCCAAAACACTGACAGTAATCGCCGCCGATATCAATACGTAAAAAGAATTGGCAATTGTCTTACGCACATATTCATAATCCTTCGCGCCAAAAAACTGCGCTACAATAACTCCGATACCAATGGCAAGTCCGGAACTTAATGAAAAAAACAAAAAGCTTGTCGAGCCACAGGTTCCGACTGCCGCAAGTGCATCGGATCCCACATAATTACCCACAATCAGGGAATCTACCATATTATAAAACTGCTGAAACAAATTTCCTATTAACAACGGCAATGCAAATGTAATAATATGTTTGGTTGGATTTCCAACTGTCATATCCGTAACATTTTTAGAATTCACAATCTATCTCCTCGTCATTATTCTATATCTATGACTTTTGACCCATTTTTACTTTTCTCATTATATAAAAAAGAGGATATCCCGTCTACGGGGAATATCCTCTTTTTTCGCTGAAAAAGCCTATATTTTTGTACTTTATACAGTACATTTCTTACCGATATAAACCGGATAGCTGTCTGTTCCCTTCATAACCTTACCTGCTGTGATAGTAACTTCCTTATCAGTAATTAGGTATTCGATGTCAGCACCTGCTTCTACAACGGTATCCTGCATAAGTACGCAGTTCTTAACCTTAGCGCCTTTAGCAACCTTTACACCTCTAAAGAGTACAGAGTTTTCAACTTCGCCTTCGATTACGCAACCGTCGGCTACCATGATGTTCTCAGCCTTGGCACCGCTTATGTATCGTGTAGGATTATCATCACGTATCTTGGTATATACAGGAGCCGGACTAAATAATGCGTCGGAATTGTAGTCATCAAGAAGCTTCATATTCTCATCGAAATAGCTCTTAATATCTGTAATTCTGGCTACATAGCCTTCAAACTTATAGCCCTGTACATTGAGTACGTCCAACTGATTTAACAGAACGTCTCGTTCAAAGAACTTCTGTCCGCGTACAAACGCTGTATTAATCAAATCAATTAATAACTCTCTGCTGATTACGAAAATACCCATGGAAAGGCTCTGTACACCTGTCTCTTCAGAGTTAACATAGATTTTCTTAATACGTCTTCCGTTGATGGCGAATGTATAATAGAAGCCCTGGTCATTCGGTAAATTGCGGTATCCTTCCGGAATCTCCTGCTCATTATAAGCGATAGTAACATCTGCGCCTGACTCGATATGTTTTTCAATCATATCTTTGAAGTCAAAATTAATCGCATAGTTGGTATCAGCCATAATAACATACTGCTCTTTCTGATCACGCAAGAAGTTAATCAGACCGGCAATGGCTTCTACACGACCGGTATAAGTCTTAGATGTCTTTTCCGCATTTGGAGGGAAAATATTAAGGCCGCCGTTCTTACGAACCAAATCCCATTCACGTCCGGAGCCTAAATGGTCCATAAGAGAATGGTAATTATTCTTAACGATCATTGAAATATTATCAATGCCACAGTTAGTCATGCTGGAGAGCATAAAGTCAATCAGACGATAACGGCTGGCAAAAGGGATGGATGCCATAAGACGTACATTTACCAAATCAGGAATAGTGGCATCATAACTGTTAGGGAATACGAGTCCCAGTGCGCTTGTCTTAGAATTTAACATATCTCTTCACCACCTTCTACATTATTGCTGACCATGGCATTCGGTCCAATCTTTGCTCCGTCACCAACGATTACATCCGGTCCGATAGTTGCTACACCCTTGGAATCTCCATCCGGCATTTCTCCTACGACTACATTTTCGCCGAGAGTAACATTTTCACCAACGATACAATGTCTTACAACAGCACCGGATTTGATAACCGTACCGCCCATAACAACGGCATCTTCTACAACCGCACCCTTTTCAACAGTAACACCTGCAAAAAGAATGGAATGCTTAACGGTACCCTTCACACGGCAACCATCAGTAATCATGGAATCCTCAACCACTGCACCTGCACTGATCTTATGACCGGTCATACCGCTGTTACGGCTGTAAATCTTCCAGTCATCTTCAAACAAGTCAATACCGCTGTTTTCCGGATCCAATACTTCCATATTAGCTTCCCATAAAGATGAAATAGTTCCTACATCCTTCCAGTATCCTGAGAAACGATATGCATACATATCACGGTTGTCACGAAGAAGATTCGGGATAATATTGTTACCAAAGTCATTTTCGGAATTCGGATCTGCTTCATCTTCTGTAAGATATTTTTTCAAAATATCCCAATTGAAAATATAAATACCCATGGAAGCCAGATTGGATTTCGGGTTCTTAGGCTTCTCCTGGAACTCGGTAATCTTATCGTTCTCATCTGCTACCATAAGTCCGAAACGGGATGCTTCCTCCCAAGGAACTTCCATAACCGCTACGGAGAACTCAGCATTCTTTTCCTTGTGGAACTTTAAGAACTCACTGTAGTCCTGCTTACAAATCTGGTCACCGGAAAGAATAATAACATACTCCGGATCGTAGCGTTCAATAAATGAAAGGTTCTGGTAAATCGCATTTGCTGTTCCTTTATACCAATCAGAATTAGTTGCTTTCTGATAAGGCGGTAATACATGTACACCACCATACAAACGGTCCAAGTCCCAAGGCTGGCCGTTACCGATATATTCATTTAAAGCAAGTGGCTGATACTGTGTCAAAATACCCACGGTATCAATGCCGGAATTTACACAGTTCGATAACGGGAAGTCAATAATACGATATTTACCCCCGAAAGGAACTGCCGGTTTTGCGAGTTTCTGTGTCAATGCATACAGACGGGAACCCTGTCCGCCGGCTAAAAGCATTGCAATCATCTCTTTACCCATAGTTCATCCTCCGAATTTAATAATAATCTTTATATATTATATTAAATTTTACAGATTTCATAAATAACTTGTGTCGATTTTTGTCGCTATTTGACAAACTTTCTCCCTTTTAGACAATATTCAAAGATGGTTTTCGTGGGTTTTTACCAGAGTTTTCTTTTGCGTTTTAGCAGACAATAGTGCATAAAAAAGTGGTGCTCCCAAAGTAGGAACACCACTTGTATAAATCTTATAATTATGTAGGAAATTATTCCTTAACACCACCGATTGTAAGACCTGTTACAAAGTATCTCTGTAAGAAAGGATACAAACAAACGATTGGAAGCATAGTTGCAATTGTAGCTGCGGAACGAACGGTTACAGGTGTAACGGTTGCTGCGGCAGCACCAACTGCAGATGCATTAGCTGCACTACCACTCTGCTGCATTACGGATGATAATAATTTCATCAACTCGTACTGGAGTGTTGTATATTCAGTCTTCATACGGTTGTAAATCATAGCATCAAACCATGAGTTCCAGTGACCTACTGCTACGAATAAAACTACTGTAGCGTATACAGGCTTACAAAGAGGAGAAATAATCTTAACAAAAATTGTCCAATAGCCTGCACCGTCAAGCTGTGCAGATTCTTCCAAAGAATCCGGTAAGCCCATCATGTAAGTTCTAAGAACGAGCATATTCCATGCACTGATAGCACCCGGAATAATGTATACCCAGAATGTACCTGTTAAGTGTAAGTTTCTGTATAATAAGAATACAGGAATCAAACCACCGTTAACATACATCGTGATAACCCAGAATAAAGATACTTCTCTTTTGAAGAGGAATCTCTTACGGCTGATTACGTATGCAAGTAACGCATTCAGTACCAAAGCAATCGCTGTACCAAGTACGGTACGGGCTACAGTAATCTTAGCACCGGTAATCATGTTCTGAATACCTAATACTGTCTGGTAGTTCTTCCATGTGAACATTCTCGGCCATAAGTAAATTCCGCCACGGACAGCATCAATACCATCGTTGAAGGAAATAGCCAATGTGTTAAGTACCGGGTACAAGGTAACTACTACGAAGGCGATCATGAATAATGAATTACATACCACAAAAACCTTATCTAAAAATGATGTCTTTTGTTTTTTCGCGTTTCTAAACATGCCTTCACCTCCTAGAATAAACTATCGTCGCCGGTCTTCTTAGCTGCCCAGTTAGCAAGCACAATTAATGCAATACTTACCGCACTCTTGAACATACCGGCTGCGGTACCGAGTGAGAAGTCGTTCTGACTGATACCCCAGGTCAAGACATAAATATCAATTGTTTCGGATACACTCTTAATCAGACCGTTACCGAGTAAGTACTGAACTTCGAAACCTGCATTCAATACATTACCAACGTTCATAAGTAAGAGAATCATGATTGTCGGGCGGATACCCGGCAATGTTATATGTTTAATCTTCGCCCATCTGCCGGCACCGTCAATAGATGCTGCTTCATACAAAGTAGGGTCAATAGCCGTGATGGCTGACAAATAAATAATCGCATTCCATCCCGTTTCTTTCCAGTTATTGGCAAATGCCACAATCCACCAGAAGTACTTCGGATGAGCAAAGAAGTTGATTGCTTGGTCAATAGCACCGCTTCTCATCAACAGGTCATTAATAATACCGGTTGGTGATAAAGCATCATGTAAAATACCGGTAACGATAATCCAAGAAAGGAAATGCGGCAAATAAGAAATTGTCTGCACTGTCTTCTTTGCAATTGCTGAACGCATTTCATTCAAAAGAATGGCAAATAAAATGGCCGTAAAGGTTGTCGTAACCAGGTTAATAACACCCATCGCAAAGGTGTTTCGGATAACTCTTAGGAAGACTGCGTCTTCAAATAAGAACTTAAACTTTGCAAGTCCAACGAGCTTGGAATGTAATAAACCATCCTTTGGTTTATACTGCTGGAAGGCCATAATCCAGCCTGTTAATGGCCAATAGTAAAATACAATACCATATACTACCACGAAGAAGGACACAACAAGTAAAAACTTCTGTCTCTTAACTTCTTTCCAGGTAATTCTTTTATCTTTTTTAATATTCGCTACGTCTTGAGCCATGTGTCACTCCTATCTTGCATTTAAAAAGCGGCGATAGTCTTAATGGGACTATCGCCGCCCTTTTCATGCAATTATTTCAGAATAATACAATTCCTAATTAATCCTCGATTTATTTGAATGTATCAAGAATTGCCTGCATTTCAGCTAAGAAATCTTCAGGTTTAGCTGTAGCGTAAACTTCCATCCATTCAGCCCATCCTGCATCGAAATCTTCTGCCATAACTACCTTAGGTAACCATTCATGCTTAAGTTCACCCATCTTAGCCCAAGCAACACCACCAGGAGTTTCTGTAGTGAAGTTGTTAGAGTAAGAGTACATTGGGAACCAAGGTCCGTTTGCTTCTACAACAGAACCAATCATATCTACGTAGTTGCCTGCGCCATAAGCTGCGAAGCAAGCCTTAAGAGGTTCAGCCATACCATTCTGGAATTCTGATGGCTGTTCTTCCGGTTTGTTAGCATTGATTCCATCATCAGATGTACCATGCCACTGTGGGAAGTATGAGTATGCACATGTATGAGAAGCCTGGTAAGCTGTATCAGCTAATGTAGTTCTCTGTTCTTCTGTTCTGAAGTATAAACCGTTTTCATCTACATTGTAGTCAACGCCTTCAACACCCCAGAATCTTAAGTCATGGAGTTCCTGATCCATAGCACAATCAACGATAAACTTGAATGCTCTTTCAGGATCTTCACAGTCAACTGTGATAGCAATACCAGATGCCTGGTTAACTGTATCGTCAAATGTATGCCATCTGTTTTCCATACCAGCTGTTGTTGTTAATCCACAAGGAACATAGTTGCAACCCTGCTTGTCAAGGCCAGTCTGTGTAAATACATCATTTACAGTGTAAGCGAAATCCCACCACTGATCTACCATACCAAGTACACGACCTGTAGATAATTTAGCGATGTATTCGTCATATGTCTGTGTGAATGATTCAGGATCTACGAATCCCTTCTTGTATTCTTCATTCAACTTCTGGAAGTATAATCTTGTATCTTCAGAAGTATTGTAATCTTCGATTGTCATAGTAGCTTTGTTAACGATAACAGAACCGTCGTTTGGATAACCAGCTAAGAACTGTCCAGCGTTTTCAAGACAGAAGTATCTCCAGTCTTCGCAAAGGATAGTATAAGCCATGTTAGGTGTTCCGTCTTCCATTGTAGGGTTAGCTGCAATGTAATCTTCGATTACTTTGAAGTAATCATCCATAGTTTCGATTACAGGATATCCAGCCCATTCAAGAACTCTAACCTGAATCCAGAATGCTTCGTCATTGTGTGTTGTAGCTGTAGGTTCGCCCTTGCTGTTACCAAATGGGTTGATCCAGTAGATCTTTCCATCGTCCTGACGGAATTTATCCCATTCAGCTTCTGTGAACCAAGCTTCTTTGAACTCTGGATACTGATCGATGTAATCATCTAATGGTAATAAAGCGCCTGCTTCATAGAGAAGACCCATTTCATCAGAGTCGATGAAATCTGGATATTCATCAGATGCGATCAATGTACCTGTAGCTTCTGCTGCTGTCTGACCTGTTAACCAAGTTTCTTTAACTTTTACGCCCCATCTTTCAGCGATCATCTGAGCGATTTCGTTATCGTCATTGATTTCTGAACCTGGCATTGTGATAAACATGTCAAAGTTAGCAATTTCGTCTTCAGAATAAGTCTTAGCTTCTTCTGCAGGTGCTGCTTCTTCAGCTGGAGCTTCTTCAGCTGCTGGAGCTTCTTCTTCAACTGCTGCTTCTGGTGCAGGAGCTGCAGCTTCTTCCTTAGCGCCACAACCAGCTAACATAGTAGCTACCATAGCAACGCTAATAAGTAATGCTGTTAATTTTCTTAATTTCATTACTTTTTTTCCTCCCTTTATATATATTTGATAATATCATTATAAAGAATCCATAAAAAGAAAAAACCCGAAAAAGTATAGTTAAAAACCCGAAAAAGTCTAGGTCATACTCTAGAGTTTTTCGGGTGTCATGTTATATAGTATATTTGTCTGATAATTCTACTCGGATTCACCCGCATTTTTGCGGTATCTTGCCGGAGTACATCCCTTTTGCTCGATAAAACGGCTGATAAAATAGTCCGTATCGTGATATCCTACTTCTTCGGCAATTACCGAGATTTTCTTATCCGTTTTAAGCAGCATCTGTGCCGCCTCGTTTATTCTGTAATTACTCAGGTAATCCTTAAAAGATTGTCCGTATTTCTTACGGAATATCTGTCCAAGGTAGGAACTGTTGACATAGTATTTCTTACTAAGGTCTTTGAGTGTGATATTCTCGGCAAAATGCTCGCGCACTTCCCTTTCCACATCCATAAGCACACCCCTGGATACATTCTTGCGAAGCTGTATCAGGTACTCTGCATATTCACAGGCAAACCGTCTGAGGTGGGCACGGCTCCCCCTGGAAATATCGGCATCAAATACATTATTACTGATGTAAAGCATGACTTCTTCCTGATCCACCGTCTCATCCTGTTCCACTGCAAGATGTATCAACTGGAACAACAGGTAGTTGGTATTCATCGAAACAATTTCTCCGGTCAGACCGGCACTTTCCATCTCACCGTATAATTCATCCACGCTGCTGTTAATTGCCACACGGTCATTCTGCTCCACGGCATATATCAATTTGTCCAGACTCTGTTTACAAAGTACGACTTTATTCTGGTTAACCTGTACTTCTTCTTCATAATAGTAGATTTTTTTCTGTGTGCGGAATCCTCTGGAAGATTTGAGTACACAGGCGCTGCTGTATGAATTGGAAATTCTTGCAATATCCTCTACTTCTTTACCAACCAGGGCTACCAGCGGTATTCCGATACGCTCCGTTGCTGCTTCCAAAAGCATTTCCATAAACACTTCCATGGACACACCATGTCTGTCCGCCATCTCATCCGAATACAAAATGCTTATCTCGTATTCTTCTTCTTCTCCCAAAATGGCTTTTATACAATAATCCCCCTCTTCCTTTAAGAATCTGCGACAATTCTCAAAAATGCTGTCTCTTAATTCCCAAATCTCACTATCGGATAATTCCTCCAGGTTGTCAGCACTTTCAGGCCCAATCTGCACATAGCGCACCGGACCGTTAAATGGAAGATTCTCTTTGACATAGGCAAGAACTTCAGGCTCCCATTTCCCACGGATTAAAGCCGAAAGATTCTGTATCAGATAACTTCTCTGCCAGGTTTTCTTTTCTTCCTCTTCAATCACAACACTCTTACGCTGCTCCAAAACATTTTCTATTAATTCCAGCAGTTGTTCTTTTGCTACCGGTTTTAACATATATTCCATGCAGGAGTAACGGATTGCTTTCTGTGCAAATGAAAAATCATTGTATCCGCTCAAAATGGCAAAATAGGCATCGGAAATATTCTCTGTCCGGATTTTCTCAAGTAGTTCAAGCCCTGTCATAATCGGCATTTTAATATCCGCCAAGATTAAATCCACTTCATTCTCTTTTAAATATTCGTAAGCTTCTTTACCGTTAGCCGCAGTCTTTACTATCTTACAACCTTCGGCTTCCCAATCAATCAACACAGATAAACCTTCCAAAATAATAGGCTCATCATCTACCAATAATACTCTTAACTGTGTCATCCGTCATTCTCCTTACCGGTCTGCAAATTCTCCTCCGGCACCTTAATGGAAACAAAAGTTCCGGCACCCGGTTCACTGTCCAGTTCAAACTCTACCATCTGATTCGTTACCATCTTCAAACGCAGACAGGCATTTGCAATTCCGATATGTTTGTTCGTACGTAGTGTATCAATATTACTGTTCTGCATCTTTTCACGAAGCAGTTCCACTTTAACTTCATCCATTCCGGCGCCTGTATCTTCTACCTCCAGATACAGCATACCGCGCTTTTTGTATATTCTGACGTATACCCAACAGGTTGTAGACTTTCTTTCAACACCATGCACACAGGCATTTTCCACGAAAGTAACCAATGTCAGCTTAGGAATATAGTAATCCAGACAATCGTCATCTATCTCCATCCGGTATTTCAGTCGTTCTCCGAAACGGTGCTTCTGCAATTCCAGATAGGCTTCAATAAAACGGACTTCTTCACGGATTAAAACCATATCGTTTTTCCAATTGGCCGTCTCCCTCTCAAGCAGCGCAAGACGTTCGACCATCTTAGCCGTTTCATTTTCACCTTTCAAAACACTGTGCATACGGATTCCCTCAAGCACGTTAAACAAAAAGTGCGGATTAATCTGGCTGTGCAATGCCAAAAGCTCGGCATTCTGTCTTGCGATATCCATGCTCTGTTTCTCAAGCTGGTCCTTGTATGCTGTCTGAATCAATTCGCGGAACCTGTACACCATGCGGTTATAATTACGCATAAGCATACCAATCTCATCATAACCCCTTACATTATTCAGTTCCTTTAAACTGTCACCCTCCATCTGGTTGAAGGCATTACTCAGTTCCGTAAGTCTTGATACAATGGAACGGTTAAATGCCACCACAAGGATTCCCGGAAGCAGGATATTTACCGTAAGCATCATGAAAATAAGCGGCATATGCTGTCTCATGATACTGATCAAATCACTTTCCGTTTCCATTACCAGGATGCGCATATCCGCACCATATTTAGTAAACTCCCTGGTATATCCTACCCGTTCCTTGCCTGTTAAATATGTAAAATCCATTCTGGTACCGGAATCACCTTCGTTGGACCAGATAATTCTGTTTCCCTCGCATAAATACACCGGCATATTATAATTCATGCCCGACAACTGTCTTGTCAGACTGCTGTAATCCAAATCCACGCGGACCAGTTTTTCACATTTCAGGTCCTTATAATAATCCATCTTACGTATCAGGGATACTTTTCTAAGGGTATTGGCCGCCGGATTCTCATCTCCGATATAATAGAAGAAAAGCTTCATATTAGCATCCGAATCATGCATTCCCTGATACCATTTCTCTTTTTTGGCTGAAGAAAGCTTATAAAAATGGTTACCGTTAACAATGCTGTTATTATCGCTGTACATAATAACATATATATTGCTGCTACTGCTTCCGCTGATTTCGTAGAAATTCTTTTTTTCAATATCCAAACTGGCTTCAAAGAAATCCACACCGGAATCAAAACGGTTATTCAGAAATTCATTGATGTAACGGCTTAAGTAGATGGCATTTGCCATCTTAGATGCTTCTTCCAGATTGTAGTCCAGTTCCAATTCTACCGCTTCCGCAATCCTTTCCATCTCATCCTGTTTATCATTTATTTCCCCATAATAAATAATTCCCAAAATAACACTATCCGTAATAAAAAGAGGAAGGAGAACACAACAGAGATAAAACAGTATTAATTTCTTCTTAATACTGTAATCATTAATTATCTCTTCCAATGTTCTCCATCGCTTCTTCATAGTATCCCCACTCGCAGATTAGTAAATCTTTCTTCCCATCTTATCAGTGATTCCGCTCTTTCTGTAAAAATAGGAATTAATCTGATCGCGCCATTCGCATGCATTATTTAATTGCATACCAAACCGCTCTCTTACATTATCATAAATCTGCTTTGGAATCAAATCCTGCAATTTTTCCCAGGCAACAATCATCGCTTCTACTTCTTCCACTCCTTCAAAGTGAGTGTCGTATATATGCTGGATTACGGTCTTGCCCGTTGATAATTTATGAGTATATGGTACATGATGGAAAAATAAAAGTAATTCTTCCGGGCATGTACGTATATCATTATATATAGAAGCATTCGGTTCGTGGTATTGTCTGACATAACCGGTTCCGGCATCTGTTCTGTCAACACCGAGACCAAAATGGTCTGCCCTATGATACGTTCCCCATCTGGAATATTCGTAACCGTCTACCGATGGCCCGTAATGATAATGAGGTGTTACCATCCATCCTATACCAAGTGGACAGGTATATCTCTCGTAAGTTGCCCTGGAACCCATGAGCAGGGAGACCACTGTATCTATAACTTGTTTATTCGTGGAAATGGTCATTGCCACCCATTCACGCGCTATCTCTTCCGCACTAAGAGTCGTATCAAATGCCAGTCTTCCGAATCCATAGAAATTCGCTGCCGCCAAATAATTGCCGGTCCAGTTTTCATCATCTCCGGTATTGATAACCGCCGCAATTCCGGCATTCTGATTGCCGTAAGTCCTTCCGCTTATAACATCTGCAACCGTATCATTTTCTTCTTTACAATAGGTCTTAAAGTCCAATACTTCCTTAAATAACGGTATCAGATAACAAACATCTATCTGCTGTCCGGTATATTCCTGCGCCACCTGCACTTCCAACATCTGATTGGTCTTCTTAAGTCCTCCCAGAAGCGGTGAAACCGGCTCCCTGATCTGGAAATCCATCGGACCGTTCTTTATCTGAAGGATTACATTTTCATGATAATCCCCATCCATCTCTATAAAATTATCGTAACCGGCACGCGCCCTGTCTGTCTTATAATCACGCCAGTCCTGTGTACAGTTATATACAAAACAGCGCCAGATAATCAACCCGCCGTACGGTTTAATAATATCTGCTAACATATTGGCACCGTCTGCCTGCGTCCTGCCGTAGGTAAAAGGTCCCGGTCTTCCTTCCGAATCTGCCTTTACAAGGAAGCCTCCGAAGTTTGGTATATTTGCGTAAACCTCCGCAATCTTTTCCTCCCACCAGGCAATTACTTCTTTATCCAGCGGATCTGCACTGGACAGGTTTGAAAGTTCAAGCGGTGCCGCATAGTTTAAACTTAAGTATAGTTTTATGCCGTAGTCTGCAAATATTTCAGACAGTTCTGCCACTTTGGCAAAATAACGTTCCGTAATCAACCATGTGGCATCGTCCTTTACATTAACGTTATTTATTACTACTCCGTTAATTCCGATACTTGCCACAAGTCTCGCATAATCACGGATACGCTCCGAAATAATAATCTCACCGTTTTCAAAAAAGAACGATTCACCCGAATAGCCTCTTTCAATACTATTATCCATATTATCCCAGTGATTGAACATACGAAGCGGATTATCCGGCTCACATGTCGTATGCATATCCTTCAGGGATTCTTCCGTCGCAATTGCACGAAGAATATGGAATGCCCCATATAAAACCCCTTTTTCATCGGAAGCTGCAAGACAAACTCCCTGCGCAGAGCCACGCAAACGATAACCCTCTGCCTTTACGGAAGAATCTTTTTGAATCACAATACCGCCTTCCGTATCCGAAGATACAGAAGGCGATATGCCAAACATTTTTGAAATTCCTCTTTGCAGTTCGTTGACTGCGCTTTTTATTACCCTATGAGTATCATCGAAACCTTTTACGGCTATTGTATTTACCAGGCATTTATTTTCATTTTCTGCCTTGGTTCTATAGTCCAGCCATAATTGTGTCCATTCTTTTTTCATAATTCTCCTTAACTGATGTCCATCACAAACGGACTCATCGGCAAACCTGCCTTATTATAGATAACGCCTCCATCCGGCGAATTCCTGTAACAATATCTGACTATAGACGGATTAGCTGTCGCATTACTGCTTACCGTAATAATATCACCGTTAATCACCGCATCTGCCGCATATACATTACCGGCTTCATCCAACAGTTCAAAATCGATAATCTCATCCGTCTTATCCGGATTGGATGCATACATTCCGTCCTCTGCATGAGCACAGGATATCACTATCGTACATCCGTGATTGTTCTGCGCTTTCTGTAATACTGCTTCTTTTGGAACCGGTCCGCTGTATTCCACATCCATGCCATGTACATTCGCTGCGGCCAAAAGTGCCAAACGCCTACCGATTCCCTCTTTGTTGAGAGGATGCAAATCATTGTCCTCTCCCAAATCAATAGCCGTTACCATGCCCGTATAAGGAATGGTTAACGACGACGCCTGCGCAACTCTCATTTCGGCCCATTCGCGGCCGGTAACATTCGGATCATTATACATATCAATCGTAAAATTCGGAAGTTGCACATAGTAAACCGGCAATTCTTCATTCTGCCATTTACGACGATATCCGCTCACCAATCTTGCAAACAAATCCTTATATACTTCCGGTTCACCTGCATTGGATTCTCCCTGATACCAGAGCACACCATTTACCGTATATTTATGGCATGGTGCCGTCATACCATTGTAAAGACCCGTCGGTTTCCAACTGGTAAAATCCGTCTCAGGACGAATGTCACATGTGGCACCGATACGATACTGCCAAGTACCGGTTAAGTCCACTTCGCACTCATCATTCCAAATGGCGTACTTCTTGCCAACTGTAAAGCGGCCGCATCCTGTTTCTACCCTTACACAGATTACAATACTGTTTGTTCCTTCTTTTAACAATTCTCCCGGCACGACATACTTACGCGGTGGATACTGGTAAGGCGTATTTCCTACTTCCACGCCGTTGATAAAGACTCTGTCATTATCAACAATTGTTCCCAGCCAGAGTCTGGCATCCTTTCCGGCCATTTCCTTTGGCACGTGGAATGTTCTTCTAAACCATATTGCGCCGATAAAGTCTTTCAGTTCTGTATCACGGAAGAAAAACGGAATAGAAACAGCGCAGGCCGTCTCCCAGTCTGCGCTTTCCTGCTCCCATGATTCTTTTAAACCAATGTCTTCTCTATCAAGATTACCGTACCAACATTCATCCTGCTTAAGATTCTTCTCTTTTTGTCCTTCCAAAAACGAATCATCCGCATACTTATCTGTCAGTGCAAGGAATTCATCATATCCTTCTAACATATCCCGACCCATCCAGCCTTCTATTCTGGAACCGCCAAGACTGGCATTGATGAAGCCTACCGGAACGCCGGTCATCTTATATAGAGTTTTTGCAAAAAAATACGCAGTCGCCGAAAATGCTCGAATCGAATCCTCTCCGGCCTCTATCCATTCCCCTGTCTCAAGTTCTTCAAGCGGTCCGTGGTAATCCACCCGCTCTACTATCTTGAAGGTCCGGATAAATGGGTTGTTACAGTTTACTATCTCATCGGGGTACCTGTCTTTGACACGTTCCATGGGCAGTTCCATATTGGACTGCCCGGAACAAAACCACACGTCTCCGATTACTATATCATCTATAACAGACTCATTGCCTGCGGCATCATAAATTCTCATTACATAGGGGCCGCCCGATGTATACTCCCGCATCTGCAACTGCCATCTGCCTTCAGTATCCGTTACGGTGTGATATTCCTCATCCAAAAAGGATACTGTGACCTTTCTGCCGGGGGCATCCCATCCCCAAATACGGCATTTTTGCTTTTGCGCAAGAACCATACCGCTACTAATCAGTCTCGGTAGTTTCCATTCTGTCATACATCTACTCCCCAACCCCTTACGGGATTTACACAAATAATTCTGTCTTACTTATTCTGTCTTAAATGCAGAAATCTCTGCCTTCAAATCTGTCATATTAACATTCAAAATATCTGAAACCTTATTCAGATTATCAACGTTCTGAAGAAGTTTTTCCGTAACACCGTTTACATCACGTACGCTTCCTGCACTTTCTTCGATGATATCGGAAATGTTCTTAACAGATTCAAGTGTTTCTTTACGCTCTGCGTCCGCTTTGCCCGTGCTTTCTACGATAGCATCCAGACCGCCTACCAATTCTTCCATCTGTGTATTCATATCCTGGAATATAGAAACAACCTTTTCTACTACTACAGACTGTGCAGCAACCTTCTCTTCTGCTCTCTTGGCATCCGCCATGGTGCTCTCTGTCTGCTTGGTAATATTCTTAACATTATCCTGGATATTTCCTGCTGCCTTGGCAGAACTGTCTGCAAGCTTACGGATTTCTTCCGCAACTACAGCAAAACCTCTTCCGGCATCTCCTGCTCTTGCTGCTTCGATGGAAGCATTAAGAGATAAGAGGTTAGTCTGCTCAGAAATATCGGTAATCATTTCTACGAACTGGTTAATAATGCTTGTTTCTTTCTTAAGCGCTGCTACACTGTCTCCTACCTGCGCGGTAATAGCTGTTGTTTCCTCTGCGCTCTCGCCCAACTGCTGAATCATGGTCATACCGTTTTCAATCATGCTCTCAGTATTGGAAACAAGTACTTCTACCTTTTCAACCGTATCACTTACTTCTTTGATATCCTGGGAAAGTGCATCCGTCTTCTCTACGCACGCAAGTGCATATCTGGACTGTCTTTCCATACCTTCATTAATACCGCCGATAGCACGTGTAATATCTTCAGAATATCCGCTGATAATCTCGGATGCGGATTTAACTTCACTTGCTGAAGCTGCCAAATCATTGGTAGAATCATTAACCTTTGCAACCAGTTTCTTATTATTGTAAATCATATTGGTTGCCGACTGTGCAAGGCCTACAAATTCGTCCCTTCCCTTTGCAGTTACGGTAACAGTTAAATCACCGTTTGCAACTTCGCCAAATCTCTTGGCAATACGCTTCATGTTTCTCTGGATACCGGATGCAATCCATACACCGATTAATCCTGCAATAATAATTGCTGCAACTACCAAACCAACAGTAAGAGTCTTAATAGCCTCTGCCTGTCCGGTTACGACTTTCATCGGAACAAGTGCACATACTGTGGAATTATTATCTTCCAAACGGTTATAGATAAAGATATAATCCTTACCGTTATATTTCACTTCAGTAGAACCAAAGAGTACTTCTTCTGCTTCTTCGTCCTTATCTTTCTTTTCTTCTTCTTCTGCTTCTGTCTCTGCCGGGAAAATGGCTGTATAGAAATCTCTGCCATAGAATACCGGTTCGCCTTCTACAATGGCACTCTTATCGCCTTCTTCAATCGATTCATGAAGGAGCTCTCTTCCGTTTGGTGTAACAAGACCAAGGATACTGCCTTCACCAAGATCAATTCCTTCGAAGAATGTCTTATAGTAATCGGCACTGATGTCAACGATAACGCAATACTGTTTATTATTGGACAATAACTGGTAGGACATAATGTAATCGTCCCGGCTCAATTCCAAATTCGTATCCAGTACATTATGGCTGTCAATCCATCTTACTAACTTTTTGCC
This sequence comes from Lachnospiraceae bacterium, assembly GCA_017621115.1. Next base: position 22,985 of record JAGATU010000054.1, read on the forward strand.
ATCCATAGGAACATCTGCAAGGTATTCTTCCAAGAATCCCTGAGGATCGTTAGTTCCTGTCTGTCCGGCTCTTGTGGTCATAATCTTCTTCTCAGCATTCGGGATAATATGTATATTGCTGATAAAGTCATTGGACTTCTTAGAGGATGTAATATTGGTCTTGGTTAATTTAACGATATCTGCCATCGCATTCATATCATCATCCAACATACCAAGCGCCCAACTGTTTAATTCTGCATCCATAGAGTACTTAAGGGCTTCCGTTCCTACAAACGAATTACTCATCTGGATATATTCACCGAGCATCTTCATCGTCTGCTCTGTAGATTCCTGGAACTTATTCTGCATACCTTCGGATGATTTCTGGTATGCTGCAATACCTACAACAACCATAAATGCAATCGGCACTAAGAAACAGACAAAAATTTTATTACGGATAGAGAAAAGAATAGACTGCTTCTTCATCTTCACAGGCGCTTCTTCTTTATCTGTACCTTCTGCATCTTCTGCACTTTCCGTACTCTTTTTCTTCATAAGCTTGGTTGCGATAGCCATTGCAAACTTGTTGGACTTAATCTTTGCCGCAACTGCCTTACCCCTGCTCAGTTTTACAGGTGCCTCTGATTCTTCCGCTTCTTCTGAAACTTCTTCCACTGCATCTGTTGCTTCCTCTGTCAAAGTTTCCACAACTTCTTCTGCAATTTCTTCTGCTTCTTCCGCCTCATCGGCTTCTGCTTGTGCAATCACTTCTTCTGCTTCACTGTCTACTTTCTTAATCTTTGAAAACAAAGCCCCAAATACATTTTTCTTTGCCTTCTTTTCCTTCGGTTCCGTTTCACCAAATTTCTTCAGTTTCATAAGGTACCCCCTGTCCGCATCCTTCGTGCTATATTCTGTATATTATACCATTTTTCCGTCAATTTGCGCTACAATTTAGCACTTTTTCTAGACTTTTTCCGTATATTATCTAGACTTTATCCCCCTATGTAGCCGACATCTTTGTCTTCTGCTTAACCTCATACATCTTGGCATCTGCTTTCTTAACCAAAACTTCCAATGATTCCCTGCTATGGGCTGTATTAATGTATCCGACACTGGCCTTAAGCGGGAGCGGTAATTTACCCCTTACACTGTAGTCATCCATATACTTTGTCATCTTCTCAATCCTATGGATAACCTCTTCTTCGGATTTGCAGTATTTCATTACAAAAAATTCATCGCCACCCATGCGCACACATACGCTGTCATCGGAAAATACACTCTTTATAGCCTGTGCCATACCTTTAATAGCTTTATCTCCCATGGTATGTCCGTATTGGTCATTCAGTTCCTTGAGATTGTCCATATCCATATAAAGCAGATATACATCCCCATCATATTTCTGCATATAGGACTTGGCATGGTTCATATATCCGAAACGGTTGTACAATCCGGTCATCTGATCCTGTATATACAACTGTTCCAACTTAAGATTCAATCGGCTCAGATTCTCTCTCTGACGGATATTAACAAGTGCCAGTGAAACTGTCTCCATAAAAGTCCTATGAAGGTTGTTCTTCATGAAAACGTCCTGATAAGGCGCCACCGCATATCCATATGTATCCCCATCCAAATGCAGGGCAGAGAAAATAAACATCCGGTAATTCTTTTCCGTATGAAAATTCAGGTTCGCAATATCCAGAGTCTTGCTCCTGTCCATCTTGGTATGAATGTCCCTGCTGGCCACATAAACCATCTCATCATATCCGTGTTTATTATCATCTATATCCTCTTCAAACAGGGAATTGTTCAGGCAAAGCGCCATATCCTCAATACCGAGTCTGTCATACGCTCCCTGCAATTTCTGCTGCATCTGTGTCAGATGGGAACAAATACTTAAATCCTGTCTGCTGACACGCTGCATAACTTCCAGTGATTCTTCCTGCTTCTTACCATGGTATATGTATCGGAAATCTTCTCTGATATCACGCTTATCCAAGCCGCATCCGCAACTCTCATTAAGTGCCAGCCTGCCATCGGAGCGAAATCCTCCCGGCTCAACATTTCCATCGATAATATCCAAAAGTTTGTCCATGCTGTCATAACCCAGCTGCACCCAGTTACGGTTTATACTGGTAATGGACGGACAGAAAAACTGCCCTTCATCAAAATTATCAAATCCGGTAATCAGGAAATCATCCGGTGCGCAGTGCCCATCGGAAGTAGCCGCATCGCAATATCCGAGCGCCATATTATCATTGGCACAGATAACGGCATCCGGCAGGTGTAAGCCCTTCTTCTTCCATTGTTCATATGCATTCTTTCCATCCGGATGCAAAAAATGCATGTGAAGCACTCTCTCCGGCTCCACCGGAATGCCATGTGCCTCCATACAGTCACAAAACGCCCTATAACGTTCCTGATTCTCTATATTGTCCTCCGGACCGCCCAGATAATTCACCGCCTTGACAGCATGTACGGTAATCATATGCTCTACAATCTTATAAAACTCGGTATAATTATCCACTCCGGTAAATGAAACACCTTTAAACGGCTGTTCCACACTGAGAACTTTCTTGCCGTGCTCAAGGAAAAAATCTATTTTCTCCTGAACGGCGTTATAATCACCCTCACTGTTATTGGCAATCAAAACCCCATCGTATTCATCAATATTGGGTAATGTATATACTTCACGTTCCTTCGTAGCAAATACATCGTCTCCCCAGATAGCATAGGACGCAAAGATATGAAGTTCTATATCGCTCTCTTCCATCCGGTTACGGATTCCTCTAAGAAGTCCTCTGATGTAATCTTCATGCCAGATACTGCAGAGCATAAATATCTTTCTTTTCATCTGTTTGTTCTCCTGAAAATAAGACACACTGGTTAATATATCTATTACAACGCAAAAGAGACATTCTTGCCATAGAATGTCTCTTGTTTTTTACCAAAAAGTACAAGTTTTTTGGTACTTTTATACCATCCCACTCATTAATGGGTTCTTTTTACGCCAGGATATGTATCTGAGCACACAGAATAGCGCACTAACCGCCCATACAAGACCCGTGGATATCCAGATTCCCCATACGCCGACAAACGGAATGGATACCAAAAGAACCGGAATAATAATACGTCCGACCACTTCCACAATACCGTTGATTAACGCAAACATTGCATCGCCTACACCGTTTAACACACCTCTTGTCATATAAATCATGCCAAGGAAAATATAGAACCAGCTGGTAATTCTCATGGCTGCCGCACCATAAGCAATAACCTCCGGATCATTTACGAATACTTTTACGATTGCCTCAGAGCCAAACTGCATAACCGGTAACATTGCAATCGAGAAAATAGTCATCATTCCCATTGCCTTCTTGAATCCGAGTTTAATTCTGTCCAGATTCTTAGCGCCGAGATTCTGTCCGGAATATGTGGACAGTGCCGCACTGAGTGTTCCGTAAGGCTGGTGCAACAACTGTTCCACCCGGCTTACCGCCGTAAATGCTGCCATAACCGTAGCACCGAATCCGTTCACCACTCGCTGGAGCACCATACAGGATATTGCAATCAATGAAAACTGAAGAGACAGCGGCACACCCAATCGTACGGTTCCGTAGAGCATCTGTTTTTCGGGACGGAAATGGTGTTTTTCAAACTTAAAATATTCGTTGAATTTAAGAGCATACAACAGACATCCCACACCGGACACCAGTTGGGCAAGCAATGTTGCGAATGCGACACCAAACACGCCCATTCCAAAGCCCACAACAAACCACAAATCCAATCCCACATTCAGGATACAGGAAAATATCAAAAAATACAACGGTGTACGTGAATCCCCGAGTGCACGCAGCATGGACGATGAATGGTTATAAATGGCTACAAGCGGAAGACCGATACACTGGATTCTCATATATATAATGGAAGCCCTTAAAATCTCCTGCGGAGTTGCCATTGCCACAAGTATCCATTCAGATATGGCAAACGCCACTGCTCCCATCAATATGGAGCCAATCACCAAAATATATGCCGAATTGATAATCGCCTTTTTAACGTTTTCTTTGTTACCGGCACCAAACTGCTGTGCCGTAATAATTCCGCCGCCGCTTCCAAGGCCGTTACATAATGCAAAAAACAAAAACGATACGGAACCGGTTGCACCAACCGCCGCAAGTGCATCCGCCCCGACAAATTTACCGACAATTACCGAGTCAACCAGATTGTATAACTGCTGGAAAATATTTCCGATTAACATCGGAACCGCAAACACCAGCAATAACTGTACCGGATTCCCCTCTGTCATGTTAAGTGTTCTTGATTTCATTTATATATATTACCCTTTCCGATAACACAGGTATATTGACCTGCAAGAAAAATTAATAAATTCTGTAATTACCGCTGAGTGCAAGAAGCGCGAACAGATACAGACAGTTGTCGTAATATCTTCTGTCGCCTTCCCTAAGCGGCTGGTTCCAGAACCATTCCACCCATCTTGCAGCAACATTCCAGTCACTGTCAGTATCATCGGATTCTTCTTTTTCAACTGTTAATGCGCTCTGCGCCATGGTCGCAAGCAAAGCAAGCGGATGAAGAACCTGCTGCTCTGTTACGGTTCCGTCTACTTCAAACACACATCTTGCAGCTTCTAAATCTGTTTTTAAGAAACGCATCAGTTTGAGCGGTGCTGCGTAATGTCCCTCATCTTTGCCAAACCACATATAATCCAAACCGATATTGGCCGCTGTTCTGTATGCATCACTGAAGAATTTGTCATGCTTGCCCCCCCATGGAAGTTCCTTATCCATCGGTGTTCCGTCAAAATTACCGTATTCCGGATTCATGCCGGTTACCGGATGGCATGCTTTTACCAAATACTGTCTGCTGGCAAGAGCCGCTTCTTTCCAGAATTCCCTGTCTTCTTCGTATGCCCAAAGAGCAAATAATTCATAAAAGTGTGGCAAGTGATAAGACGGGTCCGTATACGGACATCCCGGAACAAATAAAATCTGTTTGTTCTCACGGTTCCACATGGCAGCACCCAGTCTTCCGTTTTCACCCTTATGTAAGCAGGCTCTTAAAATGTCCTTTGCTTCCTGTGAGTAATTGAAGATACCTTCGCCGTCTCCCCATCTGTGTGATGCAAAGAAAAGAGCCATCGCATAGAATTCTTCACCATCCGGTGCCGGGCCGTAAGCGTTCTTGCTTCCGTCCAAACCACAGCTCCATGCAAAGTATCCTTCATTCTCACCCTCTGTCATATACATATATGTCTTTGACCATTTCCAGATGCGGTCAAATTCTTCTTTCATATCAAGCTGTACGCACATCATCATACCGTATGACATACCCTCTGTTCTGGCATCGTGATTACCGGTATCCTCCAGATAACCCATATCATCACCTGCAGTATGATAGATACGTTCTTCTTCGCTTCCGTAAAAGAATGTATTCACACACTCCTCAATCTTATTCTGTATCTCTTCTTGACTTTTACCAATCTCTGCAAAAATATTACGATATTTTCCTGTTTCAAATGCGCTCATGTAAAGTCCTCCTTCGCAGATTATATCTAATTTTCAGAATACCCCATTGACTTTTCATTAACAATGAACAATACTAATATAAAATTGATTTATCCTCAGATTTATGTTTTATTTATAATACAAAAAGAAAGGCATGATTATGAACCGAATAGACACTGTCGGATATGATTCCGTACACCAGAGCAACTTCCGTTATGATATTCCGGAGGGTTTCCATGATTATATTCTGGTAATCACAACTACTCCGGCATTATTTCTCATTGATGGTATAATCTCCGAGTATCCGGCGCATACCGCTATTCTTTACCCGCCTAACACCCGTATTTGGTACGGTGCCTCCGGGGAAAGTTACAGCGACCACTGGATGCGTTTTTCATCCGACGAGTCTTTTGTTACGAGTTTTCCGCAACAGGCACTCCCTTTTTCCGTATCCGATCCGGAATACATACACCGTCTGTTCCAGTTGCTTTCCTGGGAAGACTCGCAGTTGATTATTTCTCAATTATTACGTATTTTATTCAACAAATTGCATGATGATGTTTTGAATACGGAAATCTCCAATCACGACCATGAGCTTCTTGCCCTGCGCCGTCGAATTTCCACCTCACCTGAGCAGGCGTGGAATATCTCGGACATGGCAGCCGAACTGCATATCAGTACAGGATACCTCCAGTTCTTATACAAACAGAAATTTGATATTTCCTGCATGGACGATGTTATTAACTTCCGTGTCTTAAAAGCGAGGGATTACCTGACTTATACTTCACACAACATTTCTGAAATTGCTGAAATGTGCGGTTATAACAATACAGAGCATTTCTGTCGGCAGTTCCATAAATTTGTCGGTATATCCCCCGGCAAATATCGAAAGACAGGAGAATAAAGGGACAGATTGCAAAAAAGACATATGGTCACCCCATATGTCTTTTTTTATTTTATAGAATATTAAAAAGATAATAATTTCTTTTCTCCGACAGCAAAAGAACTCTTATGCAGATTATCTTTATAACGAATACCTGTTTCCGATTCTTTATCCGCCGTTATCGCTACGCTTACCTGTTTCTCTGCTAATGTATCCGCAGTATTTTTAACAGTTTTCCACTCAATATCTACCGTAAATCCGCCTCTTGCACGGAGTCCTGTCACCTTTCCGTTCTTCCACTCAGATGGCAGCGCCGGCAGAATCACAATTTCCCCATCATGGCTTTGCAAAAGCATCTCGGCGACACCTGCCGTACAACCAAAATTACCGTCAATCTGAAACGGCGGATGATTGTCAAAGAGATTCGGAAGGGTAGAATTGGCAAGCAGTGCCCTTACGTTTTCCAGTGCCTTATCTCCATCCCAAAGTCTTGCCCAGAGATTGATAATCCACGCCCGGCTCCAACCGGTATGTCCGCCGCCCGATTTAAGTCTTCTCTCAAGCGTCTTCACTGCTGCCTCTGCCAGTCCCGGAGTCTTAGTCATGCTAATCTGCGTACCCGGATGCAATGCAAATAAATGCGAAATATGTCTGTGCCCCGGATCCACCTCTTCGTAATCCTCGTTCCACTCCATAATCTGGCCATATTTACCAATTTGGATTGGTGCCAGTTTTGCAAGTGCCTGCGAAATCTTTTCGGTTATCGGATTATGCTCGCCAAGTACATTTGCACATGCCATGCACGCCTCAAATAATTCCCGGATAATCTGGTTATCCATGGATGCGCCTTTGCAGACCACACCTTTTTCCCCATTTGGTAGAATATATTCATTCTCCGGTGAAAGCGTCGGGCAAGTCACCAGATACTCCCCGTCTTCCACCAAATAGTCGAGTATAAACTCAGCCGCCTCGTACATTAAACCGCTGTACTCATGCAGAAATTCTTCATCCAACGTAAAGCTGTAATGCTCCCAAATATGCAGACAAAGCCATGCCGCACCAAGCACCCAGTAAGTCGAACTTAAGCATACATCCTGCGGTGCCGTATCGCCCCAGATATCCGTATTGTGATGGGCCATAAATCCGCCACAGCCATACATGTACTTTGCAGTATGTCGTCCGTTTTCGCGCATACGCTCTATATGCTCGATCAACGGCAAATGGCACTCGGACAAATTGCAGACCTCCGCCGGCCAGTAATTCATCTGCGCATTGATATTAATCGTATACTTGCTTCCCCATGGCGGAATCCACTCGGCATTCCAGATGCCCTGCAAATTAGCAGGAAGGCAGTCCGGTCTGCTGCAGGAAATCAGAAGATAGCGTCCAAATTGGAAAAAACGCTCAATCTCTGTATCTCCCACTTCTAAACTCACTCTGTCATACAGCGCGCGGTAGTCCTTTACATGCTCATCCAATAATTCATCCCACGGACATTCCGTTGCTTTTTCAAGGCGTGTTAAAACGGATGCTTGCGGATCTTTTTCCCTGAAAGTCGTATCCGCCGCCAAAAGAATAGTAGCACTGTCAGCATTTTTTACCACAATACTGCTGCCGATTCCCTGCATCGTACCACCATCGGCAACTACTTTGATAGCAGAAAAAAGTTCCACTGCTCCCTTTCCGCCACAAACCGCAGTCATAACAGAAGTATCCTCACTGATTACCTCATTCCGGTCACAAAGCGAATTAAATCCCGGATGTCTGTAAGACTGTGTCTCATAGGATGATAAATCCCATGTCATATCTCCGCGGGATAACTGCGTGTGGAAGGATATTGCTCCCGGCTTGTCCGCTGTAAGATGCACCGCCATAACGCCCTTCGGATAACTGGTTATGTATTGCCTTGTATAGGTTACGCCATCTTTCTTATAGGTCGTCGTTGCCACTGCATTGGCAATATTCAGTCCCCTGTAATAATCCGTAATTTCCGTATTCTGCCCGTCAAACAAAAGATAGAGATTGCCAAGCGGCTCATAATGCCTCTGGTTCTCCGGTGTGCCCGAAAGTGCCAGTGCACATAAATCCTGCGCTTCTTTTATCCATCCTTCAAAAATCAACTCCCGAATCTTAGGCAGATATTCTTTTGCCGATTTATTATTTCTATCCTGCTCTCCTCCGTACCATACACTGTCCTCATTTAATCGGATACACTCCGTGTACGGTGTGCCGTATATCATGGCTCCCAGCCTGCCGTTTCCAAGCGGCAGCGCCTCGTTCCAGTTACCTGCAGGTGTATTAAAATGAATAGTAGTATTGTTCCTCATTCCGATTCCATCCCTGTAATTATTCGGATTATTCCACAAGTTGTTATCATAATATTACAACATATCTCCACTTGTTGCATCTGCTATTTCTTTATCCCCATACAAACTGCTAACTGCTTTCTGCTTACTCCCTTACAAAAACATGCTGACTGTCCAATAAGCAAGTTGTATAATTGTTTCAATAACAGTTTACTCACATTTTTCGGAGGGACTTATGTACGAAATCCAGAAAAGTATTTTTGACGAAATGGATGCTTTTTACAAAGAAAATCCGGATACTCCGACCATTCTTTTAAAAAGCAGATTACATACATTAATGGCAAAATATTTTGAGCCGGTTATTTTTTCATGCAATCCGTTTTTCTTTGAAATGGGCATGCGTGAAGCCGATAAAATAATTAATTATGAGGCTATGCACCTGCATAGCCTCTAATTATCACTACTTATAAGTTATACCACCTGTATTCCGCCATACTTGCGAATCTGCATTGCCACGCATGCACCATCTCCAAATACTTCATCCATACACCTGCAATATCCATCTACCATATTGCTTTTTACAAATGCCTGTATTGTTCCTGCAAACCCTCCCCCATGGACCCTGCAAACACCGTCTTCACCCAGGAACATTTCACTGACTGCCAGTGCCAAGGACACATTCTGATGCTCTACATCCGAGTTGGAGTACACATTCTGTAAATATTTGTAGGATGAATCGCCGGATTCTTTTATCGTCTTCAAAAATCCAACCATATCGTCTGCCTGCAATGCGGCAACTTCTTTTCCAACTCGCTTATTTTCATTCACAAAATGAAGGGCACGTAACACCGCCCTGTCACCTGCATTTTCACGGATCGTCCCTATATTAGCAAGAATGTCTTCAGCCGGGACATCTCGCAGAACCTCTTTCCCGAAAAATCCTGCCACTGCTTTCATTTCTCCCGGCACTGCTGCATACTCATGCGTTAAATCCGCATGAGACCCTTTTGTATCCGTAATACACATACTATAGCCATATTCTTCAAGGCTAAAATTCACTTTTTCTACCAGCGGTTCCTTTGGATCTGCAAAATCAATATGAACTAAACCACCAACCGAACAAGCCATCTGATCCATCAATCCGCAGGGTTTTCCAAAATATATATTCTCTGCATATTGTCCGATTCTTGCTATTAATACAGGAGATACATTCATATCGTTATATAATCCCGACAAAATCGTTCCGATTAATACCTCAAACGCCGCAGAAGAAGATAACCCTGAGCCAATTAATACATCACTGGTAATGTATGCATGGAATCCGCCAATTTTTAAATCATTCTCTGTAAAACCTGCAAGCACACCTTTTATCAAAGACAAAGTTGTTCCTTTTTCGTCGGCACACGCAGAAAGATTATCTAACGATATTGCCACCTCCGGATACTCATCCGAACGAACTCTTACCACACTATCAACTGTCTTTTTTACAATTGCAATTGCATCCAAATTAATCGAAGCCGCCAGTACTTCCCCATGCTGATGGTCCGTGTGGTTTCCTCCGATTTCCGTTCTGCCCGGCGCACTGAATATACTAATCTCTCCATCTCCATAGAAACCAACAAACCGTTCTACCGCATCGGTATATCTTTTAACCTGGTATTCCTGATGTTTTCCCTCTCCGTAAATATCAGAAAACAATTTAGTCATTTGTCCGGATTTAATTGCTTGTATTAACTCTTTACTTTGCATGCAAAACCTCTTTTAACATTCATTTATACAGATATTATAACATCCGTTTAATAAAAAAGAAAAGCACCCTTATCAGGTGCTTTTCCTCTATCATCACATTATTTACATCTTCACCAAACAAACATCCTCACACTTACCACCTGTTAATGTAAGTTCTGTCTTGTTTTCACCGTTTTCAAGAACATACTGTCCTTTGAATCCTTCCAAAGTAACGATACCGTTATCATCGGTGCATACTTC
>JAGATU010000005.1 GCA_017621115.1 Lachnospiraceae bacterium
CGTCCAGTATCATTGGATTGGAATGTTGATTGTCAGCCATGCTGAAAGAAAATGACGGAATTCCCAATGCACATAGTTCATACAAAGTAGTACCGCCTGCCGTAATGGCAAGATCACAAGTAAGCATTAAGGACATTAAGTCGGTAAGACCTCTGTATAAATGAATGTTTGGACAATCTAGTACAAGTTCTTTCAAAACCTCAAAATCTGTATTCAAACTGCCGATGACTATGTGGTAGTCATAATCAGTGGATGTACATTTTTCTAATAAGTGTTTACAAAAAAGTAATGAAAAATGATACGGGTCACTGCTACCGGTAGTGATAAATATATTTTTCACATCCTGCTTCAATTCCATTTTTTTGTCCAAAAACTGTGGACGCAAAGGCGCATATTCCGCGCCAAGTAAGAGATTAGGAATGTTTTTATAAATTCCGTTCTTGTGTTCTGCGCACATTCTTTCGGTGAAGCAATCGTAGTTAATTAATAAATCTGCGGTATATGCAAATTCCCGGATATCATCTATATAGACGGTTCCGGTAATTGCTTGTAACGCTTTCAGATAGTTGTCTGTCACATAATAGGAGTCTATAAGGAGAGTCCCGGGATTTTTTTGCAAAAGAGATAGCAATTCGGGTAATTCTCGCTCCAAATCCCGATAGTCTGCATGAGACAATTCATAAGCATATATATTATTTTTATCGATAGAGTCTTCATAAGTCTGCATGTCAGATGTGATTACTACAGATGGCTCTTGTTTACATAATATAGAAAGGCTTTCCTCATCCGATACCAAAAAGCAAACAGAATGTCCCCTCGCAATAATCTCACGTGCGATAGTAAGACAGCGCATAATATGCCCTGCCGCAATATCTTTATTACCATCTGTACGGATATAGATTATTTGAGAAGCTCCCATTTTAAAGGTGTTCCTTTCTTAAGGTCAAAAGCAGCCTGCTTGCCAAGAATCTCATCATAGTGTTTGGTATGAAGACCGTCGCCCGGGCGGATGGAACGGATATTGTCAGGAGTAAGAATCTCACCTGCTGCAATATCTTTTACAACAAATAAAGAGCGGGAACCGCCATGTTCCAGTTCCTGGGTTGGGGTCAGTTTATATTCGCTACTGCCAAGTGCTTTTTCCACAATGCGGATATCCTGAACCATTTTGGCAAATTCTTCCGGTTCCATGGAAAATGCACTGTCTGGACCTCCGTCACTTCTACGCAAAGTTAAGTGCTTTTCTACCATCTTGGCACCAAGAGCAATGGAACCAACTGCAACAGCCGTTCCCATGGTATGGTCGGATAAACCGGTCAGACAACCATAGGTTTTTGCCAGTGTAGGAATAATATTCAAATGTACTTCTTCATAAGGCGTTGGATAAGAAGATACGCATTTCAAAAGAAAGATATCTTCATTGCCTTCCTCTTTACAAATATCAAGTGCCAGTCTGATATCTTCCGGATAAGCAATACCGGTTGCAAAGATAATGGGCTTGTGAAGTTTGGCAACCTTACGGATAAGCGGAATATCATTTATTTCGTAAGAAGCTATTTTGTAGGCGGGAACATTCATTTCCTCCAAAAAGTCTACTGACGTAAAATCAAATGGGGAGGAAAAACATTCCATGCCCAGTTTATTTGCCTCTTCCATAATACGCGGTTGCCAATCCCATGGAGTGTAGGCTTCCTGATATAAATCATAAAGCGTTCTGCCATCCCAGATGGTTCCCTCATTAATTTGAAAAATGGGATCATCGCAATCAATGGTAATGGTATCCGCCGTATAAGTCTGTAATTTAATAGCATCGGCGCCGGCTTCTTTAGCTGCATGTACAAGTTCCAGGGCACGGTTGTAGTCCTGGTTATGATTGCCGGACAATTCGGCTACAATAAAGGTGGGAGCGTTATCTCCTACAATGCGTCTTCCGATTTTGAATGAATGATTCATAAGGTTCTCCTGATATTTTAGAAAAGAGGGGCGGTTTACATAACAATCATTCCTCTATATGATTTTTCATCAAATATTCATCGTTGTTCCACGGCTCTCTGGCCGTGAATATACTTCCGTCTTCTTTTTCAACATAAACAGCCGGAAAATAATGAATAAAAAGCGGGCTTAAGCAAATGGTATATCCGCCTGCGGTCTCATATATAATGCGGTCACCCGGTACAAGTTCTTTCTCATTTTCAATAGGGAATAAGCGGTCATATTCCATACAGGTAGAACCGCAGACCCATTGTAAAGGTAAAGAATTCCTGGTTGTTGTATCAGAACTATATTCAATATGATGCGGATATACATGTCTTGTAACCTGAGGGTTTAAATTAACACGGCTTCCGTCAGTAACAAGATATACACGGTCACGGATCTGTTTGTAGTCTAATACCGTTGTTTCAAAAGTGGTTGCTCTGGAAACAAGAGATACACCGGGCTCAACAATAAGTGCGGTTTTTTCCGGAGAAAAGACTGTGCGTAATTCTTCTCCGATACGGGCAAAGTAATCCCTGTAATCCGGTTTGTCAGCTCGTCCTCCGAAATATCCGCCGCCCATATCTACATAAGAAAGATCTAAGTTATATTCTGTCGCAATGATACCTGCCATTCTTGCGAGTGCACCATATACGTCCACGGTACGGGACTGTGTGGAAGAGTGCAGGTGTAGACCGGCGATAACAACATTTGGCAAAGTACGAAGAGTCTCTATTGCCTGTGCGAGTACACCGTTTTCATAACAATATCCGAAACGGCCACCATCTTCCTCAGCCAGTTGTTCGTTTGGACAAAGCGACTTGATATCACAGTTGACACGAAGTCCGATACGGAAAGACTTTTGCGGATAGGTTGTACTTAATTCCTGCATCCAATCCAGTTCATAGTTAGAATCGAGGTTTACATAACCACCGTTTAGTAATACCTGCTTGAAGGTATCAAACTCCTTAATGGGACCGTTGTAGATAATCTTATCATCCGTATAGCCAAGTCTTTTCGCTAAATCATATTCTGTATCAGATACAACTTCAGCATAAAAACCCTGATTTTTCAAATAAGACAAAAGCCAGGGAAGGGAATTGGTCTTAACGGAATATCCCGGAATATAGTTACCCCAGTTTTTGTCAAGAGAATCCTTGAGTAACCGGATATCATATTGTAAGTCCGATTCTTTAATTCGATAAAAAGGAGTTGCTAACTGTGTCATAATTCCTCACATTCAATAATAATCTTTTCTTATTATACACCATTGTTGATTGCAATCAAAGAAAAAACTATGGTAAGATGTGTAAGAGTCTTTGAATAACAGACATTTTAGTATTATACACGGTGGTCATAATATAAGGAGCAGATGATGAGTAAAAGAGTTTACATTTGTCATACCTTTTATCATGTATATATATCCTGTCTCAAGGAGTTGAATTTTCCAAAAGAAGAGAGAGGTAATGCGGATTTGCTTTTGAGCACGCTTTCCAATGATTTCGGAAATCTGAGAGAGCGGGCGGAGAAATCCGGGTTGTTTGATTTGGTTTTGCCTTATGAGGAAAAAGAAGAAAGTTCTTTCCCGCAGTTGAAAAAATATCATAAGGACAGAGGAAATCTTATTTTAAATATGCTTGCGAGAATGCGTTTTACAAAGCTGTTCGGGAAGCTGCAGGCTCCTTTTGTGCCGGTAGACCTCAAGAAATATGAGGATATCTATGTATTCTGTGATTCGGATCCTATCGGTTATTATTTGAATGCATATAAGATTCCGTACCATGCACTGGAAGATGGTCTCGACTGTATCCGTTATTATGATACGGCAAGATATGATAATCGCGGACATTTTGAACTAAAGGCGTGGATGGCCTCAAAGAATTTGATATTTATTCAGAATGGGTATTCGAAGTATTGTATTGATATGGAAGTGAATAATATTTCTGTGCTACCGTATCCTTGTCCCAAATATATTGAAAAGCCAAGGGAAGAACTCACTGTATGGTTAACAGATGAAGATAAAAGAATTCTGGTGTCGATATTTATGGAGAATCTGGCGCTGTTGGAAGAACAACTTGCACAGTGCCCGAAAGACAAAGCGAAGGTTTTGTTGTTATCGGAGCCTTTGTGCGATTTAGAAACCAGAGAACGCATTTTCAAAGATATTATCCGTGAATACTGCGGAGATTGTGTGGTTTTGATTAAGCCTCATCCAAGGGATGTTCTGGATTACAAATTACTATTTGCGGAGCATATCGTGATTGAAGGGAAGTTTCCTATGGAAATCCTCAATTTTATTCCGGGACTATCTTTTGACAAGGTGATATCCGTATTTACGGTACCGGATGCCATTAAATTTGCCGGAGAAATACTTTTTCTGGGCGAGGATTTTATGGATAAATATGAGGCTCCCGAAATTCATAGACAGAATGAAGCAATATAGACAAAAGGTAAAACGACAACTCGTGAAGCGTGTTGTCGTTTTGTTATGTTTGTGGTACAATAAAATGTCAATTTAAATTGGAGATATTATACCCATGGTTAAGATATTAAAGAAAATGAACCGTCTTTTAGATGGTAAACAGAAACGATTAATGGTGCTGATTGTGTTTTTGATGCTAATCGGCGGTATTTTGGAAAGTTTAAGTATTTCGGTGGTAATTCCTGTGATTGAAGTTTTACTTGATCCGAATGCAGTTGTTACCAATAAATACTTTGCTTGGATATACAATGTTTTGCATCTAAACAGCGTAACGCAATTCACTATCGTTATGATGCTTGCATTAATCATGGCGTTTGTTCTTAAGAATCTGTTCCTGTTTTTGCAGAATGTGGTTCAGCTTCGATTTGTTTATACCAATCAGTTTGCTACATCCCGTAAGATGATGATTAATTTTATGAACCGTCCTTACGAATATTATCTGAATGCGGATACGGCGGTCATACAGCGCAGCATTACTTCGGATGTTAACAATATGTATGGTTTAATATTATCACTGCTTCAGTTGGTTAGTGAGGCGGTGGTTTTTGCATGCCTTGTAGCTGTTTTATTGGTAGTGGATGCTAAGATGATTCTGACAATTGCAGCACTGCTGTTAGTAGTTCTGGTTCTGATAAAAGTTGTAATTAAACCAATAATGGTAAAAGCGGGACAGGAAAATCAGGATTATTATTCAGGACTGTACAAATGGATTGAACAGTCTGTTATGGGAATTAAAGAAATTAAGATTGCCAATAAAGAGCAGTATTTTATTAATGAATATGCAAATTGCGGATTTGGCTATGTCAATGCGGTACAGAAATATAATTTGTACAATTCCACGCCTCGTTTGTTAATTGAGACGGTATGTATTGCCGGGTTGGTTATTTACATGCTGATTGTTATGCTTCAGGGAGCAAGTGTTACGGAGATGATGCCGCAGCTTACTACATTCGGATTGGCTGCGATGCGATTAATTCCGAGTGCCAACCGTATCAATAATTATTTGACAAGTATTTCTTATTTTGAACCGTTTTTTATGGGTGTATCGGACAACCTGCA
This sequence comes from Lachnospiraceae bacterium, assembly GCA_017621115.1. The sequence goes on from JAGATU010000005.1 coordinate 5,516, forward strand.
GGAAGATATCCATGATGAAAACGTAGTATACGATGTGGAAGCCTATGCCCATGCAAAAGAAGTGGTTAAAATGGATGTCCATAAAGAAATTGAACTGCAGGATATTACGTATAAATATCCGAATTCAGAGGCGATTATTTTTGACCATGCGGATATGACGATTCCGATTGGTTCTGCAGTCGGTATTGTGGGAAGTTCCGGTTCCGGTAAGACCACAATTGTGGACGTGATGCTTGGTCTTTTGCGCCTGCAGACCGGTAAGATTCTTGCTGATGGAGTGGATGTTCAGACCAATTATGAGGGATGGCTTAAGAACATTGGCTATATTCCGCAGACAATTTTTATGATTGATTCTACTATCCGACGTAATGTGGCGTTTGGTGTTGCTGATGAAGATATTGATGATGAGAGAGTATGGGCTGTTTTAAAAGAAGCGCAGTTGGATGAATTCGTACGCAGTCTTCCTGAAGGGCTTGATACGGGAATCGGCGAGCGTGGTATTCGTCTTTCCGGTGGTCAGAGACAGCGTATCGGTATTGCAAGAGCGTTGTTTGAAGATCCGGAAGTATTGGTGCTGGATGAAGCGACTTCGGCACTCGATAATGACACCGAAGCAGCGATTATGGAGTCTATCAACCGTTTGCACGGTAAAAAGACATTGGTTATTATTGCGCACAGACTTCAGACCATTGAGAAGTGTGACATGGTATTCCGTGTAGAAAACGGAAAAATCAGCAGAGAAAGATAAAGAGGAACTAAGATGAAAAAAATATGGGACTGGGGACTTGGCATGTACCGCAAATATCAGGAAGCTATTGATTACCTGTTCTGGGGCGGTGTGGCATTCGTTCTCAGCATGGTACTGTTTTATATATTTGCCAATATGATGATGATTGAAGAGCAGATTGCCAATGTCATTACATGGATTATCTGCGTTATTTTCACCTATCTTACTAACCGCACCTTTGTGTTTAAGAGTAAGACAAAGGGGATGAAAGCGATTACAAAAGAATTTACGGAATTTACCTCGGCGCGATTGGCTACACTCATTTTAGAGAATATTGTATTGCTCATTTGCATTGATTTGTTGACATGGCATAACATGATTGCCAAGTTAATTGGCCAGTTCTTAGTAATTGTATCGAACTATATTTTGTCTAAGCTTTGGATTTTTAAGAAGAAAGAAAGTAAGTAATATTTTATTTCGATTGTCGGAATGCGGACTGCGATTACAGGTGGGGAGTTGGATATGCTTTATCTGCGACCCTCTGTTAACACCGGTACTTAGCGAGGCTTTTTCGAGCTTAGTACCGCTGTGTTATAAAGGGAGCGAAAGCGTGTCGCAGATAAAGCATATCCGGCTCCCCACGAATGTAAAAGGAGGAGGCATGAAACGACAGGCTAATTTTGAAATATTACGTGTAGTTGCTATGGCCATGATTGTTGCCATGCACTTCATGTTAAAAGGCGGCATTGCTGTACCTATGTCCGATGATGGTAGTGCTGTTAATCATCTCGCTTGGATTATAGAAGCATTGTGTATTGTTGCAGCCAACTGTTATGTGCTTATCAGTGGCTATTTTCTAGTAGAAAAGGAATGGAAACTGAAAAAACTGATTTCACTTGTGGCGCAGGTGCTTTTCTATTCCTTGTTGGTTCCGCTTGTGTGCCTGCTTATGGGAATCGGTGATGTGGCGAAGTGGACCGTTTATGAATGGATTTTTGCAGTATTACCTTTGCAGATGGATCATTACTGGTTTGCAACATCCTATGTACTTTTATTTATGCTTGTTCCCGTGTTGGCACCGGGGGTGAAACAACTTTCTAAGAAGCAGTTGCAGATTACAATCGGTGTATTGTTATTTTACTATTGTGTTATTAAATCGCTTAGTCCAATTCTATTGTCCACGGATAATTACGGATATGACTTGGGCTGGTTTATCTGCCTGTTTTTGATAGCGGCATATATCCGTTTGTACGGAATTCCTTTTTTTGAAGGAATAAAAAAGAGCATCAGTATTTATCTGGTGAGCTGCGCAGGCATATTCGGAATCAGTGCGATTGCAGGATTTATCTGTCGCAAGACCGGTGCGTTAAAGTATTATATGGATATGCCATATTGTTATAATTATTTTTTGACCTTAATCGGTTCTGTGGCGCTTTTCTATGTCTTTAAGCAGTGGAGGGTAAAAGAAGGAACGGTAATAAGATTGATTTCCCAAATTGCACCGTATACTTTCGGAGTGTATCTTCTTCATGAAAACCTTGCCATCCGTAACCTTTGGCCGTCATGGCTTGGAGTGGAAGAGGTAAAAGGAAGTCCTTTATTTGTACTGCAGATGCTGTTTGCAGTAATTATTGTATTTGTATTCGGTATTATTGTTGATTTTGTAAGAAAAAAATTATTTGGTTTATTTGATAAGAAAGAAGTGTAACCCTTGAAACTATTGCAGAGTATTTACCGTAAGTATTACAACTGCATATCGAAGTGGATTTTCCCAGCAATTCTGCTGATTTATCCTCTGGTTAAAATCAATCAGGGCGTGGATGTGTCGGATTCCACATACAGTCTCGGGAATTATCTGTTTTTTGACAGGCTTGAGGGCACATGGGTGATTTCTACGTACTTGTCCAATGTGATTGGATGGCTGTTGACAAAGTTACCGTTCGGAACGACTCTGCTTGGTATGAATTTGTACACCGGACTGATTGTCAGCGGGCTGACGATTGGCTTGTACTTCCTGCTCCGTAAATGGATGCCGGATTGGATTGTGTTTGCCGGTGAATTTATTGCAATAGGATTTTTGTGGATTCCTACGGGAATTTTATATAACTATCTGACTTATGTGTTCTTTTCACTGGGAGCCGTGCTTCTTTACAAAGGACTTGTAGAAGAAAAGAACCGCGTGCTTATTGTTGCGGGAGTGATGCTTGGGCTGAATGTCTGGGTGCGTATTCCGAACCTTGCCGAGATGGCGTTGGTTGTGTGCGTTTGGTATTATTGCTATTTACAAAGAGAAACTTTGCAGAACGCGTTAAAAAAGACCGGCTACTGCGTTGCCGGATATGCAATCGGTGTAGCAGTTCCTCTTGTTATGATATTGGTGCAGTATGGATTTACCGGCATTGTGGAAATGGTGCAGGGGTTGTCCCAGATTCAGAGTGGGGATGATTCGTATTCGATTTTTGCCATGATTAAGATGACTCTGGATGCCTATGTCAGAACCGGTAAGTGGGTTGGTTTTATTGTGACAGGCATTGTTCTTGGGTTTGGTATGTTCTTTGTAAAAAAAGAAGCCCATGTAGGACTCAAGAAGTTTATTTATCTTGCAGGAATTGCCGTTTTACTTCGGTTTTTCTGGGGACGCGGAATGTTCTCATTCCGTTATTATGAAGATTACTCCAGCATATATGAATGGGGTATGATAGGTCTGTATCTGGCGCTTGTTGCCTGCGGTTACCTCTTTTTTGCAAAAGGCGTATCGGAGGCTGAGCGGCTCTGGGGAATGGTTTCCCTGGTGGTGATTTGCATTACACCGCTTGGAAGCAATAATTATACATACCAGAATATCAATAATCTCTTTGTTGTGGCACCGGTTACGGTATATGCTTTTGTAAAGTGGTTCCGTCGAAGATATCCGGTAGAAAAGCGCATATTGCATTTTCCATGGAAAGCCATGGTGGCGGTACTTGCAATGATGATTCTCGTGCAGAGCATTGGTTTTCATATGAATTTCGTGTTTCGTGACGGTATGGACGGAACACCACGCGATACGAAGGTGAATTCACCTACAGCCGTTGCAGAAATGATAACCACCCAGAAAAATGCAGAGGACCTTGGCGGACTGCTCGCATTCCTTGAAGGTGAGAAGGAACAGCAGAGTGATGCGGAAGCAATTTTCTATGGGGATTGTCCGGGACTTCCTTATCTTTCGCAGATTCCCTCGGCTATCGGGAATAGTTGGCCGGACCTTGATTCCAACCCGGTTGACTGGATGGAAGAGGAATTAATAAAACTTATTGTAAGGCCTCTGGTGGTAATCCGTAAGGTAGAGCCGACGAGTGATTCTTTTGTAGTGAAAAAAGAGATGCTTCAGGATTACATGAGCGCTAATCACTATGAAAATGTATATGAGAATAATGGGTACACAGTGTATAAGCCACTGGAACCATAATTAAGGAATGAAAAGATGATTAATTTTAACGTACCCCCTTTTACGGGGAAAGAAACCGAATACATTATGGAAGCGGTAAAAGCGCAGAAAATCTGCGGTGACGGACAGTTTACGAAGAAATGTAATGCCTGGCTTGAAAATAAGACGGGCACAACAAAAGCGCTTCTTACTACATCCTGTACGCACGCTACCGAGCTTGCAGCATTGCTTGCAGAGGTAAAGGCAGGGGATGAGGTCATTATGCCGTCCTATACCTTTGTATCAACAGCAGATGCATTTGTGCTTCGTGGAGCGGTGCCGGTGTTTGTGGACATCCGTCCTGATACGATGAATATTGATGAAAAGAAGATTGAAGCAGCGATTACCGATAAGACTGTTGGTATCGTGCCGGTTCATTATGCAGGTGTTGCCTGTGAGATGGATACGATTATGGACATTGCAAAACGCCATAATCTCTGGGTAATCGAAGATGCGGCACAGGGTATTATGTCAACCTACAAAGGCAAGGCACTTGGTACATTCGGTGAGTTCGGATGTTTCTCCTTCCATGAGACTAAGAATTACAGCATGGGTGAGGGCGGTGCGATATTAATCCGTGATGAGAAGTATATCGAACCTGCTGAGATTATTAGGGAAAAAGGAACGGACCGCAGTAAATACAACCGTGGTCAGATTGATAAATACACATGGAGAAATTACGGTTCCAGTTACCTTCCGAGTGATATGAATGCAGCGTACCTTTGGGCGCAGCTTGAGATGGCGGAGGAAATTAACGACTGGCGTCTGCATGTTTGGAATCGATATTTTGAAGCATTGACACCGCTTGCAGAGTCAGGAAAAATTGAACTTCCTACAGTGCCTGAGGGATGTGTACACAATGCGCATATGTTTTATATCAAAGCCGCAGAAATTGAGGAGAGAACGGAATTAGAGAAATTCTTAAAGGATAACGGTATTTGGGCAGTATTCCATTACATCCCTCTTCATTCAGCTCCGGCAGGATTGAAATTCGGCCGTTTCCATGGAGAAGACGAATATACGACAAAAGAAAGCGAGCGATTACTGCGACTTCCGCTTTACTACGGACTTAAGGATGAGGAAGTGGATTATATCTGCAGTAAGGTGAAGGAATTTTACAAATAATAAGAAAGGAAGCAGGGATGGGAAAAATTAAATGCAAACCACAGTTAAATACCGTTTTTTCATTGGCTATGGTTGTCTTTTTATTCCTTGCACTTTCGTTACGATTTGATTTCTATTACGATTTAAACGATGATGTGCTGATAAAGGATATTGTGTCCGGTGCCTATACAGGGACACCTAATGCGTATAGCATTCAGATGCTGTATCCGTTATCGTTGCTGATCAGTTTGTTATACCGGATTATTCCCGTGTTGCCATGGCAGGGAATTTTCTTATGTGCGTGCCATGGAGTATGCTTTTTCCTGATTGTGAAAAGAAGTCTTTCTTTTGTAGAAAAGGAAATCAGCAAGATTATTTTACTTCTTACAGAAGCAAGTCTGATTATGACTCTGTTTTTATATGAAGCAGTATTTGTACAATACACGGTAACATCGGCGCTTTTGGCGGCTTGTGCCTGTTTCCTTGTTTTTACCTCGGAAAAGAGGGAGACATTACGTGCGTTTTTAAAAGAGAATGCTGCAGCAATTATTCTGGTAATTCTGGCGTTCAATCTCCGTTCAGAGATGTTGCTTTTAATGAGCCCGTTTATTGCTTTTACAGGGATTGTGAAATGGTCGCAGGAAAAGCCTGTTCTTGCAAAAGAGACTATAAAGAAGTATGTAAGTTTGATTGGCGTGATTCTTGTGGGAGCAGTGTTGTCACTTCTTATTGATGCGCTGGCGTATAGTGGCAAGGATTGGAAAGAATTCAGGAATTTTTTCAATGCCAGAACGCAGGTTTATGATTATACCTGGTATCCGGAGTATGAGGAAGCACAGGATTTTTACCGTGACCTTGGAGTGACGCCGGCCAAAGTGACATTAATTGATAACTATAATTTTGGATTGGATGAATCGATTGATGCGGACATGCTTTGGAGTATCGCAGAGTATGCGGATGCAATCAAAGTCAAAGAACCCTTAAGTGTGCGTATAAAAGATGCGATTGTTGACTATAAATGGCGAACTTTCCATGAGCAGGACGCACCGTACAATTTCTTTGTATTGACGGCGTATGCGATGATAGTTGCATTGGCACTTGTTTTTAAAGACAGAAGTGCAATTTGGAAGCTACCGGCTTTGGTGTTATTTCGTACAGTACCCTGGATGTATGTCATCCTGGCAAAGAGAGTACCACCGCGTATCAGCCATCCGCTTTACTATACAGAATTGATTATTCTTGGTGCATGGATGATTTCCTATTGTAGGAAGAATAAAGAAACTGTAGCAGTTGATGCAGACGATAAGCGCTACAAAGGACGTAACCGTTCTCTTGCCATAGCGATGATTCTGTTATTTGTATTTTCAAGAATTGTATTTTCCGGAATGATACAGAAAGCGGATGAAGAGCAAGAGCGCCGACAGGAAGTAAATACCGTTATACGCTTGTTTGAAGAGTATGCGGATACACATCCTGAGGACTATTTTTACATGGATGTGTACTCTACCGTAGATTTTTCAGAGAAAATGTTTTCGGATGTGGATATCTCGCAGAAGAATTATGACATCTTAGGCGGTTGGGCTTCGGGAAGTCCATTGCAGAAAGATGCAACGATTCCGTATCGTGATGAAGCATTTTCAAGAGCAGAACTTTTATTACAGGACAATTTCTATTATGTCTGCGAAGAAGGTAGTGACATCACCTATTTGGAGGACTTCTACAGCGGGCATGGTATGGTTGTGGAATTGACAGAAGAAGAGAGGATTTCCTCGCGTGTGCAGACGTTAATTGTGTACCGGATAGAGGCTGTTGGAACGATTGTGAATTAGAGATTGGGTATGGAAGTAATTCACTATTCAATGAGGAAATATAAATGGAGAAGATTATTGGGAAAACCGTCTATCTACGTCCGATTACGGATACAGATACGGACTTAATTATAAATTGGCGAAATTCTGATGCAGTCAGACCGTATTTCATTTATCAGAAGCCCTTTACGAAAGAAGGGCATGAGAAATGGATGGAAACGATGATACGAAGCGGTCATGGGTATCAGTTCATTGTTTGCCGCATAGAGGATGATATGCCTGTCGGCTGTACCTATTTAAGGGACTATGATAGGGAGAACAGTAAGATAGAATACGGTGTCTTCTTAGGTTCTGAGGATGTAAAAGGAAAGGGAATCGGGACGGAAATTCTTGGTTTGACTCTTGATTTTGCATTTAATCAGCTTGATATACACAAGGTTTTTGCAAGAGCATTTGCCGATAATGCGGCATCCGTCGGAAGTTTCTTAAAGGGCGGATTTGAGAAAGAAGCGTATTTGAAGGATGAAGTTTGCGTGAACGGTGAGTATCGGGACATTGTTTTGCTCGGTAAAATCAATCCCGCACATGGTAGTAAATAATCGGAACATATTTTTGAAGTAAACAGAGTCAATGGAGAAAACGATGAAAAAAGTCAGTTTTGTAATCCCATGTTACCGCTCGGCGTTAACTATCGGAAAGGTTGTAAAAGAAATACAGGATACCATGAATGCCATGGAGAACTATTCTTACGAAATCATTCTGGTAAATGACTGTTCGCCGGATGATACTTTTGAAGTAATCAGTAAATTGTGCGAAGAGAACATTAATATCTGTGGTGTGAATCTGGCTAAAAATTTTGGTCAGCATGCGGCACTTATGGCAGGTTTCCATCAGGTGACGGGAGATATTCTGGTTTGTCTTGATGATGACGGACAAACACCGGCGGATGAAGTAGGAAAATTACTTGCTGAAATCGAAGCAGGACAGGACGTGGTATATGCAAGTTATGATCATAAAAAGCACTCCATGTTCCGTAATTTTGGCAGCTGGGTAAATGAAAAAATGTTACAGTTCCTCTTGGGAAAACCGAAAGAATTGTTCGTATCCAGTTATTTTGCCGCAAGACGTTTTATTGTGGATGAAATGCTGCGTTATGAGAATGCGTATCCGTATGTAATCGGATTGGTGCTCCGCTCTACGAAAAAAATAGTGAATGTGTCGGTAAATCATAGAGAACGTGAAATCGGAACTTCCGGATATACTCTGGGCAAGTTGCTTGGACTATGGTTTAACGGATTTACAGCGTTCAGTACTAAGCCGCTTCGTATTGCCACGGCAAGCGGAACTATTTTTGCAGGACTTGGATTTTTATATGCGCTATATACCATTATCAAAAAGTTTGTGAATCCTGCAGTGCCAATGGGATTCAGTTCGTTAATGTCGGCGATACTAATAATCGGAGGCTTAATTTTATTGGTGTTGGGCCTTGTGGGAGAATATATCGGAAGAATGTATATTTGTATGAATAATGCACCGCAGTTTGTGGTAAGAGATTTTATTCCGGCAAAAGAGGAGAAGTAATACATGCTGGTTAATGCATTATCCGTAATAATCGGATTGTTGGGAACAATTGCATTATCGGGGACATTAAGTCTGGATGTGGAGAAAACGGCATACGGCAACAGTACACTGGCGTTTCTGGTTGCTGTAATGGCGGTAATCATCCTGCACTATGTGTATCAGCATCTGGATTATAAGGATAAAAGAGGTGCTCTTTTATCCGGGATATATTCTTTGGGACTGGCATTTGCCCTGACAGCGGGAAAACAGCTGCATACGGAAGAAAACTTTGATGTTGCTAATCCGGTGTCATGGATACAGATATTTGTGGTTGCAATATTTTTCTGGGGGCCGTTCCTCTATTTGTTACAGTGGCATTCCGGAAAAAGCGTGCAAACAGACGCTGATGACTGTGCGCCAGATAATATATTAACTCAGAAAACGGATGAAAAAAGAAAGAATATAAAAGAATTCATCTTGACTTGGCTGGTGATTTTTGTGTGTTGGATTCCGGTTTTTCTGGCGTTTTATCCGGGTGCATTTGTATACGATGCGCAGGATGAATATGTGCAGGTGGCAACAAGAGCATTTTCAACACATCATCCACTGACCCATGTGCTTTTATTGGGTGGGGCGGTTTGCTTTGGAAATAAATTTTTTGATTCCTATAATGTGGGGATTGCGATATATACTATTTTCCAGATGATTGTTTTATCAGGCATTTTTGCATACACAGTATCCTATCTAAGTAGTAAGTTGAACAGAAAGGCATGTATTGCGGTTACTTTGTTCTATGGTCTGTTTCCGGTAATTCCGATGTATGCTGTGTGCTCATCAAAAGACACCTTGTTTAACGGAGCCTTTTTGCTTGCGCTGGTACAGATGATTAAGCTTTCAGAGGCACTTTTTGTTAAAGAGACAAAAGAAGGAATCAACACAAAAGAGTTATGCAAACAAAACAAGGGTGACTTGGTGGTATTTGTATTATCATTAACTGCCATGATGTTGTTTAGAAATAACGGATTCTATGTAATACTTGCAATGTTGCTTGCAACAATAGTAGTGGCACTAATTCGTAAAAAGAAGGACAAAGGAATACTTGTTTTCACTGTATTGTTTGCAGTTGCACTTTTACTATATAAGGGTGTTGATACTACGCTTACGGTTGTATTGCATGCGGATGATAGTGAGAATCAGGAACTTCTTACGGTTCCGATTCAGCAGTTGGCACGTACTTACAGACATAGTCCGGAAGTATTTTCGGAGGAAGAAAAAGAAGTTCTATTTACTTATCTTCCGGAGAATGAACTGCTGTTATACGATGCGGATTTGTCGGATTTATTGAAGGCACAGTTTAATAATGAACAATACAAAGAAAATTCTTCGGAATTTTTAGGATTATGGCTTAAAAAATTCATACAGAAGCCGGTAACCTATTTAAATGCCTGGTTTATGACATCCTACGGTTACTGGTATCCGGATACAATTATTAATGTGTACGGCGGACAGGAGCGTTTTACTATCCAATACAAAGACAGTTCCTACTTTGGATTTGAAACGGAACTGCCGGGAGTACGTGACAGTAAGTTTCCGTGGCTGGAAGAACAGTACCGCAAAATGTCTTTGGAACTTTATCAGCAGGAAGTTCCCGTAATCAGTATGTTCTTTTCGCCGGGGTTCGTATTCTGGTTATTTATGGGATGTGCCATGTGTTGTATTTATGAAAAGAAATACACATGGTTACTTCCGTTTGGATGTGTTTTCCTGTTATGGGGAACTGCTATTTTGGGACCGACCTTTTTAGTGCGCTATGTACTGATTTTATGGTTTGCGGCACCACTTTTTTTTCAATCGGTTATGACGCGTGAAAATACGCGATAATATAATTTTACATTAATACGGAGATAAAAATGAATCAATCAATACGATTAAGTAAGGCAATTAAAATATTGATTATAATCCTTGCGGCACTTTTGTTTGTGGCAATTTGGCCTGCAAATATCATTCAGCAAACCTATGTATCCAAGAGCAATGAGATTATGGCGATGGAGTCTGATCCTGTCAGTGTGCAGAATAATGTGACCCAGATGTTTGTCGGGGAAGGTGGTGAACTTAGTGCAGTAGATTTGTATGTGTGCAATGATATGCGCGGCGAGACCATTACTTTCCGTCTTTATGATGCCGGATATAATGAGATTTTCAACACCTTTCATTTGGTAAAAGATAATCAGGAGTTCCCGGGATTTGTGCATATTCCGGTAGGGTATGATTTGATAAAGGACCAAGAGTATTATTTTACATTGGAAGGCCTTACGGCGGATATGATTGTTGCCTATGAAGATAGAGAAACTTCTACTTCTATTGTAAACGGTTTTATGTCCTATGGCGGAATTGAAATCCAGAGATTTAATGTTATCATCCGTTATGAATACAGCAATCCTTTTGCATGGTGGCAGGTATTGGTTTTCGGTGTTGCGATTGCGGCAGTTGCGTCTGCGCTTGTATGGAGTGTCAGTCGTTTGTTTGAAAAGAGATTAACGGATAAGGAAGTGAAGGTACACACCGTATTTAAAGCAGTTCTGAATCCGATAATGATAATTGCAGGTCTTGCACTCTGCCTGATGATTTTCCCGGGAAGAGTATTTGGGTCGGGAATGATAAATTATGCCTTCTGGGGCGGTAGTACAATTCTTCTGATGCTGGTGGTATTGTATCTGATTAATTATAAGCGTCTCGGGGATGTACCGCTTATTAATGTGGATGTGTTAAAAGCAAATATTCCGGGTTATCTGCAGTCTTTCTGTATTGCAATGACAATCTGGTATTGCTTTGAATATATGAACGGCTTGTATGAGATTCATCATACATTTGCGGTGCGCAGAATGATGATATGGTTCCTGCTTGGAATCGTGTGTACGTATTCGACAAAAGAATTACTTACCATATGGAACGGTATTTACCTTGTAATCGCCGGTGTGGCAGCATATTTTTATGCCAAACCGTATTTCGGAGTGGAAGAAGAGGGCGATATTTATAAACTGCAGGCGTACATTTTGGTAATCGGCGGATTGGTTCTTGTTTTGCTGATAACGAATATTATCCGTTTTATTTTGAAGAAAGACCGCATTGAGAAGAAATTGTCGGTTCCGTACCTGGTGTTCTTTGCGGTCGTATTGGGAATGATGATTGCATTCCGCAATACCCGTGACTGGGTAACCACAATGGTGGTATTGTTTGCAATATTCTATCTCAGAATGTGGTTTTCGAATAAATCCGATAAGCTGCTTACGGTATTTGGAAACGGCGTGATACTGAACTTTATTATAATGGTTTGTTACAGTTTAATGCACAGACCGTTTAACAGATACCGTTTGTTCCGTTACGGACTTGGTTTCCATACGGTAACCATGACGGGTGTATATTTGTCACTGGTGCTCAGCGTGGCATTGGTATGGTTTTTATTAAAATATAAGAAGTCGAAGCGCCTGATTGATACATGGCCGCAACTTCTTGTGCTGACTGTTGCAAATGTATATCAGATTTTAACCTTGTCACGAACCGGATATTTGGCATCATTTATCACAATAGTATTTATCATTATTGCATTTTGTTGTAAAATGGGTACGCCCGTATGGAAACATATGCTGAAGTGCTTTGGCAGTCTTGTGGTTGCAACGGTACTGTTTTGCCCGATTGTGTTTACGATGACGAGAATTATTCCTTCATTCTGGAATGATCCAATATATGCAGATGTGGAAGTGTTCGGACATCAGGTATTTAAAGGGACACCGAAGGATTCGGAATACTACATTGATATTGAATACTATTGGGAGAGAACAAAAGAAAAGTTATTCAATATCGTAGAGGAAGAAGAGGCTTCGGCTAAATTCGATACAAAGAAGGATTTGGCATATCTGTGCAAAGAAATGGCGGTTCAGTCGCATAAACTCATGAAGCCGGAAGATGTATTTGTGGTGGATGATAGTATTCTTGTGGCATCGGCTGCAGATGAAGCAGAGAACTTTGAAGCGTTGGATGAAATGAGTAACGGCCGAATGGAAATCTTTAGGGATTATATTGGACAGTGGAATCTGACAGGTCATGAGGATATGGGATTTGAAGCATCCTTCGGTGGAATGCATGCCCATGCGCATAATGTATTTTTACAGATTATCCATGATCACGGTTTGATTACAGGTATTCTGTTTATTCTGTTTGGTATTACGACATTTGTACTTGCCATGATACGTTTTTATAAGCGTGATGATTGGCGCAATTTGCTAATCGTATCCGTAGTGGTAGCGTTTGCAGTATCCGGTATGGCAGAGTGGAATTTCCATTTGTGTAATCCTTTCGGAATATCATTATTTATGGTAGTGACACCATTACTTTTTAAAAGTGGGAACGTGAAAAAGAATGAACAACAGTAAGAAAACATTTAATTATCAATTATTTTACAGACGGACCTGTCTCATAATTTATGACATTGCCAGTGTATTAATCGCCAGTTTTTTTGCAATTGCACTGCGTTATGAATTTGAACTGGAAATGATTCCGGATTACTTTTTGGATACGATTATCCGGTTTCTGCCGTTTAATATTGTGATTACACTGGTAATTTTCTTTTTCCTGAAACTGTACAATAGTTTGTGGGCATTTGCAGGAGAAACGGAATTACAGAACGTTATTGTGTCCTGCTTTTTATCGGCAGCAATTAACGGTGTGGGATTGAACTTGGTAAAAATAGAAGCAAAAGCAGTACCTGACAGTTATTATTTTATGTACGCATTTTCCTTGGTAACGCTTGTGTTTGCCAGCCGTTTTTCCTATCGTTTTTTCAGAAGCCGTAAGCATAAGATGCAGAATAAGAACAATGCGACTCGCGTTATGCTTATCGGAGCAGGAGATGCCGGTAATTCGATTATTAAGGAAATCGTAACCAGTAATTTTTCTACAATGACAGTGTCCTGTATTATTGATGATGATAAGTCAAAATGGGGCAGTTTTATCCAGGGCATCAAAGTTATTGGCGGCAGGGATAA
>JAGATU010000055.1 GCA_017621115.1 Lachnospiraceae bacterium
AGCAAAGAAGCAGATTGTAGGTGTTATCCTTTCCGGCGGACAGGCTCCCGGCGGACACAACGTTGTTTGCGGTTTGTATGACGCTTTAAAGGCAACAAACAAAGAAAATGAACTTTACGGTTTCAAGGGCGGCCCCAGCGGACTTATCGAAGACGATTACATCGTTATGACTGACGAATACATCGACCAGTTCAGAAACACAGGTGGTTTTGATATCATCGGTTCCGGCAGAACCAAATTAGAAACAAACGAACAGTTTGCAATCGCTGCCGAAGTATGTAAGAAGCACGGCATCACAGCTATCGTTATCATCGGTGGTGACGATTCCAATACAAACGCAGGTATTCTTGCAGAGTACTTTGCAGCTAACAACACAGGCGTTCAGGTTATCGGATGTCCCAAGACAATCGACGGCGACTTAAAGAACGAAGATATCGAATGCTCCTTCGGTTTTGATACCGCTACCAAGACATACAGCGAAATCATCGGTAACATCGAAAGAGATGCTAACTCCGCTAAGAAATACTGGCACTTTGTTAAAGTTATGGGACGTTCTGCTTCCCACGTTGCTTTGGAATGTGCGCTTGAAACACAGCCCAACATCTGCCTGATTTCCGAAGAAGTAGCAGCTAAGAAGATGTCTCTTTCCGCAATCGCTGATTATATTGCTGATTCCGTAGAAGCAAGAGCAGCTAAGGGCATGAACTTCGGTGTTGCAATTATCCCTGAAGGTGTTGTTGAATTCGTTCCCGAATTCTCCGTATTAATTGCAGAAATCAACGAACTTCTTGCAGGAAGCAAGGCTGATGAATTTAATGCACTTCTTACATGGGCTGAGAAGAATGCCTTTATCGAAAAAGGCTTAACAAAGGAATCTATGGAAGTATTTGCTATTCTTCCACAGGCTATCCAGCAGCAGTTATTCTTAGAAAGAGATCCACACGGCAACGTACAGGTTTCTCTAATTGAATCTGAAAAATTATTCTCTGCTCTCGTAGCTGACAAATTGGCAGCAAGAAAAGCAGCCGGTACATACAAGGGTAAATTCGGCACACTTCATCACTTCTTAGGATACGAAGGAAGATGTGCATTCCCTTCTAACTTTGATTCAGACTACTGCTACTCATTAGGATACAATGCATTCATGCTTATCCAGTACGGTTACAACGGATACTTATCAAAAGTTTCCAACCTTTCTGCACCTGCTAATGAATGGGTTGCAGGCGGTATGCCAATCACTAAGATGATGAACATCGAAAGAAGACATGGTGAAGACAAGCCGGTTATCAAGAAAGCTCTTGTAGAACTTGACGGCGCACCATTCAAGTATTTCGAAGCAAACCGTGAAAAATGGGCACTTGAAACATGCTTCAAGTATCCTGGTGCTATCCAGTACTACGGACCTTCAGAAGTTTGTGACATTACAACTGTTACACTTGCTCTTGAACAGGCGAAATAAGAAAGCAAATTCTTTTGCGAGCACAATTAGTTAGAAAATAACTAACCCCCGGAAAATAATTTCCGGGGGTTTTTGTTTTAATTATACTGTATAAATCTTATTTACTTTCCTGCCAAACAGCATTTTCTTCCCGCAATACTTTAGGCGCATACGTTTTAGCTGCCATATTAGGAATTTCCTCTAACTCTAACTTCCCTGCTTCCATACCAATAATCTCTTCCATATCTTTTAACAAATCTTCATACAAACCTGACATACCTACTCCTCCTTTAATACTGTAGCTATTTTTTTGAGTACATTGACTTCTTTGTCTGATAGATTTTCTTTTTCGCTCTTCGCATATATATCTACCAGATATATGCACTCTTTAATCTCTACATCTATGTATATTACTCTACAACCACTACTCTTTCCCATATTATCTATAGGAATCCTAATCTTACGGTGTCCTCCCGAACCACTAATAGTATCTCCCTCTTTGGGATTCTTTAATAATATTAACTGTAAAATTCTTAAATCATCATCTGTTAGTCCTAATGCGCTCCACTTTTTCCTAAAATTAGTTGTCTCTTTAAAAGTTCTTATCATCTTTCTTTATCCTCCCTTATTTATTTTCCATATAAGGGAAATAAAGCAATGATAGTTCATAAGACATGATCCGAAGAAATGCGATAGAATCCCTGATATGTATTACTTGCCGATAGCAATTAACTTGTAGTTAAATTATACCTGTCACGATTTATAATGCAATACTCAAGTTGCACTTTTTATATTTTCTACGAAATACACAAATAACACCTGTTATATCTGTGCAACTAAGATAGTTCTATCATTTTACTATCCTTTTGTCTGCCACTTTTTCATTGACACCACCCCCGTCAAACGGTATAATATCACTCGTGGTTAATCCACCAAGCGGATGTGGCGGAATTGGCAGACGCACCAGATTTAGGTTCTGGCGGGAGACCGTGGGGGTTCAAGTCCCTTCATCCGCAGGCTAATATAAAAAGACCAAGTCCTTTGTGACTTGGTCTTTTTATATTGACCTTCGCACGCGTCACTTGAACCCCTGGTTCAATCTCGGTTTTGCGCCCCTTCATCAATGTTAACCATAGGGTATAATCTTTTTCTGCTCCGTCTAAATATACTTATTTCATTCACGTTGCACCTAAATAAAACCTTTTCCATCTTGTACCATTATCATAAGCCTGTCATATTCCTTCTGCAACATTTCTCTACCAATCCTGGTTATGATATATGACTTTCTGCGACCTTCTGCTGTTGTCATCTTAATGATACCATTTTCTTCAAACTTTGAAAGCATAGCATATAGAGTTCCCGGTCCAACTAACACACGTTCATGCGAAATCTCTTTGACCTTTTCCATGATATCAACACCACAACATTCTTCTGTCAATGCCAAAAGGATATAATACATAGGTTCTGTCAGGGTTTGAAACTGTTCTCTTGCCATATTCTTTACCTACCTCAATTTCAATTCATCAAGGATAATACCTATCTGTTCTTCTGATAAATAAATCTCTTCCCCATCTCCGAATACTAAAATTGTTTTTTCATATCTTACATAGTAAGTTCCAAGGTTATTTCGAAGTGCTTTTTGTGCGCCCCAGTCGTTGGTACATTCTACCACCTCTTCATTGTATCTCTTGCCATTTACTACTTCTTCCCATATTTTATCTAATATCCATGCATATTCTGATTTGTAAATACGATAAGAAATAGACTCCTCTTTCCCATGAACAAAATAATTTAATTTACTTCCAAACAAATTTTGTTCTACATAAACAGAGGTCTCTTCTACCGCATCATCACAGTCTCTATAATCTGCAATTATCAACGGTACTTCCTTATTCTCAGAATTATTAGAATCTTCATTTCCCATAAAAATCATCATTGTAGAGAACACAACGGATAAACTTAAAACAACTGCAAAAACAACCTGAATTGCTATACTCGTATCTCTCTCCGGTCGTACTTTATTGATAACAAAGGTAAATCCCACTGTTCCAACAATAATTACGACATTAAGAATAAATAAAGCAACATGTTCTATGATATAGAAATAATACATCAACAATACTATCAACGCCAACACATAGATATCTTTTACATTTAAATGATATTTTCCATCTTGACGATTACCAATATATATTTTCTCCCCCATCCGAACATTCTTTTTTAGTTTTCTTGATTTATATACTGCATATAATAACGTCAAAAGTTGCCAAACAAAGAGCAATGTCCAAACAGAAATTTGAAAGAAAAAAGATCCGGAAAAAATACTGCTTTCAAACATAGTCAACAAACTGCTCCATCGTAACACAGCATTCAATCCATATAAAACTAATAAAGTAATTGATGATACAGAAAAAGTGCCTTTTAGCGAATTATGAATTCGTTCTTCCGGCGTATACAATTCGGTTGCATTTGTGTCTGTTTTCTTAAAAATGCAAAACTTCTGCTTCGCATCAATAAACTTCCAACCTGCTGATTCACAGTATTCTGCAAACTCCTGTGTATTTGGTTCCGGGCACATGTCATTTTCACTTGCTTTTGGGAATACTTCTACCGCATAAATAGCCTGCTCCGGTTCGCCTTTTTCAAATTTTAATCCTGCTCCCCATTCTTTAAAATGCCATCCTTTTGCAGCCATATCACTCAGATACTTTGCAAAATCATCACAATGCATATAATCAAAACCTTTTAAAACCGTCTTTGTCTTTGCACTCATAGAACCGCCCTCCTTATCATAGTCATTATCTGAACGCCAATTATCGAGTGTCGATATTTTCTACTTGTATTATATTATCGAGTGTCGATATTGTCAATAAAAAAGAAATTTCATCTCCCTCCAAAATCCTCGCCAATAAAACAGAGCATACCACAAAGGCATGCTCTACAATTTATATCCATATATTTTACTCCACATCCCCGATTTTACTAATAATATCCTTATTAATCTTAATCAGGAAAATCATCGTCATGGTTAATGACATAAGTTCTGCTATCGGCAGGGACCACCATACATAATTTACATTGCCAAGCTGCGCCAACAGATAAGCTGCCGGTAACAATACCACTATCTGTCTGCAGATGGAGTTAATCATACTGTAAACTGCATTGCCCAGTGCTTGGAATAATGATCCACAAACAATACAGATTCCGGCGAGTGGAAAATGAACACTGATAATACGAAGTGCCGGTACTCCCATCTCAAGCATATGATCTGATGCATCAAAGAGCATAAATAATTTATCCGGAATCAACTGGAATAACAACACTCCCACCGTCATAATCCCTACTGCATATATAACGCTCAGCTTCACGGTCTTTAACAAACGTTTACGCTTCTGCGCACCATAATTGTATGCCACAATCGGCACCATACCATTGTTTAGACCGAATATCGGCATGAATACGAAACTCTGGAGTTTGAAGTACACACCGAATACTGCCGTTGCTGTTGTAGAAAACGCAATCAATATCTGGTTCATACCGTAAGTCATGATGGAACCGATGGACTGCATAATGATGGACGGTACGCCCACCTTATATATCTGCTTAATAATGTCCATATCCGGCTTAAAGCCTTTAAAAGACATATTGATTTCTTTATTCTTAGTCAGGTTAAAAATAAGGGAAACAATTGCTGCAATAATCTGCCCCGCAACTGTTGCAACTGCTGCACCGATAACACCCATCTTAGGGAATCCAAACAAACCAAAAATCAATATCGGATCCAGAACAATATTGATAAGCGCTCCCACCATCTGCGTAATCATGGTATAAAATGTATTTCCCGTGGACTGGAGCATTTTATCAAATACAAACTGAAAGAAAATACCAAAGGAGCACATCAGCACAATGCTTAAATACTGCACGCCATATGTAACAATTTCTGCATCTGTTGTCTGACTTGTATAAAACGGTTTTACTGCAAACAGCCCCACCAAAAAGAATACAACAATATTCAGTACCATTAAAAAGATTGCATTTGTTGCTGTCTTATTTACTTTTTCAAAATTTTTCTCACCGAGTGCTTTGGAAAGCACCGCATTCAAACCGACACAGGTACCGCCCGCAAGTGCTATAATCAGTGATTGCAGCGGAAATGCCAACGATACTGCCGTTAAAGCATTCTCACCGATTCTTGCCACAAAGATACTGTCTACAATATTGTATAAAGCCTGTACCAGCATCGAAAACATCATCGGTACCGACATGCCGAGCAATAATTTATTAACCGGCATAACACCCATCTTATTTTCTGTCATTGGTGCAGCTTCAACTGCACCTTCTCTTATTACATCTGTCATTTTGTTATCCACCACTTTAAACAGCAGGCACTTTACGCACCTGCTGTAATTAATCTTATAATGTAATATCCATCTTAACAGGAGTCTTACCTGTAAGTGCGATACTCTTTGTATCCGGCTGGCTTGTTCCCACATACATAGTAAACTTAGAACCATCCATAATACGTTCGCCTGCTTCATCCACAACTGTAAATGCAAGGCGTTTTACAGGAATTTCAACGGCTACTTCACTGCCTGCTGCCACGAAAACTCTCTTGAATCCGCATAATGCAGGATTAGGAACTGCCATAGCAGAATCCTCATTCTTTAAATAAACCTGAACTACTTCATCAGTGTCCACATTACTGTTATTCTTAAGAACAGCTTTTACAGTGCATACTGTATCGGTATTCTGTGAAGCCGCCTTATCATAAGCAGAAACTTCTGCAGAAGTAACATCTACATCCGCATAAGTAAGACCGAATCCGAACGGATACTGTGCTTCATAATCCATATAACGGTAGGTTCTGCCTGCCATAGAGTAATCCGTAAATTCAGGCATCTTGTCTAAGTCATCATAGAATGTAACAGGAAGCTTACCGGATGGAGAAACCTCACCAAATAATAACTTCGCAATACTTCTACCGCCTCTTGCTCCCGGATACCATGTCTGCAAAATCGCATTGTAATGTTCATTTGCAAAACGTAAATCCATGGAACTTCCTGTCATCATAAGCATGATAACCGGCTTACCTGTCTCGGCAATTGCTTCAAGCAGTCTCTGCTGTGACTGTGGAAGTAATAAGGATTCCTTATCACCGGATGCATAGGAGTTACCTGTATCTCCTTCTTCACCTTCGAGCGTCTCATCAAGACCAACAACCAAAACAACAATATCACTGTGTTCTGCAACAATCTTTGCTTCTGCAAGTCTGTCACCAACAACAGCAAGCGGTTCTGTCTTATCTTCAAACAAATGACATCCTTCTGAATAAAGAACACGGATATCCTTGCCTGCCATTTCCTGGATACCTTCCAAAACAGTTACATATTCGGAAGATGTTCCGTGATAGTTACCTACTAAAACTGCTCTGCTGTTCGCATTAGGACCAACTACACCAATTGTCTTAACCTTATCTTTATTAATCGGCAAAATACCGTCATTCTTTAAAAGAACCGGGCTCTTTAATGTAACCTTATCTGCCAAAGCAAGATGTTCATCACATTCCACTACTTCGTATGGAATGGAATCAAGTTCTGTTTCATCAAATAAACCGAGCATAAATCTTGTTGTAAACAAACGAACTGCTGCTTCTGTAATAGTTTCTTCCGTAACAAGACCCTGCTCATAGGCATTCATCATATGAAGATATGTATTACCACAGTTCAAATCACAACCCATGTTAACTGCAAGTGCAGCTGACTCTGCCGGAGTCTTGGTTACCATATGATTCTCATGGAAATCTCTTACTGCCCAACAGTCAGATACGAAGTGACCTTCAAATCCCCATTTGCCACGAAGCAAATCAACCATTAATGCCTTACTTCCGCAACATGGTTCTCCATTTGTACGGTTATAAGCACCCATAACTGCTTCTACGCCGGCTTCTTTTACCAATGCTTCAAATGCAGGAAGATAAGTATCTCCCATATCCTTGGCAGTTGCCTGCGCATCAAATTCGTGACGGATGGCTTCCGGACCGGAATGTACTGCAAAATGCTTAGCACATCCTGCAACCTTCATATATTCTCCATCACCCTGAAGTCCTTCTACAAATGCCACACCAAGGCGGGATGTCAAATACGGATCTTCACCATATGTCTCATGTCCGCGTCCCCATCTCGGATCACGGAAAATATTAACATTCGGTGACCAGTAGGTTAAACCCTTATAAATATCTCTGTCACCATGCTTGGAGTATTCGTTATATTTTGCACGGCCTTCCTTTGCTACAACTTTTGCAACCTCGGAAACCGTTTCATCATCAAACATAGCTGCCTGACCGATGGACTGTGCAAACACTGTTGCGATACCTGCTCTTGCAACACCATGAATTCCTTCGCCCCACCAGTTATAGGCCGGAACATTTAATCTTTCAATAGCCGGTGCATCGTACTTTAACTGGCTCGCTTTCTCCTCTACGGTCATCTGTGCAACCAATTCTTCTGCTCTTTTACGTGCTGTCTCTCTGTTCATTGTGTAAACTACCTTTCTTCTAAGAAATATGCAGACTATATGGTCCGACTATAAACTGCCCATTATCAGACTCTACACTCTGTTATAAGATAACATATATATATATAAATAATCATTCCAATAGTTGCGTTGTAATTGGCTGTTTTTGCTAAAAATTGCTCCAATATTTACTTTTTGCTCTCATATTGGTATAATTCAACGTAAATAGCACATTTCATCATTCCATTTAGATGGTTATTGCGTGTCAAAAAGGAGTCATTTTCACTATGATTGAAAACTTAAAAGGCATCTACGAAACAGTTAATTTTAAAGAAAATGCATCTTTCCGTTTATATTTGAATGATGAGCCGGAAAATTATCCTACACATTGGCACAATATTCTTGAGATTATTATGCCCTTAGAAAATGCATATACCGTTAACAGTTGTAATCGCGACATTGTACTGAATGAAAATGACATCATTTTTATCTGGCCATGTTGCATTCATACCCTTTTTGCTCCTGAACATGGTAAACGGCTTATTTTTCAGGCTGACATAAGTGTTCTTAACCAGATTAAGCAGATGGTACTATTGCATACCCAGCTTACTCCGCTGACCATTGTAACCCCGGATAATTACCCGGACGCACATCCGCTCATACAAAAATATCTGATGGAAATCATCTCAGAATATGAGAAAGATTCTCCTTATATTGATTTATCCATTTATGGCAAGATTCTTGAGATTTTGTCTCTCCTTGCCCAAAATACAAATGAAATGACCGAGCAGTTTAATGTGGCAGCCAATAAGCAGCAGGAATACACCGAAAAATTCATGTACATATGCGAATACATCCGCCAGCACTGTTCCGAAGACCTGTGTCTGGATGATGTAGCGGCACTTGCCGGTTTTAGCAAATATCATTTTTCCAGATTGTTCAAGCAGTTTACCGGCGTTTCATTTTATAAATATTTGAACCAGCAAAGAATTTCATTTGCTGAAAAACAGTTGGCCGATGCCAACAACTCCATTACCGATGTTGCCATCAATTCCGGTTTTTCCAGCATGTCTTCTTTTATACGTATGTTCAAATTAATCAAAAATTGTACTCCGACGGAATTCCGTAATATGCACAACGGAACATTCCGTAAAATATAACTAACAAAATAATTTTTGTGATGCAATGTTTTATACTGTAAATAAAAAAACATGGGAGGCTTCTATGAATACAATATCTTTATTCCCAATTTTCCAATCCGGAATGGTAATCCAACGCGACAAACCGGTTCGCATTTGGGGAAATGCCCCGACAGGAAGCATTGTCACCGTTTCGTTGAATACATATAGCGTTGATACAACTGCAGATGAACAGGGCAATTTTATCGCCACACTTCCGGCCATGCAGGCAGCCACCGGTTATACTCTCACCGCATCCTGCCATGCAGAAGGAACTCAGCCTGTTATTTTATCCGATATCTGCATCGGCGATGTCTGGCTGGCAGGCGGTCAGTCAAATATGGAGTTTTTCCTGCGCTATGAAAAAGATTGGGATACTGTCAAAAATTACGAAGTCAATCCTTTAATCCGCGTATATAATGTTCCACAGACCGCATTTGAGGGACATCGTAAACCATATCCGGGATACGGTCGCTGGATGCAGTCAGATGACTCTGATTTTGAAACTTTCTCGGCTCCGGCTTATTCTTTTGCGCGTACCGTGCAACCGGAAGTCGGCGTTCCAATCGGAATTATCGGATGCAATTGGGGTGGTACCACCGCTACTGCCTGGTTGGATGAGTCCCTACTTACCAAAGAACCGTTAAACATCTATTTAAAAGAATACGAAGATGCCTGTGCATTATATTCAGAAGAAGAGATGACGCGTATCTCCCTTGATGCATGGGAGTTCGAAGATTCGCCACAGCATGATATGGATTTCCGCCCTCTTTTATACGGACGTGATTATGAATGGCAGAAACAATATATGAAAGAGCATGACGGCGAGCCGGTTATTCCCATGGGTCCCTATAATATCAACCGCCCGGGCGGACTCTATCATTTGATGTTGGAACCATTGACTGCATTTGCTATCAAGGGCGCCATCTGGTACCAGGGCGAATCCGATGCCGGACATCCCGATATGTATGACGAATTATTAAGCACCTTAATCGGTGCATGGCGCGAAAAATGGAACGATGAATTTCCATTCTATTTTGTTCAGCTGGCTCCTTTCGGTATCTGGCTCGGTTGCGACTCGGTCAATTATGAAATTGTCAGAGACAAGCAGGAAAAAGTCAGCCTCACAGTTCCAAATACCGGTATGGCAAGCATTATGGATATCGGTGCTTACGAAGACATCCATCCGAAACAGAAAATGGAAGTCGGCAGACGTCTGGGACTTCTTGCTCTTGGCAAGACATACGGCAAAGACATCCTCTGCGAGTCACCACGCATGATAAAAGCTGATAGAAACGGTAATGTCATCACTCTGGAATTCAACAATTGTGATACGCTTACTTTTGGAGAAGGCAATAATGATTTTTCAGTTATACAGAGCGATACGGAAAAAGATATCCTCGACATTTCTGTTTCCGGTAACCGCATCCTGCTTACAACTACGGATATAGAAGACGGCCCTCTTACTGTTTCTCTTGCTTACAAGGGATACGCCGAGATTCATATTTACAACGAAGCCGGTTTGCCGGTTTGTCCGTTTAAAATCACTTTATAAATTATATGTATGAAAGACCGGTTGCTGTAATGGCGGCCGGTCTTATTTTTACCCCTTTGCACAATAATACTTAGCTCCTTGTATAATAACCTGCCCCTGCCTGCTTTGCCAGATTCTTCATACAAAGCTGGATTAACGCCACACTCACCTGTGCAATCGGGTACTGCTTTCTGCTCTCCGCATCCAGGCTTTCATAAATGGACGTTAGGGACAACGGTTTATAATCAAGCACCGCCACCACTGCTTTTTCCAATAGGGAAAGTTTCTTTCCCTGCTCCGTATCCGGTTCGCTGTTACTTTTTCCCGGCACAAATTCCTTTAAACTTCTCCTGTTATATTTTACGGATAAATCCATAAGTTCCTCCTTAAACTCCTTAACCGTAGGCAAAATATATGCCCCCTGTGCTATCAGACGGTTGCATCCCACACTCAATGCATCATCCACTCTTCCCGGAAGTACCCATATCTCCTTCCCCTGTTCCAATGCCATGTCCACGGTAATTAATGTGCCGCTTTTTTCCCTTGCCTCCATTACCAGCAAAATATCTCCCAATGCACTGATAATGCGGTTTCTGAGCGGAAACAAACCGGCTTCCGGCTGTGTTCCCGGAAAATATTCGCTGATAATTCCTCCGCACTGCGGAATCTGTTCATATAAACGGATATGTTCTTCCGGATAACAGATATCCACCCCACAGCCCAATACCGCATAAGTCTTTGAACCGTTTGTGATTGCTGTTTTCTGCGCAATTCCATCGATTCCTCTTGCCATGCCGCTTATAACCGGCACGCCCATACCGGCAATCATTTTACAGAATTCCTTCGTCTGTTTTTCCCCATAATAAGAATGCTTTCTGGTTCCCACAACCGAAACCGTCAACACATCTTCTTCCGGCAGACTGCCTTTGACAAACAGGCCCATCGGGATATCCGCTGTCTTTAGCAACCGTTTCGGATATTCCTTATCAAAGACGCTGTAATACCGGATTCCCTTTTTCTCCAATTCCATCAGTTCCTGCTTAGGATTCTTTTTCTCCCTGCCATCCAAAAACAATCTGCACTGCGCAGGCTTTAATAATTTTGTCAGTTCACTCTCAGGAGCATGGTATACGGCCTGTACATTGCCAAAATACTCCATCAGGTTTCCCACCGTCTTTTTCCCTATACCCTGTAGGGAATGCAGAAAAAACATAACCTCTCTATTGTTCATCTGCCCACATCCCTTCCTGCGTCCGGTAACAGACTGCTTCTGCCAAATGCTGCGTCCTGATTTTATCCGACTCATCCAAATCCGCTATGGTCCTGGCCACCTTCAATGTCTTATGGTACGAGCGGGCGCTCAGATTCATATGATAGAACACTTCCTCCATATATTTCTGCTCCTCTTTTCCTAACGCGCAGTATTTCTTAATCTCCCTGGCACCGATATCCGAATTGAATTTGAGTTTACTTCCTACAAAACGTTTTTCCTGCCTTGCCCTTGCCCGCATAACAAGTCTTCGCATATCAGCACTGTTCATATTCCCTCTTTTTGCATTCAAATCTTTAATATCCACCATTTCTGCCGTAACATTTAAATCAATCCTATCGCGGATCGGTCCTGATATTTTGTTCTGGTAACGACGTATCTCTTTTTCACTGCACCTGCATCTGGTCTTGTCCGGATAATATCCGCAGGGACAGGGATTACTGGCTGCTACCAGCATAAAATTAGCAGGATAAAAATAGGTCCCGTGGCTTCTGGCTATCTGGATGGTCTTCTCTTCCAGCGGCTGGCGCATAATCTCAATACACTCACGGTTAAACTCCGGTAATTCATCCAAAAATAACACGCCCCGGTGCGAAAGGCTGAAAAGTCCCGGTTTGGGAATATTGCCGCCACCCGCAAGCGCCGAAACCGTTGTTGTATGATGCGGAGCAATAAAAGGTCTGGACGTAATCAGACATCTTTTAGCATCTAAAAGCCCTGATACACTGTATATGGCAGATACCTCCAGGCTTTCCTCCATAGTCAATGGCGGCAGAATACCGGGAATCCGCCTTGCAATCATGGTTTTACCGGCACCCGGGGCTCCGGTTACGGACATATGATGAAATCCTGCTGCTGCGATTAATGCCGCACGTTTACAGGCTTCCTGCCCTACAATATCCTCAAAATCTTCCACACCTTCATCCGCACCGGCAAACAGTTCTGACAGCTTTACCTTTTCCGGAGGTACGTCCGGATTGTCTTTTACCGTAAAATAATCCGCGACCTGTGCAAAATCCTCCACACCAATTACCTTTACCCCTTCTATTACAGCTCCTTCCGCAGCATTTCCTTTGGGTAATATACATGTCTTTATTCCCTGACCGGCAGCCTCCTTCACAATGGGAAGCACTCCCCTTACCGGTTTAATCTCCCCATTTAGGCCCAATTCTCCTACAATACAGACATCTCTTACATATTCCGGAGGAATATGCCCAAGCGAAACCAATATTCCTACCGCAATCGGCAAATCATATGCTGTTCCTTCTTTTCTGATATTGGCAGGAGAAATATTGACGGTAATGTGAACGGGCGGAAGCACAATCCCGCAATTTCGCAGTGCCACCCTGACTCTTTCCCTTGCTTCTTTTACCTCCGAGGACAGCATCCCCACCATATCAAATGCTGGCATTGTTTTGACAATATCCACTTCCACCTGCGTCATAATACAGCCGATTCCATGGATACTTCCTGTTGTAACCGTTGAAAACATCGTATTCTGTTACTCCTTATTCAAATGTTATTCTTGTGAAATCATCGGCGAGACGCCGTAAGATTATAGATTAGACAGCTTTGTCTTCAGAAAACATATCATATCGCACAAATCGCAACAAGTATTTTTGATACTTTTTACCAAATTCTGCGAAACCAACAAATAACATGCGTTATATTTGTGCACTCACGATATCTGCAGTCACAAATCACGCGCTCATATCTATCGGCATTATGCACAAAACATCTGTAAATAAGAAAACCGGACACTCAAAAACAGAGTATCCGGTCCATATTTAAAATAATTTCATATCCATCGCATCCGGGTCTACCGCAAACTGAACGGCAACATCTTTTGTTATCTTTCCTTCAAAGTACAACTGCTGGATGGAATCATCCATGGTAATCATTCCCAGCTTACGGTTGGTCTGCATAACCGATGTCAACTGATGTGACTTTCCTTCACGGATTAAGTTACGTACCGCATTGTTGGAATGCAATACTTCAAACGCCGCTACACGCCCGCTTCCGTCTGCCTTCGGAAGAAGCTGCTGTGAAATAACAGCTTCCAGTGTATTGGCAAGCTGTACTCTTATCTGCTGCTGCTGATGAGGCGGGAAAACGTCAATTACACGGTCTACCGTACTTGCCGCACCAATGGTATGCAAAGTAGAGAGCACCAAATGACCTGTCTCAGCTGCCGTAATCGCAACCGAAATAGTCTCAAAATCACGCATCTCACCTACAAGGATTACGTCCGGATCTTCACGCAATGCCGCACGTAATGCATTTGCATAGGACTGCGAATCCAGGCCGATTTCTCTCTGATTAACAATTGACATATCATGACGGTGCAGATATTCAATCGGATCTTCCAAAGTAATAATATGAGCATCCCTGTTGTGGTTTGCCTTATCAATGATAGCTGCAAGTGTCGTTGATTTACCGCTTCCGGTAGGCCCTGTTACAAGAACCAATCCTCGTTTGCTCTGATACAAATCAATTACCGATTCCGGCACACCAAGTGATTCCGGAGAAGGAATCTCCGAAGACACCAGACGGAATGCCAATGCAACCGTACCACGCTGCTTAAATGCATTCACACGATAACGTCCAAGTTCCGGGATTGAATATGAAAAGTCCAATTCACCACGTTCTTCAAAACGCTCTTTCTGGGACTCAGACATAATGCTTAACAATACTTCCAAAGTATCGCCCGGCATCATACGGTCAAACGGCATGGTTTTGAGTTTGCCGTTTACACGCATCTTAGGCGGAATACCAACTGTAACATGTACGTCGGATGCTTTATTTTCCCAAGCAATCTGTAAAATCTCCTTAATCGTAACCATCTTAAATACCTCTTTTACCTTTTAATACTATCACTTTATCATGTTTTAAATAAAATAACCATGGTTTTATCACGAAAATATGAGGAAAGGCACTTTCACTGTCCGAGGGGCATAAAATAAAGAAAATGACTTTGGAGGACCACATGAAAACATTCCAACAGCCTCTGTCAAAAGAGGAGGAAGACAGATATTTGTATCTGCTCAACCACGGAACCCCCATACAGTCACAAGAAGCCAAGGAAATACTGATAACACGTAACCTCAGGCTTGTCGCCCATATTGCAAAAAAATATCAAAATGCGGATATGGAAGCACAGGACCTTATTTCTATAGGAACCATCGGATTAATCAAGGCCATTCTTTCCTTTGATACGGATAAAAATTCAAAACTGGCCACTTATGCTGCAAAATGCATAGATAATGAACTCTTAATGATGCTTCGCAACCGAAAAAAGACATCCCGGGAAGTCTCAATTTACGAACCCATCGGAACCGACAAAGAAGGAAATGAAATCAGTCTTCTCGATATATTAAAACAGGAACAGGCTGACATTGTTGATGATATGGACACCCGTGAGAGCCTCTCTCTTTTAGGAAGTATTATAGACAAATGCTTAAATGAGCGTGAAAAAGAAATCATACTTCTGCGCTACGGACTGATTACCGGAAGCGAAGTAACACAAAGGGAAATCGGTGAATACTTCAATATTTCAAGAAGTTATATTTCACGCTTGGAAAAAAGAGCCCTGGAAAAACTCCGTAGCGAATACGAACGGCTGGGGCATACCGCCCCATAAACATTATTTATCCAAGATAAAATGAGACATTACATAATTGGCGACGTCCGTTCCTTTTTTTGACAACCGCAACTTATCGCCATGCTGTAACAATAATCCTTCGGTTTTCATTTTTTCGATTTCTTTGCCGTATATTGTATCCATCGGTACCCTAAACAGGTTTTCAAACAGACCTATGGACACCCCTTTTTTCAAGCGGAGTCCCAAAAACATATATTCTTCCATTTTATCTTCTGCCGTTAATACCAACTCTTCTTCGATAATTTTCTCTGTGGCATTTTGAAGATAGAGTTCCATATCGGAAGTGTTTTTGTAACGGCATCCCTTAAAATAGGAGGCTGCGCCAAGACCCAGACCCAAATATTCAATTCCGGTCCAGTAGGTCATATTATGGCGGCACTCATAACCCTTTTTGGCATAATTGGAAATTTCATAGCGCACATAGCCTTCGCCCTGCAAAAACTTTACAGTACCGTGATACATCCTACGTTCCGTATCTTCATCCGGAAGGGGTAAATACATCGGCGCATATTCCATTGTCTGCGCAACCTCTTTTGGTTCACGGCAGTCCACAGCGTACCGCTCATAAAAAGGAGTTCCCTCCTCAATAATCAGACTGTATGCCGAAACATGCTCCGGTTGCAATGCAACAACTGATGCAAGCGTATGCATATAGGATTCATATGTCTGCCCCGGGAGCGCAGACATAATATCCACATTGATATTGGCAAAACCGGCCTTACGGGCAGCATCAAATGTTTCCAGGAACTGACGGTAATTATGAATTCGTCCCAACTCCTTCAGTTCCTTATCATTTGCCGATTGCAGACCGATGCTTAAGCGGTTGATTCCCAAGTCCCTAAATGCGGCTAATTTTTGCAAATCGGCCGTTGCAGGATTACATTCCACTGTAATCTCTGCGTCTTCACAAAGATGATATCCTTTCCTTATGGCAGCCATTATCCGTTTCATTTGCAAGCTGCTTAAAAGTGACGGTGTTCCTCCCCCAAAGAATACGGAGATAATCCTGTATTCCTCACATGACTTAGCCATAACGGAAATTTCACGTAATAATGCCTTTACGTAATCTTCCCGCTCCCGCCAACACGCGGGAGCAGACAGGAAATCACAGTAAAGGCATTTCTTTTTGCAAAAAGGAATATGAATATATAAACTTAACGGTAATTTATCAGTTTTCATCCAATTTCAATACACTCATAAATGCTTTCTGCGGGATTTCTACATTGCCCACCTGACGCATTCTCTTCTTTCCTTCTTTTTGCTTCTCCAATAATTTCTTTTTACGGGTAATATCACCACCGTAACATTTAGCAAGCACGTCCTTACGCATTGCCTTTACGGTCTCTCTGGCAATAACCTTGCCGCCGACTGCGGCCTGAATCGGAATTTCAAACAGGTGTCTTGGAATCTCTTCTTTGAGTTTCTCACACATTCTTCTTCCGCGTTCATACGCACTCTCTTTATGCACAATAAAGGAAAGTGCATCCACTTCTTCTTTATTAATCAAAATATCCAATTTAACAAGTTCGGACTGCTCGTACCCCTTCATCTCATAATCAAAGGACGCATATCCTCTGGAGCGGGATTTGAGAGCATCGAAAAAGTCATAAATAATCTCATTAAGCGGGAGTTCATATTTTAAAAGTACACGCGTCTCTTCCATATACTCCATGCCAAGCTGACGTCCGCGTCTTTCTTGACAAAGTCCCATAATCGCACCGATAAATTCGGTTGTAACCATAATCTCTGCCGTTACAATCGGTTCTTCCATGTACTCTATCTCAGAAGGATCCGGTAAATTGGAAGGATTGGTCAACTCAATCACTTCGCCATTGCTCTTGTGCACTTTATATATAACACCCGGTGCTGTTGTTACCAAATCCAGGTTGTATTCTCTTTCCAAACGCTCCTGGATAATCTCCAGATGCAGTAAGCCGAGGAAACCGCAACGGAAACCAAACCCAAGCGCAATTGATGTCTCCGGTTCAAAATGCAGGGATGCATCATTAAGCTGTAATTTTTCAAGAGCATCTCGCAAATCCGGATACTTGGCTCCGTCTGCCGGATACATACCGCAATATACCATGGAAGTTACCTTCTTATAACCCGGTAACGGCTCCGCACATGGATTCTGTGCATTAGTTATGGTATCACCAACTGCGGTGTCTTTTACATTTTTGATAGATGCGGTAATATAACCTACCATACCGGCTGACAATTCATCGCAGGGAATAAACTGTCCCGCGCCAAAAGTACCGACTTCCACTACCTCACAAGTTGCACCGGTCGCCATCATCTTAATCGGTGTTCCCTTGGTTACCGTACCTTCCATAATACGGCAGAATACGATAACGCCTCTGTAAGAATCGTATAAAGAGTCAAAAATAAGAGCCCGGAGCGGTGCATTTGCATCTCCCTTCGGTGCCGGAATTTTGGCAACAATCTGCTCCAACACTTCCTCGATACCGATACCGTTTTTGGCACTGATAAGCGGAGCATCCTGCGCTTCAATACCGATAACATCCTCTATCTCATCAATAACTCTTTGCGGTTCCGCACTCGGCAAATCAATCTTATTGATTACCGGGAAAACATCCAGATTATGGTCAAGTGCCAGATATACATTGGCAAGTGTCTGCGCTTCAATGCCCTGTGCCGCATCGACAATCAGAATCGCACCATCACAGGCAGCCAGTGCACGGCTCACTTCATAGTTAAAATCCACGTGTCCCGGTGTATCAATCAGGTTAAAAATGTACTCCTCGCCATCCTTAGCCTTATAAACGGTACGGACAGTCTGCGCCTTGATTGTAATACCACGCTCACGCTCAATATCCATATTATCTAAAATCTGTTCCTGCATCTCACGGCTTGTTAAAAGTCCCGTATGCTCGATAATACGGTCCGCCAATGTACTTTTACCATGGTCAATATGAGCCACGATACAGAAATTTCTAATCTTTGACTGGTCAACTGTTGACATGTAATACCCTGCCTTTACAAATTCTTTTTGCTTCCTCATTGCTGAAACTCCGCAAAAAGTCAAGAATAAGTATAGCAAAGTGCGTTTGCAAGGTCAACGGATAATTACTGCTTATGATTCTTCCCCGGTTAAGCACATGGAAAGAACATGCGCCAAAATATCCAAAGTATTTCTGGCCTCCTCACAGGTATTGGTCTGCGCTCCCAGTTCAATCAAAAGTGTCTTGGGTTTTAAGTGCATATTATACCGGTAACCTTTTAAATATATCCTTCTGGTCAAACCCGGATAATATTCGTTACACAAAACCTGCATCTGAAACGAAAACGCAAGATTATCGTCTATGTACGGATTTTCTAAATATCCGATATCCCCCTGCTTTATGGTATGGGATAAGCCGTTAAAAAACATCACCTGCGCCGCCTGTTTCCCATTCTGCGTCGACACCAGTTTCGTTTCTTCAGCAACCGCATCCCTGTGCAAATCAATTACAACCTCAACAGACGGATATTCTTCAAGCAATGCCTCTATATTCGGCAGGGAATACGAATACGCATAATCCCTGGTTTCCACATCATACTCACCGGTATGATGCAACACTTCAAAACCGTACTCTTCCTTTAAAAGTGTAGCCAGATATTCACCTGCTCCTACTATGGAAGTATTTTCATCCCCCGGAATAGAATCCGCAAAGGTTTCCTGCGAATGCGTATGATATATCAGAATCTGCGGACCTCCGTTTCCTTTTTCGATGGTTAAATCTTTTTCCATCAGAGTCTTCGGATTAATTCTCTCATCCTCAATCTCTGTTGTTGCATCCACCGCAAAAAACTCTTTCCGGATAATTTCCGGATCGGAATATTCTTCCCAAACATATTCTTTCTGTTTTGTGTGTACCGGCTCAAATTCACCGGGCATCAAAAAGACAGAAGCCACATCTGCTTCTTCCTGTGGTACTTCTGTCTGTTCGTCCTCTGTATCCGTTTCTTTTACCTCTTTTGCCACGTCATCTTCCGTGTGTTCTTCTTCCAATACACTTTTTGCATTCTCTTCCAATAACTGTGTCTTTATTTCCTCACCAAGTGCCAATTGCGTCTTATTTTCCGCATTCTTTGAAACTGCTTCCTGCGTAATCAGATATTGATACAATGGGCTCAATGTCCCGATTGCCGCCTCATAAGTATTATTATGATTCCCTTCATGAAACATATATCCAAATACAGGCAGGAAGGTTTGTACCATTTCCCACTCCGGGCCGTTTCCAAATACTTCTTTTTCCGATATGGTGTACGTTTTTATTGCCTTCGGCTCCTTTGGCTGCGCACTAAACAGAACTGCAAGCATTATACTCACGACCAGAACCGCACATGTCCTACGAATTACTACTCTGATTTCCATGTAGTAAGATATGCGGAAATATTCTTTTTTATGTAATAAAAAAGACACCCGCATGACGGTACGGGTGTCTTTAAAAATTCATTTATTAAGCCATTTCATTTACAGCTTTTGCAAGACGGGATACTTTTCTGGAAGAAGTATTCTTATGATACACTCCCTTAGAAGTTGCCTTATCAATTGTCGCTGTAGCTTCTAACAAAGCAGCCTTTGCAGCTTCTTTATCGTTAGCATCGATTGCAGCGTATACTTTCTTAATAGAAGTCTTTACACCGGATCTGATAGCTTTATTACGTTCTGCATTAGCTCTGCTTACTAAGATTCTCTTCTTTGCGGATTTGATATTAGCCAAGATCTACACCTCCTGATCATTCATCTACTTTACTGGTAAGTGATACATCTAAGCCGGACACGGACGATTCGATGTAAACACGCGTATTTTATTTTAGGTTAAGAGTCCTTTATTGTCAATAGTTATTTTCAATAGTTTTATTGATTTTAGGCTTTTTTGTACATATTTTTTCGTCTTCTGCAAAAAATAACTTCTGTCCGCATAGTATTAAAATACAAATACAATACTTGCGCAAACATTCCATACATCAATTAATAGAAAAAAAGGAGTTTCCCCATGGCTTATTTTCCCATACGAACCGACCTTGCATTGGAAGCACGCGAATTTATAGAAGAAGCTAACGGTGAAATGCGTGGCATCATCGTTGATACTTATAATGATGCCTCCGATACCATCCGCGTTACCCACGTACAGATTACCACCAAAAACGGAGCAAAAGCAATGGGAAAACCAATCGGTACTTATATTACCTTGGAAGCGGATGCCCTGACGGAACCGGATGAAGGTTACCATCGGGAAGTCTCTGTCTGTATCGCCAAACATTTACAGGAGCTTCTGGATGCATGTATTGAGAGTAAAACTCTTGACAGCGAAAAATCCGTACTCGTTGTCGGCTTGGGAAACCGTGACGTTACCGCTGATGCACTTGGCCCGGAAGTTCTGGACCATATCAATATCACAAGGCATATGTTGCGTCAGTTCGGTCCTGCTGCCTATTGCGGTAAAAAAGTTCCTCAAATCAGCGGACTGGTCCCCGGTGTCATGGGAAAAACCGGTATGGAAACTGCCGAAATCGTCAGCGGTGTCGTAAATTCCACAAAGCCGGACCTTATTATTGTAATTGATGCTCTGGCTGCCAGAAGCACCAAGCGTCTTACACGTACCATACAAATTACCAATACCGGTATCCATCCCGGTTCCGGTGTCGGGAATCACAGGCATTCCCTCACACAGGAAAGTCTTGGCGTTCCGGTAATTGCCATAGGCATTCCCACTGTCGTTGATGCTGCCACCATAGTAAATGATGCCGTCGAACGCATCAACATCAATCACAAAAATAATATTGAATTTTTTACGGAAGACACCAAGGAAACTCTTTACGACATGCATAATATGTATGTCACCACCAAGGACATTGATTCTACTATTAAACGTCTCGGCTTTACTTTGTCGGAAGGTCTTAATATTGCCTTTGACCTCTCCGCCGAATCCGTATAAATAATCAAAAAGGGAGAATGTGCTGCCGTTTTTACGCGGATGCATCATTCTCCTCTTTTATTTCAACATATATTATCTGCGGTGTCCGCCTCCGCCAAAGCTGCTTCCGCCTGCGGAATGATG
Organism: Lachnospiraceae bacterium; assembly: GCA_017621115.1. The sequence goes on from JAGATU010000055.1 coordinate 21,663, forward strand.
GCTTCCTCCGCCGCCTCCTCCGCCACCGGAACTTGAATCACTCTGGATTCTGACACGGTTAAGGGATTTGCGCAGGAACCGGTCTTCCATAAAGCGTATTACAGGACGGCCGCCTGCTACATACGTGGAATTTGTTGTAGTCTTTTTACCCTTCTTCCCAAAACAGTTAATTGCAAAGAAAACAGCGGCAATTACAAATGAGCCAAGGATAAGAACCATTGGATTCAGGACTTCCCCATCATCCTGGACATACACATTTTCGTATTCACACACAAAACGGTAATATGCTTCGTATGGGCTTTCTTCCACTACTTCAAGACTGTAATTTAACACGTAATCAATCATACCGCTTGAAAAAGTATCCATTACATTTCCTGAAGTTAACATCCATGAATAAACACCTCCGTCGGCTTCACGGTACCAGTTATCCAAAAGAAGCGTACCGTCACCTATTGGCTTATTAAATCCGAACTTATGCTCCTCATAGAAATTGTCGGCATACACCATTACCCATTTATCCGTCGATACCGGACCGATGATTTCTTCATATGGTTTCACATACTCTTCCAACGACTCGTTTAATGTAACAATTACAATATCACT
>JAGATU010000056.1 GCA_017621115.1 Lachnospiraceae bacterium
GGGGCACGCCGGGAGGGGATTTGAAACTTTTTTATCCGATGTATAGAACGTCTTGTGTGGTATGAAAATTGCCGGTGACACCGTTTGTCCCAAACTGTCTGAGAAAGGGGAGGCGCCCCATAGGGGTTTCTTATTCAGATTATACAATTAAAGATTATCTAACACTTTGCGAAGTCTCCATTTTTGCCGCTACCAGTAAACTCGCTCCACTATAAGGAAACGCAAGGTATGCTGCAAAGCAGCATATCAATTCAAAAAAGCACGGACTGACATGCCAGCATGTCGTAGCCGTGCTTTTTGAATTTAATATTGCGCGTATACGCGCACCTTGCGTTTCCCTTGTGGAGCTCAAACAACCTTCTCGCGGCAAATGGAAACTTCGCAAAGTGAAGATAAACTAATAATTGTATAAAAGTCATGCGAAACCCCTATGGGGCGCCTCCCCTTTCGAGTTTTTGGGACGGTGTCTCCGGGAATTTCCATACATACTTTAGACGTTCTTGCATCGGAGAACTTGTTTCAAATCCCCTTCCGGCGTGCCCCCTGTCCCTGTGTGGGTGGGAGTAGTACGGTGTTTGGCGGTTATGAATAGCGGTCCATCATGGCGATGGCTTCTTTGGAGTGCTGCGGGTATTCTGCGATAAAGGCACGCAGTTCTTTTTCGCCCTCTTTTGCCATACGGCGGTTATAGTCCATCTGTGCACGCAGTTTCTGGCGTCTGACAATATGTTCGTGGCGGATTTCCACCATTTCACGATGGTCATATAATGCAAGCGGACTGCGGAGCCAGAGTCTGGCATCGCTTAACTGGTAATTACGTAGTATCTTAAGCAATTCGCTCTGCTGGTAATCCAGTTCTTCCTCATTCATCTCGTTAATGGTTCTGGCGCGTTTTTCTTCTTCATATACATCGCAGAGCGTCTTCCATTCACGGGCGCTCTTAACGCTGTATTTTAAATACAGGTAGTCCAGAAGATTCACATTGTTAACGTAACGGATTTTGACTGTATTCTGCAAAAGAATAATGCGGTTCATCCCTTTTTCCACACGCTTTAACTCTTTTGTCTGGTCGATAAAACGTGCATATATTACGGCAAGCGCAATGGCACCGGCTACAATCGTAATCACATAGCCGATTCCGGTCTTCATTTCAAATCCGAACTGCATAACGGCAAGCATGCACAAAAGCAATGCCATGGCAAGCATACAGATAATCGCCATTCCGCGGCTGTCATTCATACCATGCTTTAATTCGCTTTTGCGGTACTGGAAAGCATGCTTTTCCCCTTCCAGACGACTCAAATCATCCTTTATCATCTCACGGTACTTTTCCGCCTTATGCATATCCTCATATATACGAGGGGCTGAATCTTCATACTGCTCCATGCGGTAAAACTGACTGTCTGTCAGGCGGCTCTTCTTATTCTGGTATTCCTGCTTTTCTTTCTGGTAGTGCAGGATTTTCTTGGCTATCTCCGTTATCCGGTTCTTTTCGGATGAGGGCAGTGCCTCCAATTCATCCATATCCTTAAGAACTGCCGTTACCACATTATATTCGTACGACAACTTATCCAACTGTGTGGAAGCATCCTTTACCTGTTCCACAAGGCTTCGGATGTATTTCTCACGTTGATACGCATCGTTAATATTTAAATATGTCCTGTCACTTACAATAGTATTCCAATCCCACTCGGAATCTTCGGATCCCATTTGCTTTTCGGTTTCTGACAGATAAAACTCATCCGTATCTTCATTACTGTCGGAACGTTCACTGCTGTAATAATAGTCCTCGTCCCACAGCTCATCTTCCATTAAAAAGTCATCGTCCCTATTTCTTGTGAATAGATTTTTTAACCAACCCATAGGTTACCCCTTGTTCATCATACTCATATATTCTTCTTTCAGTTGTCCGAGCAACTGCCCTACAGCCTCATAAGAAGAAATGTTCTCATCTTGTGTTATTCTTGCAATCCTGTCTTCCCTTGGTGCATTGTTCCATAATGACTTAGCACTCTCCAAGCGGTTCTCCACTTCAAGTGAATCCTGATAGCTCTCCGGATGGTCCGCCAAATATGCCAGATACTCTGTCTGCGAACTGCTAAGTTTGAGAGCTGTCAGAAACTGCACATAACTTTCCGTATTCGGATACGTATCAAATGCTTTTTTAAATTCCTTTGCCGCACGGTCATACATAAACAACCCCGCATGACAAACTCCCATATTATGATGTAGTTTAGCCGCAAATTTCACATCTTCATCCGGCACAAGCGCCAGCAATTCCTCATACTCCGATAACGCCAATTTGTATTTCTGCTTTCTGCAGTAGACATCCGCACGCATTTTACGGCGTTCCTCCACAGAAAGGCTGCTGCCCTCACAAATTACGCTCTTTACTTTTTCGAATTCTTCATTACCGTAGTATCCTGTTGCCAAAAACAAATACTCAACCGACTTAAGAAGGGCATCCTCTTTTGTCCTAAGCATAACCAGTTCATTGGCAAAAACAGGCAGGTTAAGCTCTGTCTTTATCCATTCAATCAGGGAATCACAAAAGAAGTCTTCCTGCAGGAAAAAGGCATTCTTATAGATATAAAAACATACTTCTTCCACAGAAAACAAACGGATATCCTCCGCAATCAGACTATATGGAGTTTTTGCATAATTTCCGTTACATAAAATAACCGTACTCATCATACTTCCCCAATACTAAGATCTATCTGCTGCATGAAACGCATACCGGATGCAGGCGCAAAATCCCCAAAGCCCATATCCGTAATTTCCACTTCCATCACAGTGCTGCTCTTCATGGTTGCACGCAAACGCAGCCTTGTCATTTTATCCCTGCGTTTAGGCAATTCATCCAAAACAACTTCCACATTACGGATATTCCGTCCGTCAAGCGGTGTCAGGGTAAATACCAGTTCGTTACCCTGTGTCAAAATAACATCCCATTCCTTGCTGCAGTCGTACCAGTTCTCACCGCCATCCAATACTGCCAGATAGGATTCCTGTGATGAGCGCATTACCTGCATGCCGACATTGGTACGCAGTTTATCCTTAGACAGGAAAATCATTTCCGTCTGCTTCTTACCTGCCATTTTCTCCTGCATACCGAAACAGGCACCTTTACTGTATAAGTCATTTCCTTTAAAAACCCTGCGGTTGTGACACAAAAGGCGCAGGGAATCCTGGCTCCACTCCCCGTGGAAACCCTCACCCAGAAGAAATGCACAGGCATCTGCTGCTTTGGCACTTTCCTGTACCATTTGCAGAAACTGCCCGTCCTTTTGTTCATCATCACCGTACAGTCTGCCGAGTTCTTTTTCCTCTACAAAGGCAACAACCGGTCTGGTATTTTGATTTCGTTTGAACCGGTATCCGATAATATTTTCACCATTGCTGTCATATATCAATACATTCTCACGCCAAAGTTCCTTTGGCTGACGGGTAATGTAATAATATATACTTTCTTCCCTGCCCTGGAATGCAATTTTACATTCGGGGAGATTCAAAAGAACAATCAGCTGCTGCATCAGTTCTACGGTTTTCTCCGTCAAAACAGGAAGCGTAAACATAATACCACTTACCTTCTCCGGGCGACATTCTTTCCCCGGAAGATAAAGACTTCTCTTGATAAAAAGGGCCAAAAGCGCTATCCACTCATAAGACTCTTCTCCAAGCGCAACTTCTTCCTGCTGCAGGGCCTGCATAAAAAGATTGTCCAAAAAATGACCCTCTTCCTGTTCCTTGACTGCAAGTGCTTCCCTTCCCAGAAACCATTGGTTAACGCTGTTTCTTTTAAAAAGGCAGAGCGGAATATTAAACTGTCTGGCCTTGTCCGCCGGTGCATAAGTCTGCGGCGTATCCGCGCCGATGCGGCAGTATGATATCTGCGCATACCGATAGGACAGGTCATATCCGATTATCATCTTCTCACCGTTTATCATCGTCTTTCCTTTACTGAAGGGTGAACAATTCCTTCATCATAAATTCTTTCTGTTCGTATTCATCAAATAACTCTTTTGCCGTTGTATAATCCTTAAGGGATACCGAGAGGGCAATATCATTAATCAGGGAATAGCGGTCAAAAGAAGCCGCCGCCAGTTCCTCATTTTTGCTGATGGTTCCGCTCTCTGTCAACTGCTCCCTGTTGCCATAGGATTCCGTTACATAATACTGCAGGGACTCCCCATGGAATAACAGGAACTCTTTTACAAAAATTCCGCCGTACATGTTCTTCATTTCTTCACGGACATACCCGTTTTCATCTTCATCATTGCCACTGACAATATAATGAATCACTACCGAGCTGTCCGGATTACAACGATATTCTATCATCACGTGATCCGCTATCTCACGTGCACAATCTGATATATTCTTATACGCTGCGAAAAAAGGCATGATAATATTTTTCTGTGTGTATAAAAATTCCAGGAAAAATACAATCATTTCTTTCTGTTCTTCTGTCAGGGCATCCGTTTTGGCGCTGTAATATTTTAAATAGGCAAGCATACATACAAACGGTATAGTCCTGTTACGTCCGTACAGGCTTTCCACTCCCGTAAATACATATTCACCGACCACCCTGTCACGAATCAGATATTCGTAACTCTTATAGGACAGATAGGCCCTGTTAACATCAGTCTTGGCACCGCTTTCCACATAACTGCGGTAAATGTCTTCTTCATCACCGATATAGGCTCCCGTTTCCAATATCTGCAACAGAATTCTTTCGCAGACTTCGTAGGTATCCAAATCAAAACTTGCCGTAGCGCGCCAAACATTACGCAGGTTCTTAGACAAGCCTTTATAATGTCGTACCAGATACTCCAACACTTCCTGATTGTATTTGCCGCGCTCAAATGCACTGTATAACATACAGGTGAATTCATCATCGTCCGTAATCACATTTTCTTCAATCAAACCTCTGGCAAAACGTACAATCGTCTTGGCTTCCACATTTTCCGGACCAAAGGCCAGTGTAAAGCGGTACGCCTTCTCATACATACCGTGGATGGACAGATATTTAACCACTTCCGCACGATTTTTTGCCGGAATCTGATTCCATTCCAAAACAGATAAAACCTCTTCCAGGTTGGCATTATCATCCTGCTCAAAATAGTAGATAAGCAGACTCATCCGCAGTTGTTCCCGATAGTCTTCTTCCAGCAATTCACTGTCTGCAAGATAACGGCAACGGTCTGCATTTTTGGATGTAAGTGCAAAAAGTTCTTTATTGTCCCCGCACACAAACAGATTGTAAGGGATGCTGTCCTTTGCATGCTCGCTTAACAGCGGAATAAATCTCCTTGGGAAAAAGTAACATTCCGTCTGGTATTCTCTTGTACCAAAATAACGGTTCCCCGAAACATCCTCAAGCAGGATGGTATGTTCATTGCTAAAAAGCAATACATAAGCCGTTCTTCCCGTGACCGGGTATACCATTTCTGTTTTGATGCGGTCATCGAGCACAATGACATTCACAATATCATCATCTGCCACGCAGATTCTGTTATAAAATACAATTTCCGCAAACTGTCTGATATTATCAGGCGTTGCCATTTCCTTCAGCAATACCTCCTGATACAGATACGCAAGATTGCTGTTTATCTTACCGGCATAGAGCTGTTTGATAATAAAACGTCCGATCTGGGGAGCATACACTTCATACAAATCACCTATATTCTCCCTGTTTTTCACTACATAATGGTACAAATATTCCGTATACTCTCCCGGAAGGGCACACTGATAAGAAAAATACATCAACGCATTCCTGAGTATCTCCTGCTCCCTACGGATATCCATACTCATCATATAATTCTCATACAGCTTGGTAAGCGGAAGATTCTCACGGATTCCTCTTTCATACCAGACAAAACTTTCTTTATCGCAGCGCTCACCTTTCATAAGCTGCATGCAAATTACACGCAGTACTTCCTGCGTGGGTTGCTTCTCATATAATGGCATCAGTACCTTAAGAATATCCTTGTTATATTCCTTGGTACGCGCCGCAATAGACACCACCTGCTGCATCAATTCATCTGAAAGATACTGCATCTTGGCGCCGAATATAAGTATCCTAAGCGTTGCCTCCTGTAAATGGATTAACATGGACGGCGTCCGGTTTAACAGTATTAAGGCTTCCAGATACATAACCGGACTGTGGCACCCCTGCTGAATCAACTGCATAACAAAATTCCATTTGACGCTGTCATTACGCGTAAATTCGCCCGGAAGGTATAAAAGCAGCCAACCGATGCGCCAATTATCGGGTTGTTTTTTGTAAATGGCCGTTATCTTGTCCGCTATCTGCTGGGAATAATATTCATCCCCGTTGTACAAACATGTCAGATACAGATAATAGCAGTATCTTGTATCTTCCAGTTCCTCCGGATTGTCTATTGCTCCGTCCAGCAAAAATTTAGCCTCATTATAATGTTCCTGTGTAAGCAGAACATGTGCTTCAAACAGACTGCTGTCGATACTATCCGCATCGATATTACGCCTGTGATTTAACAATTCTTTGGTCTGTGACAACCACTTGGATGGGGAAAGACGTTTCATCTTAAAATCAAGATAATATCTTGTAAGCGAGTACATCATCCGCTTTTCCTGATGTGCTGCATGAATGGTCCGTTTGTCCGGTTTATAAACAACCTGGACTTCCACATCAAAAGATCCGCACGCATGCGTAAAACGGATACGCCCGAAATTATTCCCCGGATGCAGTGCATCCTCTTTTATGTAAAAAGTAAACTCACATCTGTTGCCAAGAAAATCATCATCCAAAAGCCGTTCTTTGGAAACAACGATAAACGCTCCGTCTGCCTGCACATTGACAGCAAGATGTCCCCAACCGTTCCTGCTGATTCGTACCGCCTGCGGTGCCATATCGAATGGATTAACAATCTTGACCTGGGTTTTATCCGGTGCAAATTCCATTGCTTTTTTCTTATTCACACCAATTAAAAATTCATCCAGATTACGGTTGCTTTCCCCTTTCAGCGAAAGACCCCTGTACAAATTACGGTATCTTGCATCATTACCGTTTAAAACCGCTTCAAATTCATCGCTTTCAAAAAGTTTTACCGCTTCTGCCCAATCTGTTTTGGCAAGGTTGGCAAAATGAAACAGATTTTTGATGTTTCCGAGCGAAGAATCTATTGTCTCATGACGGATGGTAATTACATAAGGAATTACATATTCGCCCATATCACTGACAATCTGGAATTCGCCTTTAATAACTTCTCCGGATAACTTATCCGCAGTATCCGTCTTATAGGTAACTGTAATCTCCCGTCCGTCATACTCCTCTTTATCACATTTCATAACAAGGTTAGAAGAATAAATCCGGGCATGGAATTCCTTGTCCGACTCCTCTTTTATGGTAAAGGAATCCGTAACGCTCTCTCCCTGCGAAAGGTTCAATTCAATCTTAGAACAGGAAAAAACAAGTGAACCGCCTTCATACTCAAATTCACCTGCAATATATCTTGCAATTTTGTCCGACAACTCCCTCACCTGCCTTTGTCACATAATCTTCTTAAGTATAACATTACCGCCCCCAATTTTGCAACGTCGGGAACACTTTTTACCATATCTCCATATACATAAAATAAGTACCCTTTTTAATGGAGAATCTATGGACTTCACATCAACCTTTCCGGATTTACCTGATAACGGAACACTTCAGATAAATGTATATTCGCAAAATGCCCTTATTCCCATTTCCGGCGCAAAAGTCACCGTCACAAGTGACGCCGGTAACCGGTCTGTCAGGGAAGAAGTGACAACCAATTCATCCGGTCAGACACAGACACTGACTCTACCGACTCCGCCTTTGGAATACAGCATGGTTCCGGAGGAACCTCAACCTTACTCCCAATACGACATCACCATCAGTGCTCCCGGCTATGAAACGACTACTATCACGGGAACCCAGCTTTTGGCAGACGAACTGGCAATACAGAATGTACGCCTTTTACCTCTTGCAGAAAGGGAACCCGAAGAACCGGCACAGGATAATATATTCATTCCGCCACATACATTAAATTACGATTATCCGCCTAAAATTCCGGAAGAAGAAATCAAACCGCTTCCGGATACCGGAGAAATCGTACTAAGCCAGGTAGTAATTCCGGAATACATCATCGTCCACGACGGTCTTCCGGATGATGATTCTGCACCAAATTACTACATTCCGTATAAAGACTATATTAAAAATGTTGCCAGCAGCGAAATCTATGCCACCTGGCCGGAAAGCGCTATTTATGCCAATATTCTGGCAATTATGTCGTTTACACTAAATAGGGTTTACACCGAATGGTATACCGCCAAGCTCAAGCCCTTTACCATTACTTCCAGTACTGCATACGACCAAAAATGGATCTATGGACGTAATATCTTTTCCAATATCGACTATCTGGTGGATTCCATTTTTGCCAATTATTTGTCCCGTCCCGGTATACGTCAGCCGATTCTGACTTCTTACTGCGACGGCAGACGTGTCACATGCAGCGGATTAAGCCAGTGGGGCAGCAAATATCTGGGGGATGAAGGCTACAGTGCCATCGAAATCATCCGCTACTACTACGGAAATGACATGTATATCAATACTGCACAGGCCATCAGTGGTGTGCCTTCCTCCTATCCCGGTTATACCTTGACCGTCGGTTCTTCCGGTCAGAAGGTATACCAGATTCAGGAACAGTTAAACCGTATTGCACGTAATTTCCCTGCCATTCCCCGTATCAATGCCGACGGCATCTACGGTCCCGCCACCGCTGAAGCCGTGCGTACTTTCCAGGGAATCTTCGACCTTCCTGCAACCGGGAATACCGATTATCCGACCTGGTACGCCATTTCCGACATCTATGTCGGTGTCAGCCGCATTGCCGAACCGGGGCAATAAACAGCAAAAAATATGCCCCTGTCATTTTGACAGAGGCATATTGCTTTATTCTATTCTTTTTACATCTGACTGCTTAAGAAATAAATGAATGGACTGTTCCAATAAATAGTAACTTCATTTGTTGAAAAACTCTGGTTATTGTCCAGATAACATTTTGCAGGCGGCATATCAGCAAGGAGTGCCTTTGCAAACGGATCTTCCAGATTCTGGTTTGGACCGCCGACTACCATTCCCTTCATAACCTTGCCGGTAACGATACAAGGTCTGTGGTGTACATTCAATGAATACAAACTGCCGTATCCTGTTACATAGCAGTATGACAGTGCATTTTCACCCAGAATGTACTGTAACTGGTGAGTTGCGCAATCATTGTATTTGTTATCACCCGTCAACTGAGCCGCAAACATAAGTGTTCTTGCATTACTGCAAATGGTCAGGTTACTTCCCCAGTTATAAGTCACTATCGCGGCCCCATAGCCGTCCGCTTCTGCTGCGGCCAGCAATTTATCCGCTTTTTCTACTACCATTTGTTTGATTTTATCAACGTAGGTAGGATTCTGTAAGGATTCATCCAGGGAAAGATAAGCGTGCAATCCGTAGCTTCCCATTTCCTGCCATCCATATCCCTGAAGGATATAGAGTTCCATGGTTTCTTCCAACAGGACTTTATATTTTTCTTCCTGTGTAATCTTATATAATTCGGCTGCTGCCCAGAATCTCTCATCCTTATCCTGTCCGTCAGCGTACTCTCCCGTAAGGACATCCTCAGGATTACTGAACACCTTTTTATTTGTCACTTCAAGATATCCCCATGCCTTTAAAGATGCATCCAGGCAGGCATCTGCAAAAGCAGGGTCAATATCTTTGTAAACCTGTGAACTCTTAGCCATTACTGCCGCAAAATCTGCAGTTGCCGCTGTAGAAATCGGTGCAAGATATAATGCTTCCGTTTCCTCCTGCGGCATTACAAAGCCAGGGAAATCCAGACATGTAAGTTTATGATATACTCCGCCACTTTGTTCATCCTGCATCATAAGCAGCCAATCCAGTTCATATCTGGCTTCATCCAAAATATCCGGAATACCGTTTCCGCTTTCAGGAATACCCATATTGTCCGCATCCGGGCCATTCCAAATCTCAGGAAAATCTTCGTATGTCATTAATAAATCCTGTACTGTCTGTGCTCCCGGCACTACATAACGGCCATAGTCACCGGCATCATGCCAGCCGCCGCTTACTGCCTTTTTCTGATCGGTTCCGTAAATAACTGCTTCCTGTGTATGACATGCAGGATGCGCAAAATCTCCGGCCGAATCTGCAGTCAATTCCATACCGCAACGCTGTAAATAGAGCATGCGGAAGGTATCTTTTAATAAATCATTATAAACGCCGTCCGCTATGATAAACGGATAGGACTCTGCACCGTCTTTGCTTACAACCTTATATGTTCCCGGAGTGGTAAAATCACTGAAATCACCATGATAAACAATTTCTCCCGAAATAAGGGAATCATCATATGCACCGGAAAGAGTTCCTGTATATACCACAGTTCCGTTCTCATCTACAATATCAAATTCACTTCCCGGATTTGCACTGCTTATCGTAACCGTCTTCTTGCCTTCCGGCAGAAAACCGATCTGATTCACATTACAGTCCACAGACAAGTCCACTGTTTCCATTTCAACAATATCGGACGCATCCACAAGTTTTACTTCAATGTTATCCAAAAAGATCTTATGTTTGTCTTTGTAATAATCCATTTCCTTAGGTGTTCCCAGGTTAAAACAAAGACGTGGTAACGGATCGGTATCCTCCATGGTGAACTGATAAGAAATCCTCTGTATATTTTTCGTAATATCAAAGGTTCCTTCCACATAACCCTTATAATCACCGCCGTTTAACTGGATTCTGGCTGATGCCACACGGGGCATATCCGAAGATATATCAAATGCAAATTCATAAACCCCACCAACCTTTAACGGGAATTCATCATAGTATAACTGTATGGAATAATCTTCCGTTCCGGTGGAAGTAATATTAAAAACCCCGATTTCTTCTATTACTTCAAATGAGCCGGCTCCGCCTTTTGTGATATAGGTTCCCCAGTTCTCTGTTCCTTCGGAAAAATCACCGTTGGAAAGTAGATTCATGCCTACAATATTCTCTTTTGCCGGATCTGCAGTTTCATTTGACACCTCTGTAGCCGTTTCCTGTTCCTGTACTCCCACAACTTCTGATGCTTCTTCCGTTTTTGGGACCTCCGTATTTACCTGCTGTTTTCCGCATGCAACGGACATTATCGACATACACAGAACAAGTGCGATAGCCAATACCCTCTTTTTCATACCCTTACCTCATTATTCATTTAACGCACACATAATATCGTTACTTCTTTGTACAAATCTTGTCATTGCATCTACTTCAAGCGGAGCATGCTGCAATTTGGCAAGATCATAAAGCTGTTCACAGAACATTTTAGTATTCTTACCTTCCTGATTGGTAAGAATATACTGTACAAGCGGATGATTAGCATTTAAAACAAGTGTCTCGCCTTCGTTACCGAAAGCCCCCATTCCCATACCGTTCATCGCATACATTCTCATCATATCCTGCATTCTTCTTGCTTCTTCAGAAACCGTAATCATGGATGAAATCTTCTTATTTTTTAATTTTTCAACCTTCACGGTGATGTTCTCTTTTTTGAGCGCTTTCTTGAAGATTTTCTGCAATTCTTCTGCCTGTGCCTTCATTTCTTCCTGAGCCTTCTTACTTGTCTTACTCATGAAAGAATCGGTTAAGTCCGCGTCAATACGCATAAACTTAATACCTTCGTTCTTTGCTTCCAACTGGGAAACAAATGGCTGGTCGATATTGTGATTTAGAATCACGGCATCCATCTTAGCCTGACGGAACATATTGATGTACTGGCTCTGCTGCTGTTCGTCCGTTACATAGTAAATCACTTTTTCTTTTGCAGATTCTTCCGCTTCATCTGCTGTTTCTGCAGCCTCTACGGAATCTTCCACATCTGCATTATCTTCACCGTCTTCTACATCAATCGGTTTTACTTCTAAGCATTCCGGTAATGTCATATATTTACCGTCTAAGTTCTTAAAGAGAATGTAGTCTGTCATCTTTTCGCAGAACTTATCATCTTTTAAGCAGCCGAATTTGATAAATGGGCTGATATCATCCCAGTACTTCTCATATTCTTCTTTTTCCGTCTTGCACATGCCGGAAAGTTTATCTGCCACTTTCTTAGTGATGTACTCAGAGATTTTCTTAACAAATCCGTCATTCTGAAGCGCACTTCTGGATACATTAAGCGGTAAATCCGGACAGTCAATCACACCCTTTAATAATAACAGGAATTCCGGAATTACTTCCTTGATGTTATCCGCAATAAATACCTGGTTGTTGTATAACTTAATGGTTCCTTCGATTGATTCATACTCTGTATTAATCTTAGGGAAGTATAAAATACCCTTTAAGTTAAACGGATAGTCCATGTTCAAATGAATCCAGAATAACGGCTCCTTATAGTCCATGAATACCTTACGATAGAAATCCAGGTAATCTTCCTTGCTGCACTCGCTTGCGCTCTTTGTCCAAAGAGGCTGTGTCTCGTTTAATAATTCCGGACGTTTCTTAATCTTAAGACGAATCTTGTCTTCCGGTTTTTCCGGAGTAATTGTCTCTACGATTTCGTCGGTAGGCAGTTTGTCTTCTTCATTAATTGTCTCTGTCTGGTCTGTATCTGCCTTAATTAAATAAACCTCCGTAGGCATAAAGGAACAATACTTCTTAATTACTTCTCTTGCCTTATATTCATTACAGAATTCCAATACATCTTCATTCAGGAATAATGTAATTTCTGTACCCACCTCTGCTCTGTCACCATCAGACATAGAAAACTCTGTGCCGCCGTCACATTCCCAGTGAACAGCCTGTGCACCATCTTTGTATGAAAGTGTATCGATATGCACTTCATCCGCCACCATAAATGCGGAGTAGAAACCAAGACCGAAATGACCGATAATCTGGTCGTCATTTGTCTTATCTTTATATTTAGAAATAAAATCAGTCGCACCCGAAAAAGCAATCTGGTTAATATACTCTTCTACTTCATCGGCTGTCATACCAAGACCATTGTCAATAAACTTAAGAGTCTTATTGGCCGGGTCTGCCACTACCTGAATTTTAGCCTTGTAATCATTTGGCAAAGTATATTCGCCCATCATATCCAGCTTTTTCAATTTAGTAATCGCATCGCAACCATTTGAGATTAACTCTCTGTAAAAAATGTCATGGTCCGAATACAACCATTTCTTAATAATCGGGAAAATATTCTCGCTGTTAATTGATAAACTTCCATGTTTTTCTGCCATAAATCAATCACTATCCTTTCTTACTCTGCTTTTCTTTCCATCACGCAGGAAACATGTTTTTATTCACTAAAATCAAGTGTAATGCTGTAAAAAATAAAAGTCAAGGCAAAATTAGCACTCAAGTAATCCGAGTGCTAATAATTCCTTGTAACCCTCTATTTCATGCGGATTTGCGCATTTCTTAAAATTTCATAAACATAGACTTTTATGGGATTTGGTAGTCCTCAAAATAGGAGTTATACACTTCAAAAAAATCAGATGTAACCACTTCCTCATCATGAATAAATGAAACGGTTTCCCACAATTCTTTGTTCAGATTTTTAGTAAGGGAAAGAACAAAATTTTCATATTCCTTTCCAAACACCTCTTCCCTTCTCTCCTCTACAATTTTCTTTTTATTTTCATCCGTTACTTCGCGGTTAAAGGTACTGATACATTTGATAATGTGATAGCCGTGCTTTGTTTCTACAATATCACTGATTTCATCATTTCCAAGATTAAACGCCGCTTCTTCAAAACCGGCTTCCATTTCTCCTTTACCAAATGAATACGTCAAAGTCTTATCTTCACTGTATTCTCCTGCAAGCACATGAAAATCCTCACCGGATTTGGCTCTCTTCAATACTTCCTGTGCTTTTTCTTTTGCCAGTTGTTTGGAATAAGTGGAATACTCTTCACGATTTCCGTTCTCATCCACATTATAGGTCTTAATCAAAATATGCTCCACCGTTATGGTTCTGGCTTCATCATCGCTAATCTCCGGATTGATATCCTTAATCAGATAATGATACAGTTTATTTGCCAATGCGAATTCACTATACAACGACACAATCGTGTCCTCATTCACACACATTAACGATATTTCTTTTGCATTCAATGAATCGTAATACTCTTTGGCTGCCGTTTTTACCAGTTCCTGTTCTTCGTCGGTGAGGGTAACTCCATGTTTACCTGCAAGAAGAGTCATGGCCTTTACCTGCGCCATATTGGCAAGTGCAGTCTCTTTGACATTTTCCTCCAGCGTTACTCCGTCAATCTGCGTATTCAGAATCTCACTACCATATACACTTTCATAGCGGTTCTGCATATTCGTCAAATACACCATAATCTCAGCCTTTGAACAGGAAACTTCCTCAATGCGGAAAATCTCATCCTTTTCAAAGCCGGTAGTCAGTACCACTTTCTTATTTTCTATATTCCCTTTACAGGCACACAACAGACTGCATGCTGTCACAATGGCAAGCAGACCCGCCACTTTTCTTTTTCTATACTTCATTCTACCGCTCCCAAGTAGTACCGTTCTGTTAAGAACGGATTTTTACACTGCTTCCGTAATTTTTCTTTTCGATAATAATCTGGCTTTCAATCCGCTCCCTAAGTTCCGGCACATGGGAAATAATCCCAATCATACGGTCCGAACCAGCCAAAGACTGCAATACTGCGCAAGACTGTTCCAGCGACTCTTCATCCAATGCCCCAAACCCTTCATCAATAAACAACGTCTCCACGCGGATACCGCCGTTTCGAGCCTGTATGCAATCGCTCATTCCAAGCGCAAGTGCTAAAGATGCCTTAAAAGTCTCGCCACCGGAAAGAGTCTTAACCGAACGCTCTTTACCGGTATAGTAATCCATAACCAGTATTTCCAAATTATCTTTCTTTCGTCCGTCACTCACCTGTTTTGCGCGAATAAGTTCATATCTTCCGTCCGTCATGTCATACAGACGGAGATTGGCCGCCTTTAATATCTGCTCGAAATATCCGGCCAGCACATATTGTTCAAAAACCAGCCTGCGTGAATTGTTGCCGTTTGCAAGTTCGTCCAAATCTTTAACAATCCCGTACTCTGCCCGGATTTCCTCCGCCTCCCTGCGATTTTTGCGGATACCGGCAAGACTTCTCTCTACCTGCTGCAACGATGTCAATTCACCTTGAAGTTTCTTTCGGATATCTGTAAGCACACTCTGATTTTCCTCGAAATCCTGCTCTGCCTGCTCAAGATCCCTGCGTTTCTGCCCTTTCAGCGCTTCCTTCAAATGCGCATAAAGTTCCTGCGCTGCATGCAATTTCTCCCGATAAGCAGAAGTTTCCTCTTCAATCTTTGCAAGCATATCCAAATTCTTCACAGCTTCTGTATACCGTTTCTCATCCGCAAAACCTTCCGCGGTCTTCTTCCTGTCAAATTCCTCTCTTGCCTCCCGGCTTTCCCGGCATTTTCTTTCATATTCCGCAACTGACATTTCTGTCTGCTTACGGATTTCTTCTGCTTTGGACTGATTTTCTACATAGTTAAGCAGCGTCTGTTCGAAACTATCCGATGTCACAGTCGCAATATACTCCTGTATCTCTTTCGAAAGACCTTCTTTCTTCTGCAGCAGTTCAGTCAGCTTATCCTGCAATTCATCCTTTTCTTTCCCGAAAACCTTCTCCTCGTTCTTATAACGGAGTGCATTTTCGTAGAATCGGTTTGCCGTCTGTTGTGCCGCTTCCATTCGAACTTTCAACTTCTCAAGTTCTTTCTCATCCGGTACTTCCTCTGCCAGTTTGGCAATATGCGGATGTTCCAATGAGCCGCATACCGGACACGGCTCTCCCTCTTTTACATAATTCGCGGCGATACCGATAACCGCATTCTTGTACAGATTATCCGCCTCTTCAAAATGTTTCTTTTCTTCTTCATACACCTTGTTGGCATCCAAATACGCTTCCTGAGCCTTAGCAAGGAATACACGGTTTTCTTCTATTTTGTGCGTTGACTGTTCCAAGGCTTGTTCGTTTTCTTTTATCTGCGTACGCAGAACAAAAGCCGCCCGGATGTTCTCCCTGTCTGTAAAAATGGCCTCCTGGGCTTTCATTTCTTCCACGCACGCCGCATACGATGCTTTCATCCGTTCAAGGTGGTTCTTCTCATCCTCTGCAGCCTGAATCGCCTGTATAACTGTTTTTTCTTCCAATGCCAAAAGTCTTGCCGCCTGTAAAACAGCAATTTTCTCTCTTTGCTTTTGAAAATAGTCCTGCTTACTTTCCAGTTCATCCAAACGTTCTTTACTCACTTCCAACTCTTCAAAACGTTTGTTGATTTCCCTGGCTTTAGTCAGTTCTTCTTTACGTTTTAACAATTTGTCCTGTAAAGAATCCTCTTTTTTCTTAATATCACGTATTAGCGTCTTGCGTTCTTCCAGATGCGTTTCCAAATACCGCTCAAGCGCTTCATAATCCGGCTGTTCAGGGGAAGTGAGTTGTTCCCACTCCTCTTCCTTCAAGGACACAAAATCCACATCTTCTTCCATTTTGTGCTTATAATTCATAAAATCACGGTATAAATTCGATGAACGCTCTTTAAGTCCGCTTTGAACGGCGGCGTAAATACCGGTACCGAAAAGTTCACGGAAAATAGCGGTTTTCTCAGCAGGACTTGCCAAAAGCATCCTCGCAAACTCCCCCTGTGCAATCATGGAAATCTGTCGAAACTGCCTGCCGTCCACACCAAGAATCTCTTCCATCTTAGACGTAACATCCTGATTACCGGCTATCATACTTCCATCCGGTAGAGTCAGTGCTGCATTCTCTTTTTCTTTAGTGAAAGCACTTTCTCCGCCCTTTTTCTTTTTCGGACGCATATATTCCGGATTGCGGACAATGTGATACGGCAATCCCTTATGGGTCATAAACAATTCCACAAAGGTCTTCGTATTCTCATCCGCAAAATCACTTCTCACCGTACCTTTTTCGCGTACTTCACCACTTAAAATTCCAAACAGGGCATAAGCAACCGCATCAAAAATCGTTGTCTTACCGGCACCTGTCTGTCCGGTAATCAGAAAAAGTTCCGTATTCAATTTTGTAAAATCAATCACGGTTTCATCCTTATACGGCCCCCAGCCGCTAAGAATCAGTTTTTGCGGTTTCATACTGTTTCTTCTATAACCTCTTTAATCACTTTTTCCCTTGCCTCATCCGGTCTTTGTCCGCGGAGCAGTTCATAAAAATCCGCAAACAATTCCGCAATCGGCTTATCTTCCATATCGCTTCCTACCGTAAATTCTCCTACGGTCTCTTTTTCTCTTTTTTCAAACAGTAATTGCATAACATTAGGGTATACTCTTCTAAGTGTCCCAATCGGATCAATCAACTCCTCATCATCCGTAAGCGTTATCTGCAAATAATCTTCACAGGGCTCCATGGCAACAACCAGTGGGTCTGTCAGATTAGTTAAATTTCCTTTTAATTTTCTCATCTTTCGAAGCGGTGTCAGAGGCAGGTTTTCAATCCGGGCAACTCCGTTCCCATCCAGTTCCACATATACGATCCCCTTCTGCTGTCCGCATTCGGAAAATGAATAGGCAAGCGGCGAACCGGCATATACTACCGGACCGTATAAAGAATTGTCCTTATCCATCCTCTGAGGCTTATGGATATGCCCGAGTGCTGTATAATGGAATCCTGCAAATAAAGAACAGTCCACATTATCCAGTCCTCCCACAAGCACATGGGATTCCGAGTCAGACAATTCCGGTTGTGCTCCGGCATTTGTAACAAAATAATGGGTAATCAGGACATGTCTCTCTTTTTCATCTTGTCGCGGTATATCGGCAAGCATGCTCCTGACAGCCATGTCAGATGTGTTTGCCGAAAGAAGCGCCGGCTTTACAAAAGGCATAAGCGTAAAAACAACAGGTCCGTCCTCATCCGTAAGCCGTACCTGTTTGCATCTGCCCTTATATACTCCTTCAAAATGAACTCCCTTTTTCTCCAGTATTTCCTGTGCAAAAGAAAGTCTCTCCGGCGAATCATGATTCCCGCTGATACAAAGAATCGTCACACCTGTCGCATGCAGTTTCTCAATAAAATCATCAAATACACTAACCGCTTCCGCAGTCGGTATCGCCCTGTCATACACATCACCGGCAATAATGAAAACCTGAACGTCCTTCTCTTTGACCAGTTCGACCATCTGGGTCAACACATGTTTCTGGTCTTCCAACATATTAAAATTATTCACAGTTTTTCCAATATGCAAATCACCGGTGTGAAGTATTCTCATGCGTACAACAATTCCTTTTATTTCTTACGTTCGTATTTCACAAAGGCATACGTAATATCAAAGTATACCTGTTCATCACTCTCTGCCGTAATCTCCCATTCATCATCCTCATCCAGATTTGGGAAATAAGCATCTGCTTCATAAGACATATCAATCTTGGTCATATGGCACACATCCGCATACGGAAGCATCTGACGGTAAATAGTCTCTCCCCCGATAATATAAACGTCATTGGTGTCATATTTTTTTAATTCTTCTAAAAGTTCCTCAATGGAATATACAATAATGGCTCCATCAACTTTGTAAGACTTATTCTGTGTCAGCACTATATTGGTGCGATTCGGAAGCGGTTTCTGATTAGGGAATGATTCCAAAGTCTTTCTGCCCATTACCACTACCTTACCGGTAGTTTCCTGGCGGAACATCTTCATATCCGCCGGAATGCTGACCAATAATTTATTCTTATTACCGATAGCCCAATTGCTATCCACTGCCGCAATCATGTTCATACTGTCTCTCTCCTAAT
Organism: Lachnospiraceae bacterium; assembly: GCA_017621115.1. The sequence continues at coordinate 18,870 of JAGATU010000056.1, forward strand.
CCCCATATCTTAAATTGCAATCGGAATATCCGTAATCTGTTCACCCGTTATATAATTCTCCACGGATACGTCATGGCGTGTAAATTCATAGAAATCTTTTACGTCAGGATTAAGCGTAAATTTCGGCGCGTCGTACTGCGGACGTTTGATTAATTCTTCTATAATCGGAATATGTCTGTCATAAATATGGGCATCCGCAATCACATGTACGAGTTCACCGACATTCATGTCACATACCTGTGCCAGCATATGTACCAATACGGAATACTGCACCACATTCCAGTTATTGGCAGCCAAAACATCCTGGGAACGCTGATTTAATACCGCATTCAATGTCAGTTTGTCTTCCCCTTTTTTCTGGGTAACATTAAAGGTCATACTGTATGCACATGGATAGAGATTCATCTCGTGTAAATCCTGATGCACATAGATATTGGTCATAATACGTCTGCTGAACGGATTATTCTTCAAATCGTAAATCACCCTGTCCACCTGGTCCATCATACCTTCTTTATACTGATGCTTCACACCCAACTGATATCCGTATGCCTTACCGATGGAACCGGTCTCATCTGCCCATTCGTCCCAGATATGGCTGTGCAAATCATTAATATTATTCGACTTCTGCTGCCAGATCCAAAGCATCTCATCCGTTGCACTCTTCAGAGCAGTACGGCGCAATGTCAAAAGCGGAAACTCCTTGGATAAATCATAACGGTTAACCACGCCAAATCGTTTAATTGTATACGCACTCGTTCCGTCCGGCCATTTCGGTCTGACTTTCTCCCCTTCCGTGCTTGTTCCGTTTTCCAAAATATCCTTGCACATATCTACAAAGATACGGTCTGCCATACTCATGATACTACCCTCATTTCGCAATTAATTATATCTAAATTTAATTTATTAGTCCCATTTGTCACAAAGTGAATTAATCTGGTCTGCAAATTTGGCCAAATCTTTATTTGCATAACCTTCGCATTTCTTAATAACACCAAGCAATCTCTGTCCCGCTGCCAGCAATCGCTGATATACACCGGAAGGAGCTGCGGTTTTCTTAGCCGGAGTAATACGTACACCCTCTGCTTCATAATCAAAGGTACCGGTGATTAAATCAAACTTTGTACCACTAAACGGCGCATATGCGTCAATATCACATTCATCAATTAAAGTCTGTGCAAATGTATCCGTAACGGCATCTTCACCATGAACAACGAATACTTTTTTCGGTTTCTTTTCAAATCCGCGTACCCAGTCAATCAGTCCGAGCTTATCGGCATGTCCGCTGATACCGGCTAATTTTTCAATACTTGCGCGAACCTCAATATGTTCACCAAACAATTTGATATCGGTTGCACCTTCCAGCAAATTGCGCCCCAAAGTACCCACTGACTGATAACCAACAAATAATATCGTACTCTCCGGTCTCCAGAGATTGTGTTTTAAATGATGGCGGATACGTCCCGCTTCACACATACCGGAAGCCGAAATAATTACCTTCGGGGTCATATCAAAGTTAATCGCCTTAGATTCATCTGCTGTAATACTCAAACGAAGCCCCGGGAAACGAATCGGATTAATACCGCGCTGTACCAGTTCATAAGCTTCATCATCATAACAGGTCAGTTCATTCTCATTAAAAATTCCTGTTGCTTCTACTGCAAGAGGGGAGTCCACATATACAGGGAAATTGTCAAATCCCTGAATCAATTTGTCCTCCTTAATCTTGCGGATAAAATACAACATCTCCTGTGTTCTTCCTACCGCAAACGAAGGAATAACCACATTACCCCCTCGATTAAAGGTATCCTGAATAATGCGTGTCAGCTCACCGATATAGTCAGGGCGTTCTGTTGAATGTACACGGTCACCATATGTGGATTCCATAACTACATAATCCGCCTCGGCGGTCTTAATCGGATCTCTTAAAAGCGGTTGCTGTACATTACCGATATCACCGGAAAATACAACCTTTCTGCTCTCACCGTCTTCCGTCATCCACACTTCTATACTGGCAGAACCGAGCAAATGTCCGATATCCGTAAAACGTACATCAATGCCCTCACAAATGTTGATCTTCTCACCGTATGCAACCGGAACAATATTGCGGATAACACCATCCGCATCTTCCATTGTAAATAAAGGCTCCTGCTCTTTTACCTGTGAACTTCTCTTTGCCTTACGGTTACGCCATTCTGCTTCCTGCATCTGGATATGTGCACAGTCACGAAGCATAATACTGCAAAGGTCCGCACTGGCTTCCGTCATAAATACACGACCGCGGAATCCCCTTGCGTACAAAAGCGGTAAATAACCCGAATGGTCCACATGTGCATGTGTTAAAAATACATAATCTATTAATGGTGCTTCCACCGGAATTCCTACGTTTTCATACAGGTTTTGTCCCTGTTCCATACCATAATCCACCAGGACATGCTTACCGCATGCATTCAGGTAATGACAGCTTCCCGTAACCTCATGTGCCGAGCCGACAAACATCAATTTCATAAGTAATACCTCCTGCTTAATTCACTCAAAAACCCCTCTGTATATATATTACCATTTATTATTATTTTATGGTAGACAGATATTTTTATATTTCTTTATTTTTATATTTCTTTATTTTTATACAAGTAGTATAATATTAATAGGGAAATTCCCAAAGATTCACAGGAGCATGTGCCATGAAGAAAAAAATTGCAGTATGCGGCAGCGGATGGAGTAATGAATACATTGAAATTGCTCTCTCAGGTATCCGTAAATGTGCAAAATTGAATAATACAGATATATTCTTCCTATTCAATTTCTCTGTCGGAGACACGGAAGAATATATGCAGGAAGGGCAGATTAATATCAACCGTTTATTGGAATACGGCAATTTTGACGGAGTCATTCTGCTTGCCAATACCTTCCATATGCAGTCCGAGTTTGACTATCTTTGCAATATTGTCAAAGAGTTGGACATTCCCTGTGTAACTCTGGAATATCCTCTTCCCGGCATTGATTTTTTCGGTTCGGATAATTACTCCGGCATGCATGAATTATGCACCCACCTTGTTGAACATCACAGTTATAAAGATTTTGTGTACATAAGCGGTCCCGAGAATAATGCTGAGAGCGATATCCGTAAGAAAGCCTTGACAGACGTTCTCACATCCCATGGTCTTTCCCTTCCCGAAGAGAATGTTATCTGCTGTAATTGGAATTATTATGAGGTTGAGCGTCAGCTGCCGCTATGGCTTGCATCACATCCTTTACCGGACGTATTTGTCTGTGCAAACGATGTTATGGCAATGGCTGCATGTTCCATACTGCGTGCCAATGATATTACCGTACCAAACGATGTTAAAGTAACCGGTTTTGACCATTTATTATCCACACGCAACTATTATCCGACCATTGCGTCCGTGGACCGAAACTGGGACAATTTGGGATACCAAAGTTTGGAATATTTACTGGATAAAATCGAAGGTGCACCTTCTACACCGGAGTATTATGTTGACTCATACGCTGTTCCCGGTGAGAGTTGCGGATGCAACCCTCCGGATACAATATCTCTTAATAAAAGAGTAGGCGCTACAAATGTATATGAGAGTTATGTCCGCAGTTCCTTCTGGTCCGGACATTTGTGTGATATCGCAGATTGCCTTTCCACTATCAGCAATGAAGAAGGTTTGATCTCTGCCATCACTAATTTCATCAAAAATGACCACTCTTACGAAGGCGACGAATTCTACTTATGTCTGGTAGACAATTTCTTTTCTTCGCTTATGGGCAGTCCGGCTCTTACACCGACCAGATATACGGACCGTATGAATGTAATATGCAATATCAAAGATGGACAGCCGCGCGAATCGGTTTATATAGATACAAAGGATTTATTCCCCGGCTATGACTGCAACGGCGATTGCGGACAGATGTATACCTTTTTCCCGCTTCTTACCAGGGAGGGTTGTTACGGCTATGCCGTCCTGGGCAATGAAGTCCCTATGATATACGATTATTCCGCGTATAACTGGATGCGGAGTATTGCCCAGAACTTACAGCAGGTTCGCCGTAATATTACAATCAGTGAATTAAACAAACAGTTAGAGCAGTTATCAGTCACAGACGGCCTTACCGGTGTATACAACCGTTTGGGCTGTGACAAAATTGTTTACCCATATTTAGAGAAATGTCATTCACAGGGCATAAACACAGTATTAATGTTCTCCGACATCAATAAGATGAAAGTCATAAACGATAAATTCGGTCATCTTGCCGGCGATACCGCCATCTGTACCGTAGCCAAAGTACTTACCGAGGCTCTTCCTGATAACTGGCATATTGCCCGTTACGGTGGAGATGAATTTTTAATGATTGGTGAATACTGTAAAGAGCAGTCACCCGATTATCTGATTGAGAATATCAATTCCCTGTTAAGGGAGACCACAGACAGAATGCAGTTTCCATATTCTTTATCCATCGGTATCGGGTATGTCATTATTGATGCTTCTGAGGAACTTGATTTGCAGGAATGCCTCAGAAAAGCCGACGAAGCCATGTATCTTACCAAATGGTCACAGAAAGGAAACACCGGCAATTCATAATTATATACGCATAGCAAAAGCCTGTACCATCCGGTACAGGCTTTTTATCTTCTCTATTCTACTGATTCTTCTTTGATTCTTTTTTCTGACGCTTCTTTTCGTACATCCGCGCATCTACCGAAAGAATGCATTCTTCCAAGGTGGTTTTGCTTTCTACGTTAAATATTTCATAACCATAACTTAAGGAAAGCAAATCTCTTCCGCTCTTTCTGTTATACTCAGCTATCCTGCGTTCCACGCGTTTCCAATATTCTTCCGGTTCATGTATATCACGTGCCGTTCCGATTACGATAAACTCATCGCCACCATAACGGGCAACAACACATTTTCCGGCTTCATCATGCATGATGGATGCCGCTGATGAAATAATCTCATCTCCCATTTCATGACCGTATTGGTCGTTTATTCCTTTCAGATTGTCCAAATCCACAAAAGAAATCTGCATCTTGATTCGCGACATCATACTCTTTTGCTTTATTTCCGCGAAACTGCGCGCAAGTCCAAAACGGTTATATACGCCTGTCAGAGAATCCCTGACATACATATCTTCCAGTCTCTTCATCGCATTCTGTAACATACTCTGCTTACGGATATTTTCAACAGAACTGCCCATACCGATGAGCCAACTGATAAATAACTGGTTGGCAATTGTAAATTCGCTGTCCGCAAATACGACATATCCGAATGTTCTGTCCAGATAATGAAGCGGCGAAAAAACATACAATTTACACCTGTCAGTTTCTTTAAATAAATCATCCAGGGCGTATTTGGACTCAAAACCTTTTTTGTTAAGGAATAAGCCATCTTTGTACGAAATAACCGGATAAACCCTCTTTGTATAAGAAAGTTTCTGGGCAAGCGTCATCTCTTCCTGCTCCATCGCATCCATCTCAAAATATTTATCCGTAAATCCTTCATTCACACAGCAGTAGAACTCCGATACATCATCGACTTTTGACACAAATTTTCTGACTGCATAAAACCAATCGCCGATACACTCACATTCCGTGTAGTTCTTCTCTAAGCTGATTAACTGATGTATCATTTTTCTTTTGGCGATTTCTTCGCTATGCTTCAGTTTGTCGCCTGCCATCTCTGAATCTTTTTTGCTCTTGTGGCATCCGCAGCTTTCATCCAGCACTAATTCATCCGGCAAAAACAGATCCTCGGGAACCTCTTTTCCCTGCACCATGTCCAACAACATCTCGCATGCACTAAATCCCATTCCACGGACATTCATACGTACAGTTGTAATATGCGGGGTATGACTCCGCGCCTCTACACTGTAATCATATCCGGAAATCATGACATCTTCCGGAACGCGATAGCCATTCTCCATCAAAATATCACAAATTGTAATTGCCGTAATATCATTTGCACAAATAATTGCTTTAGGGAAAGGCAATACGCAATTCAATATCTCTTCCGCTGCCTTTTCGGCACCTGTTACGTAAAAATCACCTTGGCTGACTCTCTCCGGTAAAATCGGGATGCCGTTTTCAGTCATTACATCCTCAAAAGCCTTGTATCGCGCTTCCGCTTCTATACTGCCTTCTACACCTTTAACAAAATGAATATCCTTCACTTTGTGCTCCAGTACAAAATGCTCCGCAATCTTACGCATTGCCGTATAGGTATCCGTCTGAACCGAATGATGGTTTTTAATCTTACATCCGACACAGACAACCGGACATGTCAGATTGTCCAGCATATCCTCAATTAATCTACGGTTATAGTCAATATGCAGTGCATTTCCGACTACTATTACACCGTCAAACAAATTCAAGTCCGGAAGATTAACAATATGTACCTCACCCAGATTGTGTTTTTCCCTTTCAAACGCGCCCGTAGACCAGATAAAAGCAGCAATATTGCATCCATGCGCTTTTCCGTATTCTTCAATTCCTCTTAAAATATCTGCCTGTGCATCTGAATCCACCGCCGTCATTAAAACAGCAATATTCTTACATCTCATAGGCACCTCCAATTACACACAAAAACATCAATTATTTCTGCTCTTTTTTGCACGCTTTTGTTCGTACATTGTCCTATCGACTACCAGTATACAATCATCCAAAGATGTTTTTCCTTCTACTTCAAATATATTGTATCCGTAACTCAAAGACAATTTTGCTCCGGTTCTCAAACCATTGTAAGCATCAATCCTACGCTGTACACGCGACCAGTACGCTTCGACTTCTTCCCTGTCAATGGCTGTACCGAGTACAACGAACTCATCTCCGCCATACCGGGCAACACAACCTTTTGGCGCTTCCTCCTGAAGTATTCTTGCCGCCGCTGAAATAATCTCATCTCCGACCTCATGTCCATAAATATCATTAATGCTTTTCAAATTATCAAGGTCGGCAAAAGAAAACTGCATCCGTATGCGGGATATCACACACTTTTGCTTAATTTCCGAAAAATATCTGTCCAATCCGAAACGGTTATACACACCTGTAAGCGGATCTCTGACATACATATCTCCAAGACGCTTCATTGCATTTTGAAGCATCCTCTGCTTTCGGATATTTTCAACTGCATTACCAACACTGATAAGCCAGCTGATATATAACTGATTGGCAATTGTAAAATCACTGTCTACGAATACAAAATAACCGAAAGTTCTCTCCAAGTAGTGAAGCGGTGAAAAAACATACATTTTACATGTATCACTATCTTGAAACATTTCGTCAAATGCATACTTTGAGCGAAATGGCTTCTTATCTATAAAATTTCCATGTTTGTAAGCCAGTATCGGATGTACATACGGAGTATAACTTACTCTTTGTGCCAATGTCATCTCTTCCTGTTCCATTACATCCATTTCAAAAAGTCTGTCTTCAAAACCTTCATTCACACAACAATAGAACTCTGTTACGTCAACTTTCGGGATGAAATCCCGGATTGCCTCCACCCAGTCTTCCAAATTCTGACATTCCGCAAAATTTTTCTCCGTCATAATCAGCTGGTGAATAATAATTCTTTCCGATATATTCTCGCCATGTTCGGAGCGTATATCACTTGCCGGCGAATCGCTTTCTCTTTTGACGCATCCGCAACTTTCATCCAATACAATTTCATCCGGCAGGTAATTATCCTTAGGCATTTCCTGTCCGTCAAGAACATTTAGTATAACCTCGCACGCCCACTTCCCGATATCACGGAATCTGGAACGTATCGATGTGATACGTGGATTATGATTCTGCGCTTCAATTGAATAATCATAACCGGAAATCATAACGTCTTCCGGCACGCGGTAACCGTTTTTCATCAGAATATCACTAATTGTAATCGCAGTAACATCATTCGCACAAATAATGGCCTGTGGAAGCGGCAACACCCCGTCCATAATCTCCATCGCTGCCTTTTCAGCTCCGGTAATATAAAAATCACCGTCACTGATTCTTTTCTGTATTAAAGGAATATTATTCTCTTCCAGTACGTCTACATACGCCCTAAAACGCGCCTCTGCATCTTCATTTCCCTTGATACCTTTTACAAAATGAATATCCGTCAGTTTATGTTCCAGCACAAAATGTTCTACGAGTTCGCGCATTGCGGTATAGTTATCCGTGCAGACCATATAATGATCCCCTATCTTACATCCGATGCCAATTACCGGACATGTAACCTCTTCCAAAAGGTTCTCAATCATTTCACGGTTTTCTTCAATATGAAGTGCATTCGCAACCACAATGATACCATCAAACAATTTCAAATCCGGTAAATTAACAATATTGGCTTCACCGAGATTGTGCTTCTTAGTCTCAAACGCCCCGGTAAACCATAAAAAGACAGCTATGTTACACCCATGATTCTTTGCGTACTCTTCTATTCCCCTCAATTCATCTGCCTGGGATTCTGAGTCAGCTGCTGTCATTAAAACAGCGATATTTCTGCGTCTCATATTCTACCTCCCATTATCACAAACCGGCTTACCATCTTTATAGAACTATTGTACTACTTTTTGTCATAGTGCTCAAGTACTATCTCTTGTGTTAATATTGTTTTTACTCCCCAATATGCCACAAGTCTGAAGTATCTCCCGTATATTCAACCCATTCTGTATCAGAAATCTCTATATACCATTTATCGTCATAGAACTCCATCCAACCGTAATAATTGTCTCCTGCAATATCTTCATACCAATACTGCCAGACATTTGGCGAAACATCCGTGTTATACCACAAATAGCAATCACTTTCCTCATCATAATATGCTCTTATGCCGTAATCCCACCGGATACGCTTCGCATATAAGTCAATATCCCTGCAAATCCTATATGTATTATCATCCACATCATCAAGGTATATATCCGTTCCGTAAATCTGCAGATTCGTCTCTTCTTCTACAACATATTCTTCTTTTTCTGATAACGCATCCTGAATCACGCATGCCTGTAAGCCAAACATAAACTGCGGAAAAAGACCTGCAAGCAGTATCAGAATCGGAATAGACAACAATTTCTTCTTAAGCACGCGCTTCATCGGGGATACAGCATCTGCCCCCTGTGAAACAACTCCACTCTGCATAGGCACACTCGTCTGTTTAGTCATCTGGGCGCCGCAATTCTTACAGGTAGGATAATAGCCTTCCTTCCATATCTCCTCAAGTTCCGAATTGCAAAACTCGCATATATAATGCGCTTTCTTAGGCTCATCCTGCTTTTTTTCTATTGTTCTGCCGCTATTATATTGCCTGCGTCCATAATCCTCATCATCATAAGAATTGATATAGGAATCACCAACAACTTCCCTTGGTACATAATCGAATATCTCATCCAACGCATCTTTCAAAGAGAAGCCATCATTATCCGAATAACTATCATTATAATAGTCTCTTGACGAACTGCTTCCGTAATAATGCCTTCCGTATGTACTGCCGGGCGAACCGCTTCCGTAGGAATGACTTCCATAAGACCGGCTTCTGTAGGAACTGCTTCCGTAGGATGAACTGCTCCTTCTGGATGGCCCGCTACTATAGGAACGACTGCTTGAGCTGCTTCTTCTGGATGATGAGCTGCTACGCGAACGGCTACTCGACGAACGGCTGCTTGAACTTCTTCTGCTTGGTGGCATCTTTCTTTCCCCCTAATCACAAAACTAATTATAAATATAGCGAAAATCCCACGCTTTTACAACAAAAAAAGACATCCTATCGGATGTCTTTTTTGTATTACTTGAGAGCACGAGACGGGATTCGAACCCGCGGCCCTCGCCTTGGCAAGGCGATGCTCCACCACTGAGCCACTCGTGCATATTTATGTTTTGTCACCGCTTCGCTCGCGACGACAAAACATAATATACAGTATTATTTTTTATTTGTCAACAGTTTCTTTGTATTTTATTTTATACACCCTTGCAAGTGAATCATTGATACGCGCCTCGTTGATAGTACCATCTTTTACGGCTGCCAAAACACCTTCATAAGCCGCTTCAAAATCTTCCGGCATAAGCACCATATCGGCACCGGCTTTTAAAGCCATAACCGCAGCCTGGGCAGAATCATAATATTCGGAAATAGCAGACATATTTAACGCATCCGTAATAACCACTCCGTTGTAGCCCATCTCTTCGCGTAAAATATCAGTAACCACATCCTTAGATAAGGATGCCGGCGTATTATCACCGGTTATGGACGGAACTGCAATATGTCCGACCATAATCATCTGTGCTCCCGCTTCCGCTCCTGCCGCAAACGGTTTCAATTCTGTCTCACGAAGCTGTTCCAATGTTTTGTCCGTAGTAGCAAGTCCGTCATGTGTATCACCGTCAGCATCACCCTGTCCCGGGAAATGCTTGATACAAGCTGTTACACCCGTCTCTTCCAAGCCTTTTACAGAAGATGCCACCATGGAAGAAACGATATCCGCGTCACTTCCAAAGGAACGCTTGCCGATTGCATCGTTGTCCGGATTAGTCAACACATCTGCCACCGGCGCAAAATTCAAATTGAATCCATATTCCATTAAGTATGTGCCAACCTGCTTATATGCCTCATAGGCGTTGTCGGCATTTCCTGTCTCACCCAGTGAAGCCGCACTGTCAATCTTGTCAAGTTTCAGCGCGTCTGCTACTCTGGCTACACTGTCACCTTCCTCGTCAACCGCAAGGAAAATCGGGTATTTGCTCATTGCCGTAGTATTGGCAAGCATCTCTGTAATCTGATCCTTAGACTGGATATTCTGTTTAAAATAAATAAGTCCGCCAACCGGATATTTCTCAAGGGCTTCCTTTGTACCGTCACCGGCCTTGACAGCCCTGTCAACTCCGGTCAATGCTTCCGGCGTTACAATAAATAAACCGGCAACTCTATCTTCCAGAGACATTTCTGAAATACAGGATTCTACAACTTCATTCAACAAATCCTCTTCCGTATACTCTTCTACTGTCTCAACAACAGTCTCTTCAACAGTTTCTTCCGGCACTTCTGACACCTCTGTCATCTCTTCTTCAACCTGCTGTGCTGCTGCAAGCGCCTCTTCCATCTGTTCCTGCTGCTGTTTCTCCTCTACTACACCGCTGAGCACCTTTATACCAAAATAACCTCCGACAGATACAACAGCAAGGATCAATACAAGCGATACATACGCCAATATCTGATTACGTATCCTGCGTCGTCTGCGGTACTCTCTTTTGTCTTCTTCCTGAAATTCAAAACCTGACATAATACTCCTCAATTCAAAAATATTACAAATATATTAATACATCCATTTGTCAGTATAGCATATTCCTACACTTGTTCCAATCCCATTTTTTGACAGGATTCCATCCGGTGTTACACTTCCTGCCATAAATTATTGCAACAATTTAGCGGATACCAACACATCTTTTGCATTGATACCCGCTTCTAAACTATACTTTCCAAGGGATTATACCTCTCTTTCATTTCTTTCATTATTCAGTTGTTCTGCGCATTTTCCACATTCTCTTTTGTACTCTCAGTACTGCAGCTTCCCTTTCTCTTCTCTTATTGCTGCTCCTTTTACAATGTTCTCTTTACGCTCTTTGGAGTTAAATTAAGTTTTTGTTGGACCGTACCATCCTTTCTGCCTTATTTTAACTTGTTACTACTGAATCCAGCATCTCTATATGAGATTAGTGCACTTAATTCTTTTCTTATCTCTCTGTTGTTTATGTTTGTATTATATATTCTACAAATTCATTTGTCAATACATTTTGCAAAATATTTTTATATTTTTAAATTATATTCATATTATTTATTTTGTTTTCTGCATATATTGCATATATATTTTAAATTGTATATACATTTAAAACAATAAAATTAATTCCTGTTTTAACAATTGTTCTTGCGCATTTTTACACAGTTATAGAAATTTCCACTTCACATAACCGAAAAACTCCCTCACCACATAGTGGATTCCGACCGGCATTAAGGTCTTTGCCGGAACTCCGGATATGTTTTCACACCCCTGGCTCTTTGCAATCTGAAGCGAGCGCCATACATGAAAACTATTCGTTACAACTCCCACCCGGCAGTCCTTCGACGGAATCAATTCATAACTGTTACGGATATTCTCTTCGGTATCCCGCGACGCATCCTCAATGATAATACGTGCTTCATCCAGTCCCATTTCCACCAGCGTATTACGGATACATTCCGCCTCGCTGATACGCTCATCCCATCCTTTTCCGCCGGATGCAATTAACATCGTATTCGGATTAGCCTCCATATACTCGTAAGCGGTCTGAATCCGCAACCTAAGCGGTCTGGTCGGTGTCGTCCCGTTTACACCCGCGCCAAGCACGATAATATATTCCAAATCCTCCTGCGGCGCCGTGTTCATACCGGCTACTACCTGTGCCTCCACAAAAACAAATATACTGATGCCTGCCACAAGACAGATCCGGTAAACGCACACAAGCCATTTCGGCGCATGCCATTTCTCCTTGCCCTGCATCTTCTTTGTAAGCATATATGCCCGCAAAAAGCAGAATCCTGCAAGCAGCAGCCAAATCCACACAAAGGAAAGTAACGGTCCTGCAAATATAATGCAGACCACGTAATATAACAGGCTTATGATTGCGAGTAATTTAAATAGGAGTATTCTGAATTTTGTCATTGGTATCCCCTTCACTTACATATTTCGGCTCACTGCAACACTGTCTGTATTTACTATAACATGCCTCTGCAAGAAATGAATGAATATATTTGGTAGAGAAATTTAAGGAATTCTAAAAAGTGTCCCCTAATTACAATTTAAAAGTAGAAACAAGTTCTTAATACATGTATAATGATAGCAGGGTATTTTAAGAAAATAATTCGGAGGTTACATATGAAATCTAAAGCATTTGAAAAACTCGCGCCAAACGTGATTAAGAATTTAGAAAAGCGTAATATGGAAGGCTACTATTTTCAAGACTCCAAATCCTGCGTGGAATACATTATGAATATGATTCCTGAAGGAAGTGTTGTCAGCTGGGGCGGTTCCATGACGCTAAATGAGACAGGCATGATGGACGCATTAAAAGCATCTAATCTTAACCTTATCGACCGTGCAACCGCTAAGACTCCACAGGAAAACCGTGAAATCTTTGCAAAAACCGTTATGGCAGATTACTACTTTATGAGTACCAATGCCATCACCAATGACGGCGTCCTTATCAATATCGACGGTAATGCCAACCGTGTAGCATGCTTAACACACGGTCCTTCCAACATCATTATGCTTGTCGGACGCAATAAATTTACCGCTTCCGTGGAAGCAGGCGTAGAACGTGTGCGCAATGTTGCATCTCCTGCCAATGCCATCCGCTTAAACCGCAATCTTCCATGTGGTCTGACAGGAAGCTGCCACGACTGTCTCTCACCAGAATGCTTCTGCAATCAGATAGTTATTACCAGAAGAAGCGGTCATGCCGGAAGAATCAAAGTATTTTTGATTAATGAGGATTTGGGATACTAAAAAATATAACAAAGAGGCTTATCGTTCGATAAGCCTCTTTCATATTTTTATTCACTCTTCGTCGTAATCCACTTCAAATAGCCATTGATAAACCCATCAATCGCACCATCCATAACCGCGTCCACATTACCGCTTTCCACGCTTGTACGATGATCTTTTACCATGGTATATGGCTGGAAGACATAGGAACGGATCTGGTTACCCCATCCGATTTCGGATACTTCACCACGGATGTCGGATAACTTCTCCTTATTCTCTTCCACCTTCATCATATATAATTTGGCACGCAACATCTGCATTGCCTTGTCACGGTTCTGATGCTGGCTACGCTCATTCTGACACTGTACCACAATTCCTGTCGGGAAGTGGGTAATACGGATAGCGGATGATGTCTTGTTGATATGCTGACCACCCGCACCGCTGCTTCGGTAAGTATCGACACGAATGTCATCATCGTTAATCTCAATATCCAAATCTGCCTCAATATCGGGCATTACATCCAATGACACGAATGATGTCTGGCGCTTACCCTGCGCATTGAACGGGGAAATACGTACCAGTCTGTGCACACCCTTCTCAGACTTAAGATACCCATAGGCATTCTCTCCATTGACCTGAAAAGTCACTGATTTAATACCGGCTTCATCGCCGTCCAAATAGTCAAGTACTTCCACGGAATAGCCCTTTTTCTCAGCCCATCTGGTGTACATACGGTATAACATACTTGCCCAATCGCAGCTTTCTGTTCCGCCCGCACCGGCGTTCAGTTTAAGAATGGCATTGCATTTATCAAATTCACCGGATAAAAGTGTGCCGATACGCATGGTCTCCAAAGTCTCGATAAACGAATCCAACTCACTTCGTATCTCCGGAATCAGTTCCGGATCTTCTTCCTCGTATCCCATCTCAATCAAAGTCTCAATATCATCAAACTGAGTGGCCAGAGAATCATATCCCTCGGCCACATCCTTAAGACTCTTGAGTTCTTTCATTTTGGCATTGGAGCTGTCGGGATTATCCCAAAAACCGGGAGCCTCCATCTCCATTTCCAATTCCTCCACACGCTTGGCTTTATTCTCTAAGTCAAGGGAATCCTTTACTTCTGCAAGCAGAGTCTTGTACGACAAAAGTTCCGTCTTCATCTGGTCTAATTCAACCATTTGCGTCACCTCTCTAATCTTACAGGTGCCGCAGATATTCTGTTCACTCCGTTGTGCAAGCACAAAAGATGTTCACAGAACACCTGCGGCACTCTAACATTACTTAATTGCGTCCGCAACAATTCTTATATTTCTTACCGGATCCGCATGGACACGGGTCGTTAGGATATACCTTCGCTTCCGCACGTTTCACCGGTGTTTTTCCAAGGGAATCATCCTTGTTAGTTCCGGTTACCTGAGCCACCTGCTCACGTTCTACCTTCTGTTCCACTTTCACATGGAATAAGAGTTTAACGGTTTCTTCTTTGATATTGTCAGTCAAAGCATCAAACATCTCGTAACCGCTCAATTTATATTCGATAAGCGGATCTCTCTGCGCATATGCCTGCAAGCCGATACCCTGACGTAACTGGTCCATATCATCGATATGATCCATCCACTTACGGTCGATCACCTTAAGTAAAATAACGCGTTCCAATTCTCGGATAGCTTCCGGTTCCGGGAACTCTGCTTCTTTGGCTTCGTATAATTTAACAGCTTCTTCTTTTAACTGCTGCTTCAGATTATTCTTGCCCTCTTTAACAACACGCTCTTTTGTAAGCGGCTGCAATGGCACAATCGGTAAGAGCAATGAATTGAGTTCTGCAAGATTCCAGTTCTCCGCGTACTGTTCTTCACCGATTACCACATCCACTGTATTGTCCACGATGTCCGTGATCATCTTATAGATAACATCACGCATGCTCTCACCGTCAAGTACACGGCGGCGCTCTGCATAAATAATCTCTCTCTGTTCATTGTTAACTGCATCGTATTCAAGCAAATTCTTACGGATACCGTAGTTATTGCCTTCAATCTTCTTCTGCGCTGTCTCGATGGCATTGGTAAGAGTACCGTGCTCGATTTCCTGTCCTTCCGGAATACCGAGTGCGTTAAACATATTGATAAGTCTCTCAGAACCGAACAGACGCATCAAATCATCTTCGAGTGAAATGTAGAACTTGGACTCACCGGGATCTCCCTGACGGCCGGAACGACCTCTAAGCTGGTTATCAATACGTCTGGATTCATGACGCTCTGTACCGATAATCTTAAGACCGCCTGCTGCCTTTGCCTCTTCATCAAGCTTAATATCCGTACCACGGCCGGCCATATTGGTAGCGATTGTTACATTGCCACAGATACCTGCATCTGCAACGATTTCGGCTTCCATCTCATGAAATTTTGCGTTGAGCACCTTGTGCGGAATACCTCTTTTATTAAGCAACCGGCTGATTTCTTCGGATGATTCAATCGTAATCGTACCAACAAGAACAGGCTGTCCCTTTGCATGTGCTTCTACAACCGCGTCCACAATCGCATTCAATTTCTCTCTTTTTGTCTTATATACGGCATCCTGTAAATCAATACGCGCTACCGGACGGTTCGTCGGGATCTCGACAACGTCCATGCCGTAGATATCACGGAATTCTTTTTCTTCGGTTAAAGCGGTACCTGTCATACCGGCTTTCTTTTCAAATTTATTAAAGAAGTTCTGGAATGTAATGGTTGCCAGAGTCTTACTTTCTCTCTTAACCTTAACACGTTCCTTCGCTTCAATTGCCTGATGAAGGCCGTCGGAATAACGGCGTCCCGGCATAATACGGCCGGTAAATTCATCAACAATCATAACCTGATCATCTTTTACCACATAATCCTGGTCGCGGTGCATCAGATTATGTGCACGGAGTGCCAAAATAATATTGTGTTGGATCTCAAGGTTCTCCGCATCCGCAAAGTTCTCGATATGGAAGAACTGCTCTACCTTCTGCACACCACGCTCTGTTAAGTTAACAACTTTATCCTTTTCGTTAACAACAAAGTCGCCGGTTTCTTCCCTTTCCACACCCATAAGGATGTCCATCTTGGAAAGATCCTCTACGTCCTGTCCGCGTTCCATCTGTCTGGCCAGCAAATCACAGGCTTCATATAACTTGGTAGATTTGCCGCTTCTACCGGAAATAATAAGCGGAGTTCTGGCTTCGTCGATAAGTACGGAGTCCACTTCGTCGATGATTGCATAGTGCAAATCACGGAGCACCAGCTGTTCCTTATAAATAACCATATTATCACGAAGGTAATCAAAACCAAGTTCGTTATTAGTTACATATGTGATATCACAATTATATGCTTCCCTACGTTCTTCGGATGTCATTCCGTTTAAAACAACACCAACCTTAAGGCCTAAAAATTCATGAATCTGTCCCATCCACTCCGCATCTCGCTTTGCAAGATAGTCGTTAACGGTAACAACATGTACGCCTTTTCCCTCTAAGGCATTCAAATAAGCCGGTAATGTAGACACGAGGGTCTTACCTTCACCGGTACGCATCTCAGCAATACGGCCCTGATGTAAAATGATACCGCCGATAACCTGCACGCGGTAATGCTCCATCTTAAGCACACGCTTTGCCGCTTCCCTGACAGTGGCATATGCCTCCGGAAGCAAATCATCCAGAGTCTCACCATTATTAAGACGTTCTTTATATTCTTTGGTCTTTCCTCTAAGTTCTTCATCTGAAAGTGCCGCCATAGCCGGTCCCCAAGAGTCCACCTTATCCGCAAGCGGATAAACTCTCTTTAATTCTCTTTCGCTATGGGTTCCAAAGACTTTGTCAATTATTTTCATACTATACTGTCCCCTTATTTTAAACCTAAACGTTATTGTACCAGAAATAGGCATGTAATTCAACCTTTAGACATTTCGCAACTCTTAACATTCTGTAAACAGACTCCGGCTTTTCCGTAAACCTGCTACATTGTTTTTGTTTAAGTACAGACCCTGTTTTTGCCCTTGTTTCCTTGCTTTTTACCATGCAAAGTGCTATCTTTTTAATAGTGATATTTTTACAATACCGTTACTATTTTGGCGGTATTAAGATTCAAAATAAAATAATATTATGAGGTGCAGACAAATGAGCAAGACTTTTGACGATTTACTTTCCAAAGTAAATTCATGTGGCAAAAAGAAATTGGCAGTAGCCGTAGCGCAGGATCAGGCTGTTTTAGAAGCTGTTAAAGCTGCAAAAGAACGCAATATCGCTGATTCCATTTTAGTTGGTGATGCAGACAAGATTAACGAAATCGGTGCTTCCCTCGGCATGAACATGGCTGATTATGAAGTAATCGATGTTAAGGATATTACAGAAGCATCCCTTACAGCCGTTAAACTGGTTCATGACGGTGTGGCTGATATGTACATGAAAGGTCTTTTAGACACTAAGACATTCTTAAAGAGCGTACTTGACAAAGAAGTTGGTCTTCGTACAGGTAAGCCTTTATCCCATGTATGTGTATTTGAGATTCCGGGCATTGACCGTCTTCTTTTCATGTCAGACGTTGCTTTCATTCCATATCCTACATTGGAAGACAAAGTTTGCATGATTGAATATACAACCGAAATCGCAAGAGCATGTGGCGTGGAATGCCCTAAGGTAGCTCCACTTGCAGCTGTTGAAGTTGTTAACCCTAAGATGCCTAACACAGTAGAAGCTGCTGAGCTTACTAAGATGAATGAAGAAGGAAAGATTACAGGATGTATCATCGACGGACCTCTTTCCATGGATATCGCTTTATACAAAGAAGCTGCTGAGGAAAAGGGTGCTCTCGGACGTAAAGTTGCAGGTGATGCAGACGTTCTTATTTTCCCTGACATCCATGCAGGTAACTTAGTATACAAATCCATCGTACATATGGTTAACTGCAAGAACGGTAATGTATTAACAGGTACCGCTGCTCCGGTTATCTTAACTTCCCGTTCTGATGACTGTGAGACAAAGGTTAACTCAATTGCACTTGCAGCTGTTGTTGCTGAAGAATTAAAGAAGAATAAATAAGGAGAACGAACATGGCTATCAAAAGTTTAATTATCAATCCGGGTTCCACATCTACAAAGATTGGTGTATTTGAAGACGAGACATTATTATTTGAAGAAACATTAAGACATTCTACAGAAGAAATCGCACAGTACGCTTCTATCGTAGACCAGAAAGATTTCCGTAAAGAAATCATTACCAACTTATTAAAATCCAAAGATTTCGATATCAATTCCTTAAACATGGTTGTAGGCCGTGGCGGTATGTTAAAGCCAATCCCTGGCGGTACATACGCTGTAACAGACGATTTACTTCATGATTTAAAGATTGGTAAGCAGGGACAGCACGCTTCCAACCTTGGCGGTATTCTAGCAAGAGAAATCGGTGATTCCATCGGCGTTCCTTCTTTTATCGTAGACCCTGTAGTAGTTGATGAACTTTGTGACGTTGCAAGATATTCAGGTGTTCCTGAACTTCCAAGAACAAGCGTATTCCATGCACTCAACCAGAAAGCGGTTGCTAAGCGTTACGCCAAAGAAAACGGCAAAGCATACGATACTCTTAATTTAATCGTAGTTCATATGGGTGGTGGTGTTTCCGTAGGTGCACACTTGAACGGACGTATCATTGACGTATTCAATGCTTTAGACGGTGACGGTGCATTTTCTCCTGAAAGAGCAGGCGGTGCTCCTGTAGGTGCACTTATTAAGATGTGTTTCTCAGGCCAGTACACAGAAAAAGAAGTTTACAAGAAATTCGTTGGTAACGGCGGTTTCAACGCATACTTAGGAACAAACGATATGCGTGATGTAGAAAAAATGGTAAATGAAGGCGATGCAAAGGCAACAGAAGTACGCGATGCATTTATTTTCCAGGTAAGCAAGGACATCGGTTCTATGGCTGCTGTTCTTAAGGGTAAAGTTGACGCCATCGTTGTTACAGGCGGTATCGCTTATGACAAGGGTGTTGTTGCCGGATTAAAAGAAGCCTGCGAATGGATTGCTCCTTTCACAGTATATCCGGGAGAAGATGAATTAGGCGCACTTGTACAGGGCGGTTTACGTGTATTAAACGGCGAAGAAGAAGCAAAAGTATACTAATTGAGGATTTTTACCATGACAAAAAAAGAATTAGCAATTGCATTGCATGATAAAGGCTACAACTGCTGCCAGTCCGTTGTATGCGCATTTAAAGATGAACTTGGCGTAGACGAAGCCACATTATTCAAAGCCGGTGAAGGTTTCGGTTTTGGTATGGGTAATTCCAACGGCACCTGCGGTGCTGTATCAGGTGCGGTTATGGCTGCCGGTTTTCAGAACTCCACTGCCAACTTTGACGGGCCCAAGAGCAAAGCTGATACCTATGCATTATGCAAAAAGATATTAGATGCTTTCGAAAAGAAAAACGGTTCTTTAGTCTGCAAAGACTTAAAAGGCATCGAAACAGGCGTAGTATTACGTTCCTGTCCGGGTTGCATCGAAGATGCGGTTGAAATCGTTCAGGAAGTGTTAGGATTATAATCCACCATAACAAAAAGGGACCTTACGGTCCCTTTTTTATTATTTGGTTTCAGCTCCGGATAATGTGACAATACAATAAAAGCCGGACGCTGCAACAGATGCGCACCATATCCACTCATATCCAACCGGCATTCCCGGAAATACTTCAATAAGGGAGCCGATTACAAATCCCAATATCGTAAGATAGGTTATCTTGGGATATTTCTTCATCGCTGTTTCCAACGCTCTTGTTACAAGGATTACTCCCAGCAAAATTCCAATTCCCATAGGTATAAGAAATGACATATTCATCTCGCTCACAGCCTGCATCAATTCGTTATACAATCCCATAAACAGCAATAGAAAGGATACGCTGATCCCGGGCAAAACCAGTGCTGCTGCGGCTATTATTCCGGCAACAAAAAGATACAGCGCAGAGTGTTGTCCACCTGTAGCTGTCGTCATTTCATTCATTCCCGGAAGCGCCATTACCGCTGCAATCCCAAAGCCGATTAGGACATATGCCGCATACCTCCATTTTATATTATCAATCCCGGCCTCTTTATAGATTGCAGGTATACCACCTGCCACAGCACCCATAAAAAAGAATCCCATGGCTTTCGGATACATTTCCCATAATACCAGTATTGGCTTTGCCAACAAAAACATACCTATTCCGGCACTTACCGCAAACGTCAGTAAAAACACAATGTTTTCTTTTACATTTTTGGTAAAAGAACTGACCGCTCCCACCAGTCTGTCATAAATCCCAAGTATAATCGCCATGGAGCCTCCGCTCACGCCCGGAATTAGCATGGTCGAACCGATAAGCATCCCCTTATATATTATTTCAAATCTGTTTTTCTTTTTCTGCATACAAAAAAGCGGCATAAAGTCCTCTCATAAACTTTATGCCGCTTATTCTCATTTTATGACTGTTTTAATCAATTCGTTCATCGCCCCAGAAGAATAAAGCTACAGTTCCCGGGCCTGTATGGCTTCCGATAGTGGTTCCAATGCTGTTAATCAATACCTTCTCTGCAAGATTTGGGAATTTGCTCTCGATTAAATCCGCTACTGCTTTTGCATCTTCATAGCAGGCTGAATTGGAAATATACACTTTACCGTTATAATCCAACCGGTTCTCTGCAAGTTCTTCCATGCGCTTAACTGTCGCTTCAATTACCTTGCGCTTTGTACGAATCTTGTAGCGCGGAATTAATTTACCTTCGTTGCTGACATTCAACAGCGGACAAATATTAAGCATATTACCAACAAAACCGGAAGTTTTGCTCACTCTTCCGCCCTTAACAAAGAAAGTCAAATCACTGGTAAAGAACCAATGGTGCATTTTCAATTTATTATCTTCTGCCCATTTACAGAGTTCATCAATTCCCATTCCGCCGTCACGAAGATCGGCAAGCTTATCCATGAGTAAACCATAACCGGAAGATGCTGCAAGCGAATCCACGATATAGATGGTTCTCTCAGGATATTTCTCTTCCAAAATATTCTTGGCAATATTTGCAGAATTATATACACCTGTAATACCGGAAGAAAGACATAAATGCAAAATATCTTTACCTTCTTTTAAATACGGTTCAAAAAATTCTTCAAATTCATCCGCATTAATCTGCGAAGTCTTAGTATCCGCGCCATCTGCCATCGCCTGATAGAATTTATCAAATGGCATTGTCTGTCCTAAATCATCAGGATACTGCACTCCATCCAATTCATAATGAGAATAAATATATTTGATATCTCTTTTTTCAAAATGTTCCTTTGACAAATCTGCCGTAGAACAACAACTTAAAATAAAATCACTCATACTAAAACATTAACTCCTTATGTAGTTCCTATTACTACATTATATAGTTTTGTTGGTGTTTTGTAAAGATTAGTTTGTGAGTACTTATATAAAAAGAACGGCCTGGACTTCCATAACCGTTCTTTTTATATTGCTTATTCTCCAAAAAGATTGCTGTAATCCGGCAGTTCTGTTAAATGATCAACAGTCACCACTCCGTCATAATAGGAAAGACTTACATATAAGTCACCATCGGTTCCCCACCAACCGCCAAAGCTGAGCATATCTTCTTCACTCATACCGAAATCATAAAAATCATCGTATGTAAAACCGTTCTTTTTGAGCGTATCGATATATGCATCAAAACTCTCTTGCGACGTTCCGCTGATTTCGGTACGGTAATCCGCAACAGATGTCATCTGTCCGTCCGGATAATCCGGAAGCGAAGATGGCCAACCATCGGAATACTTCTCAGCTTCCTTTTGCGCCGCCTCAATCTCACCCATAATATCATCTGCTTCAAACTCTCCGCCACTCAACGCTTCCACGCTGTTAAGCAGTTCTCCGAGTTCTTCCATTTCGGATGCCATATCAGATGACGAACCTGCATCTTCTTTTATAGCAGAGCCATCTGCCAAATCATTTCCAAGTTCACTCGCAATCAATTGTGTGAGAAGATTACTATCCTCTTCTTCTGCTTCTTTTTGGGACTCTTTATCCGAACCCTTCAGTAATTTGCCTATAATACCGGTTTTCTCATTTTCACTGTCTTTGCCGTCCACTTCGATACCGATGCTCTCAACCGCCTTATTGACAACTTTTTTTGCAACAAAACCAAAAATCAGACTCAGTACAAGGCTGATGGCAAACATAATCAGCATTGCTCTTGCATAATTACGCTTCTGCAGTTTGCGGCAACCGCCGCATGCCCAGACAATCATCAGAATCTGTCCGACAACCGGAATGCACATCAATAATGAAATCCCGATATATCCCCATGTGGAAATCAATTCGTACTTAGTACCTGCCATCGGGTCCTGCTGTATTACGGGTTGTACTACAGGCGCCGGTTGTACTACAGGCGCCGGCTGTACTACAGGTGTCGGTTGTACCGGCGTTGCCTGTACCGGTTCTGCCACAGGCTCTGCAACCACCTGCTCTATGTTCTCCATAATCGGAGATATTTCAGATACCGCCGCTCCGCAGGAAGTACAGAATTTCAGTCCTTCTTTTAATTCTGCTCCACAAGAAGTACAATTTGCCATAGTATACCTCCTATCACATTATTCGCGCGGTGTTCCGCATTCCACGCAGAACTTCACATCCTCCGGCAATTCCGCTCCGCATTTTGCGCAGCACTCTTTTTCAACCGGACCAAGCTGTGGTAATTTTGTACCGCAGCCTCCGCAGAATATGGTGCCGACATCATTCTGCATACCGCAGTTCGGACAAATTGCACTGTCCGCTGCTGTCTGCTCCGGAAGTTTAGCCCCGCATGACGGACAGAATACCTTATCTGCCGATGTCGGTTCTCCACATTCTGAACAGACCTTCATATTTTTAGCCGCCTGATTGGCAACATTTACCATAGCATTCTGCAAATTCATAAAGGCTCCGGCAAGACCGCCCCCCGCAGTCGTCTGTGCTCCGGTCTGTACAGCCGCTTCCTTTCCGTCCTGCATCTGCTCATCCATAGTCTGATTCATCTGCGCTGATGCCTGATTGATATTATCTGCCGCACGATTCACTGACGGTGCTACTGTTTTTTCTACAACCCTGTTTGCTGCCGGAGCAATCGCCTGTTCTACAGCACTACCGATAGCCCTTCCAATTCCCTGGCTGATTCCACGCTTTATTTCCCAATCTAAAAATCCCATATTTTTAACCTCCAAGCCTATATTCACAGTCTGTCATCATTAACGTTTAATTCATCGGTGCGCCACAACTTCCGCAGAATTTAGTTCCCGGTTCATTCTTTGCACCACACTGTCCGCAGAATTTCGGCTTGCCTGCTGTCTGCGCCGCATTTTCCGATACGGCCGCTGTCTGTACCGGCACTGCCTGAGCCGGAACCGCCGTCTGTGTTGCTGCCATACCTGCTCCCGCATACGCTGCTGCCGGTTCCGCTTCCTGTCCCTTCTGTAACAATTCCTTAAAGTTCTTGGACATCGCACTTAATTTGCCATATAAATCAAAGGTAATCTGTGTATTCGGTGCCACCTGCATATAAGAAACCATCATCTGGCACATAATATAACTGTCAACGAATGCAAATTTAACAACCCATGCAATCAGACATGCCAAAATGAAGGCAATCAGCGGAGACCATTTTAAAATTTTAAATAAAAGTCCTACCGGAATAAAAATTGCGAGTGCAAGTAAAATCAACCCTACAACAACCTTTACCATGGTCTTCGCCGCATCTTTTAATAACACTTTCCAGTTCTGTGCATAGATTACAACACCGTCTGCCGCTGATTTGAATGCGTTCTGTCCCGGATTATAGAAAGTCCAGCCGAAACAGCATTCATCAATATATCCCAGTGAAATTTCCACAAAGAAATTAGCCAGTCCGGTAACCGCTTCCATACCCGGAATAAAATCAAGCTTGTTACCAAGTTTCTCAATTCCCTTCTGAATCTGTTTAACGGCACCTGTTACCAGTTTATCTACTGCAAAATAGATATTGGATGTTGCAAATTTCTGTTGTACGATTGCCTTTCCGTATTCCACCTGATTGGCCGGAACCTGTCCGGTCTTCATCGCTTCCGCAATTACTGCAATATGTCCTGCTTTTACCAGATATCCCATGTAATGCATCAGTGCAAAACGGATAACGCCAACGCCGCCAATCCATATGATAATGGCAAAGAACATACCGCCGTCACCGAATAACCAGCCAATGCCGAGTAAAATCAAAAATAAAACCGTTGATAATAAAACCGTTACTGCTCCCAAACCCAGTTTCGCCATACAGAACGGTTTTGTTTTATTAAATAATTGTTTTGCATTCATATACATACCCCTCTCTTTCTTTAAAAAATACCCCGTTTCTTATGTGGTTCCCTATGTAACCACTGTTCTTACTCTACTTTGGTTCCGCATTCGCCGCAGAACCTAAGACCATCCTTCAACTCCGCGCCACAGCCTGTACAGAAACGTTTTGCAGGCTCTGCCGGCACTTCAGGTATCTCCAGTTTTGTTCCGCAACCGCCACAGAACTTGGTTCCTGCCGGATTTGCATTACCACAGTTGGTGCAGACAATTTCTCCTGCCACTGCTTCCACCGGTGCCGCCTGCATACTTGCTGCCGCCGCTGCCTGTGCCGCCTGTGCTGCCGCTTCTTTTTCTGCTTTGGCTGCTTCCTGCGCTTCTTTAATTTTGTCTATCTCTGCCTGCGCTTCTGCTGCTGCATCATAATGTGTTTTAGCTGCTTCACAGAATTCCAAAACTTCCGGAGCTACAACTCCTTCTGATGCATATAATCCATAATAATACTCACCAATCTTCTTTAACTCTTCTCCTGCTGCCGTCTTTTCCGCATTCACTTTGCTGTTTAACTTCGTCGTTTCAATAGCGTCAGTTGTCATGTCTCCCAGATTTTTTGTAAATTCATTCAGTTTGTCAAAAAAAGCCATTTTGAATCCCTCCTTAAGTAATTTTATAGTTTTATATTTCATCCATTCTCATGGACAAATGACTTATTAATTGCACAAATCCTTATAGGTAATCAAAAACTGCCTGCGATTGGAAATGTTTAATTTTTTGTAGATGTTCTTACAATGAAAATGTACTGCAGAATGTGAAATAAACAATTCGCCGGCAATTGCCGCCAACGTTTTGTCCGATAAAAGCTGTTCAAAAACCTCTAATTCCCTTGCCGATAAAGAGGATAACTCCGGATGCTTATTCAGCAGAATGCGGAATTCTTCTTTTGCCAGTTTCATATATCCAAAATATGTCATGCCGGCATTCTTAGCATCACTCATGTTTTTTCCCCCCTATTTTTCTACAATTATCTTCAAAAATCCTTATTTTTATTGTATATAAAAAACGGTCTCATGGCATCTCCCCGTCAAGGTTGTTTATATCCATATAATGGTAGTTTCCCTACCCTTATATTCTATTGATGAATTTAATCTCTCAATTTATAATAATATAAAAAATGACACATTCCGCTATCCCTTATTTAAGGGGTTTTGGGGGATATCATCTATAAAGGGGGATTTTTGTTTTGAATTGTTCATTGTTGCTGGAAAACCAGAAAAAAAGACTGCAAATGCCGTTGCTAAACTTAATATGCTTTGCCATGTTTAATACCTGGCAGATGGGATTTATTTATTTTATGGGACCGTCCCTGACAATCGACGGTAAGACTCCGCTACCGATAAATATGGACAATATCACTACGTTGATTGCACTGGCATATGTTTTCTCCATTTTGTTTATGATTGCTTTTCCACGGTTTGTTGTATGGGCAGAGCGTATCAGCGCCATTACCGCACTCGTATCGGTAATCGGTCTGTTTTTGCCGTTTTCTGCCGACATTCTTCGCTTTCTCATATATTTGCAGGCATTCTGTTGCTGCTTTATGATTGGATTTGAGACCTTTATTATGGTGAATCTTTTTTCGGAGAAATGCGCAATTTTACATATGACGGTTGCTTATGCGCTTGCTGTTTTCCTGACCGCCTTTGCACAGAATGATTTTGCACGTATTACCTACCCCGGTTTTCGCTTTGTGACAATTATCATGTTGCTGATGATGCTGTATTTCTTTTTCCGCCTGCCAACCGGAAAAGAAGCCATTCCCACATATGTCAAAAAGGAAGACCATATTTTAAGACCGGGTAATCTCTTTGTCGGTATTTATTCACTGGTATTTGTCGCCGCTCTGATGGGAGTCAGCGGCCCCGGCGCCGTAAGTAATTTTACACACGGTGTATTTACACTGTACCTTGCAGATGCACTCGGAAGCCTTATTCTTTACATTTTATATAAAAAAGCCGGCATTCATCCGTTGCATACCATATCGTTTTTCATTGCCCTTTCTGTAATCGGATATTTATTTATGTTTACTGCCGAATATATACCTGCACTGGCATTACCGGCATGCGCACTTATCGGGCTTGGCATGCTTCCCTGCCAGTTATTGCCTTTATACGGCGTGGTACTGATGAAAACCTATCCATCCCGCTACATTCCGGCATGTATTATCGGCATTGCTTTGGTTACGGTTCTGATTCAGAGTACGCTTGTGGAAGCCTTCCGTTTCGCACCGAATATGCTTCATCTGGCGTATCTTTTCATAATGGTAATACTGGCATTCATTTATTTGCAGTTGGAGCCGTTTTTGATTTATGCCATTAAGAGAAAAATACCGGGAAGAGAAGAAAAACAGGCCGAACCGGTTGTTACAGAGGTTAACACAACGACAGATATCTGTTCCATCACGGATAGCGTAAACACACCTGTCACTCATGCAGGTCTTGCCTTACTGACTAACCGCGAAAAAGAAGTCCTTGACTTAATTAGTTGCGGCTACAGTAACAAAGCCATTGCCAAAGTTCTTGTTATATCGGAACACACGGTAAATGATTACACCAAGAAAATCTATCAGAAACTGGATGTCCACAGCAGACACGCTGCGGCGCAGATTGTAAACAGACAGGAAAATATAAAATAATATAAGGGGAAGTCAATTAATTGCAATGTTATTAATCGGCTTCCCCTCTTATATCTACTCCAATATATCTTCTATCTCACATCCCAAAGCACGCGCAAGACTAACTACTACATCTACCCTTGCCTTGTTAATATCATTCTGTCGTTGTTCGTACAACTGTATCATGCGAAGTGTCACCCCTGATGCCTCACTTAACTGCTGTTGCGTATATCTTCTGGCTTTGCGGATAATGTGCAACTTTGTTGGCCGGTTTGATTTATACCGTTCAATAATGATATCCGCGCTTTCCATAAATTTACTCGGGTCTGCTTCATGCAGTACATACATATCACAGATTTTAGACAACGGCAATCCCTCTGCAACAATATCTTCAAACCGTCTGTGACGGGCCCATTGATAATATGCCAGAATCCATCCTGCCCAATATTCCCTTCCGTATTCTTCCGCAAAAGATGCCTCCGGAAACTTTGCAGTTCCCTTCGTATTCCGCAATACTGCCTGTGCCAACTCCACACCGGACATGCCTGCCACATATTTGGGGTTTCCGGTTTCAAACTGACTTGCAATCCCCGAAGAAATAAACAAATCAAAAAATTCATCCGGTTCATAGCCGCAATCATACACGGCATAATCAACCATATCCCCCAGATTCTTCATGGCATCATCCAAATATTCTTCTCTGTAAGCGAACGTCATCATCCTTCCACCTGCCTCTCACAATGTCCATCACATAGATCCCTTCCTCTATCTCTCCCACTTGTCTGTCTTTGCGGAAGGCTTCTCTTGCTTCTGTATCACGCGCCAATTTCTTGGGATAGTATATTTCTTTGTCCACAGTCTCTGCTCTTTGAAACGACAATTGGGTAAACGCCTTTTGTGTACGTAATACGATTTGTTCTCCCAAATTTCCATAAAGCATCGCTTTTTCCAGTTTGTCCAAAGAAAGTGTATTGTTTAAGAAGGAATTCGTATAGGAAAAATAAGAATCGTCTGCACGATATCCATTCACAATATCATATTTTTTGTAATCAACCCAAAAATTCTCTAATATATATTCTTTTGCACGAACGGCAACATCTTCCCGCAATCGGAAAATCCGATTCTCTAAAAGAACCGCAATCCAATTCAAAATATGGTATTGCCCACTATTCAAATTTAAAACAGACAAGTCCGTCATATCCAGCAAATATTGATTGGAGAATCCATTCTCTTTTTCCGTCGTAGCCCATTCCTTTGCCAATTCAGCATCCGGAGTACAATAAAATCCAAGACCGTAATCATTCTTTGGATTACCGGCTCCCCAAACAGGCTGCTCTATTATATTAGCCGAACCATGATATATCTCTTTCTTATTTTCCATTTCACCACCCACGCTGTCGTTATGACGATAGTTTTCTTTATTATATCGCTATGGCGATAGTTTTGTCAATGTTAAAAAATTAAAATGGCAGGTGGTTATCCACCTGCCATCATTTGCTTACTATTCCATTTTTATGAGAAAATCGGCTTTAATGCATCTGCCAAAGCATCCTTCTGCGCCTGTGCTTCTGCCACATCCTTACCAAGAGTTGTAAAGTATGTCTTAATCTTAGGTTCTGTTCCGGAAGGACGTACGATAACTTCTGCGCCTCCGTCCAGTTTAAAGATTAATACATTGGCTGCAGGAAGTCCTGTTTCTTCTGACTTTTTATAATCAGTCACTTTTACAACTTTATAACCTGCGATGTCAGCAGGAGGATTCTTACGTAAATCATCCATAATGCCTGCCATCTTATCCATACCGGATAATCCGGGGAATTCAAAGCTGTCAACCTTATTCAGGTATCTGCCGTATTTTGCA
>JAGATU010000057.1 GCA_017621115.1 Lachnospiraceae bacterium
AACGGAATACAGCCTTAACAGCTGCCATTAACTGTTCCTTGGGATCGGTAGGGAAATCCGCACCGATTTTTGCCTTGTATTCTGCCTTAAACTGATTAGCAAGTTCTTTCAAATCTTCTGCTGTCAAATCAACGTCCTGAGTTACGCCCTTTGCAGCCTTCATTTCGTCGATAAGTTCTTCGAAATACTTCTTACCAACTTCCATAACTACGTCTGAGAACATCTGGATGAATCTTCTGTAGCAGTCCCAAGCCCAACGGGGATTTCCTGACTTTGCAGCCAATACTTCCACTACTTCTTCATTCAAACCAAGGTTCAAAATAGTATCCATCATACCGGGCATAGATGCTCTTGCGCCGGAACGTACTGATACAAGCAAAGGATTCTCTTTATCACCGAACTTCTTGCCGGTAATTTCTTCCATCTTGCCGATGTATTCCATAATCTGTGCCTGAATTTCGTCGTTAATTACTTCTCCGTCTTCATAGTACTGTGTACATGCTTCTGTTGTGATGGTAAAACCCTGAGGTACCGGTAAACCGATATTTGTCATCTCTGCAAGGTTTGCCCCCTTACCACCTAAAAGGTTACGCATATCAGCGCGGCCTTCTTTGACTACATAAACCCATTTCTTCATGCCAATTGTTCCTCCTTTGAAACGTAGATACTTTTATGTAAAAACGTATCGTCTCATACTGTCTGCACGCATTTTATGCTGTGCGCTCAAATATTATATCACAAGTTTCTTTTATCTGCCACCTTTTTTTGAAAAACAGCAGAATGTCACTTTAAAAAATAAATCCCTATTTTTTTTATGACAAATTGCACAGTTTTTGTCCGTAAAAGTCCTGTTTCCAACACCTGATACCGCACAATTGCCGCTTTGTTCTCAAACATCAAAAATCCTGCCTTGCCGAAACAAAGCAGGATTTTATACCCATCTTAGAAATCAAATTTGTCTGCGAAGAAGGCATCCAACTCATCAATTTTAACACGAACCTGTTCCATGGAATCACGGAAACGTACGGTTACAGAATTGTCTTCTTCAGATTCGAAGTCGTATGTGATACAGAAAGGTGTACCGATTTCGTCCTGACGACGATATCTCTTACCGATATTACCTCTGTCATCAAATTCACAGTTATACTTCTTGCAAAGCTTTGTATAGATTGCTTCTGCACCTTCGTTTAACTTCTTGCTCAAAGGAAGCACACCGATTTTAACAGGCGCAAGTGCAGGATGGAAACGAAGTACGGTACGCATATCTCCTTCGCCCAAGTCTTCTTCATCATAAGCTCCGCAAAGGAATGCAAGAACCACACGATCAGCACCCAATGAAGGTTCAACAACGTAAGGAATGTATCTTTCATTCTTAGTATCATCAAAATAAGACATATCCTGCTTTGATACGTTCTGATGCTGTGTTAAGTCGTAATCTGTTCTGTCAGCAATACCCCAAAGTTCGCCCCAGCCGAAGGGGAATAAGAACTCAATATCGGTAGTTGCTTTAGAGTAGAATGAAAGTTCTTCGGGATCGTGGTCACGCACACGCATCTCTTCTTCCTTCATGCCGAGTGCTTTTAACCAGTCAATACAGAACTGTTTCCAATATGCAAACCATTCAAGGTCTGTATCGGGTTCACAGAAGAATTCCAATTCCATCTGTTCGAATTCACGGGTACGGAATGTAAAGTTACCCG
>JAGATU010000058.1 GCA_017621115.1 Lachnospiraceae bacterium
GAGTCATCAAAAATAAGTACCGGTGCATTCTTAAGAAGCGCCCTGGCAATCGAAATTCTCTGCTTCTGTCCGCCTGAAATACCAAGACCTCTCTCTCCGACTACCGTATGATAGCCATCGCTCAAACTATTAATAAAATTATGCGCCTGTGCATGCTGTGCACTTCGGATAACATATTCCTCTTCAATCTCCGGATTACCATACGCGATATTGGAATCAATCGTATTCGAGAAAAGGAACACATCCTGGAACACATAGGAATACATATTTCTGAGGTTACTTAAGCTGTAGTCCTTAATATCATTACCATCGATGATAATGGAACCGTCACTTAAATCATGGATACGGCCAAGACTTTTAAGCAGCACAGACTTACCGCTTCCCGTTCCGCCGACGATTCCTACTTTTTTGCCGTAAGGAATACTCAAACTAATATCATTAAGAACTTTCTGTCCGTCAATTTCCATATACGCATGCGAAATTTCAATATTTGGCATTGTCGAAATCAAAGTACTCTCTTCATTATCCTTAATTCTGGATTCATGCTCCAGAAATTCTTTCATCTTCTGCCCTGCAACCAGCTGTTGCTGCATCTGGAAAAGAGTATTATTAATCTGCGTAATATGGTCCATGATTTTTAACACATATGCAGAACAAGTTGCAATATAACCAATTAACATCGAACCCTGAATAACTAAAACAGCACCGATAGCAATCGTTCCGATATAAGAAATCTGCTTAATCGAATTAATTAACACATCAAATTTGGAAGACAACCAAATCTGTCCGATATGCGCCTGCTTTAAACTTTCATTGGTAGCATCAAATTTCTCGCGTTCCAATTCCTCATTGGTAAAAGAGCGCACCAGGCGCACCGCTTCAATGTTTTCCTGAACCGTAAGATTCATGCGGCTGTCATTTGCACGGATATTGGTAAAATTCTTCTTGGCTCTTTTACGGAAGTTGAATAATGCAACCAGTAAAATCGGCATCATAACAATCGGTATCCAAATAAATCGGATATCAATCGTTGAAAGCAGATACACAGTAATAATCAATACAAAAACACTGTCACAGATGTTCGGAATCATACGACAGAACATTTCCTTGTACATAATCGTATCGCTGTTAATCGTCTGCAATAACTCTCCTGAGTTGTATTCCGAAATCGTCTGGCTGTCCAATTCCATTAATTTGTGGAAGGTATCCACACGCATATCCGTTTCCAGACTAAGTCCCAAAAACTGATTAAGCGTATTCTTCGCATAAATCAAAACAATTCGTATGAGCACAAGCGTAATATACACTCCCGCAATATAGAAAAACAGTTCAAATGTTTGTACTTTTCCATGGGTACCGTCAAGAATAAAGGAAAAGACACCTCCGTCTCCTTCTCTTATCGTCTCCCCTTTGATTATGTAATTTAATAGCATACCTGCCAAAAGCGGCAATAATAAATCTGCCGTTATTGCTACAAAACTTATCAACTGAGCCAATGTAGCAAATGGCAGATATTTCTTCCAATATTTAAAACTGAATTTGAATAATTCCATAACGTTTGGACTCCTCATTTTCTGACTATCTGTTACTGATTATAGCAAATATGAGGACTTGTTTTAATCAAAATGAACTTGTATGATTCTGTTTCTATACATATTACATCACAAAAAAAGATGGTAATATCATTACCACCTTTTGTCTACTCTTTATTCCATCCACCATTCCTGCGGAATACTCTCTCTCACAATCACCGCCTGCGGATCAATGGAAAACAATTTATAACATACATCAAAAATCTTCTTGGCATCACATAAAATGCATGTTGCATCGCCGAATTTAACTTCTTTGGCAGCGCCCAAATCATAGAATGCCTGCTTCATTTTATCGAATTCATCCGAGAAGCAATCGGTCTTAACCGCGCGGTTATAGTGACGATACATCTGCACATCTTTCATACTGCCATCAGGCATTACAATATGCATCAGTGTCGGTTCATCCGTAAAACGGTCCTCAATTTCCATCACTTCATCCACGCTGTGAATGTAAGTATTTCGGGTATGCGTAACGCCAAGAAGTAAAATC
>JAGATU010000059.1 GCA_017621115.1 Lachnospiraceae bacterium
TCAAAAATGTAGGTATTAACGAAACCCGCGACGGCATCATCCGAGTGGTAAAAGCCATGGGCGGTAAGCTTACTTTACTGAATGAACGTATTGCATGCGGTGAAAAAGTGGCCGATATTCTGGTTGAATATTCTGAACTAAACGGTACTACTATTGAGGGCGAAATCATTCCGACCTTAATTGACGAACTTCCGGTTATTGCAGTGCTTGCAGCATGTGCCAAAGGACAGACGATTATTAAAGATGCCGCAGAACTGAAAGTTAAGGAATGCAACCGTATTGATGCTGTAACCAAGAACCTTTCGGCTATGGGCGCCTATATTACAGCAACCGATGACGGATTTATCATTAACGGCGGCAATGAATTACATAGCACAGAAATTGAGACATTCCACGATCACCGCATCGCAATGAGTTTTGCAATTGCCGATTTGGTAGCGGAAGGTAAAAATGTTTATGACCATCCGGAATGTGTGAATATCAGCTATCCGACATTCTTTGAAGACTTAAGAAATTTACAGCAATAAATCAAAAAACCTCCGTACATAACTGTACGGAGGTTTTATATTTTATTTCATCCGATAACATCCAAACGCTATACAAAAGAACCCAATCGCAAATAACGACGAAGACAAAATCCCCTCTCCCGTATTCACAATATGATTAACCGTTCCAATCGCATAGCAGCATGCCGCAATAAAAAATACCAATGCCAAAATCTTTGTCTTTTTCACTTTTGTTCCCCTTTACATACTTTTATATTAGATTCTTACCGTCATAACAGAAGCTTGTCCGTTAAGGTGCATCTTCGCATTACGCTTCGGTACAAATATGCAATCCCCTTTTGCAAACTCTAATACCGAATTCTCATAACTGATCGTGCCGCTTCCATCAAGCACCATAAGTGCAACAAAAGACTCCTCCGTCACATCGATATCAGCGCTTCCATCATATTCAAGCATCTTACACTCAAAATATTTACACTCACTGACATCCGCTCCTTCGTACTTATGAAGGTCCATCACATCCAGCGCCTTATTAATATCCAGACGTCTTAAATTACCGTATTTATCACGGCGGTTGTAGTCGTGTACACGGTAGGTACTGTTAGAATTCTGTTGTACCTCGCAAATCAAATTGCCCTTGCCGATGGCATGAATTGTACCTGCCGGAATAAAGTAGGATTTGCCTTTTTCTACTTTAATCTTATTCAATAAATCAAGTAAAGAATCATCCGCAATATGTGCCTTAACCTCTTCCATCGTCACGTTCTGCTTAAATCCGCAATAGATATACGAATCATCTGTACAGTCAATCACATACCACATCTCGCTCTTGCCGTATTCATCTTCATACTCAAGCGCATATTCGTCATCGGGATGTACTTGAATGGATAAATCATCCCTGGCATCAATCAATTTAATCAAAAGCGGGAACGAGCGGAAACTCTGGAATTTCCATCCTAGGCTCTCATTACCGATTTTCTTAAGGAACTCGCCAAAAAGCATTCCTTCATACTTGCCGGAAGCAACCACGCTCTGTCCATCCGGATGAGCAGAAAGTTCCCAACTTTCCGCAATTACATCATATTCACACTGTTTATTAAACTGTTCGCGCAGGCGATTACCGCCCCACAAATAGTCCTTATAAGACGGCTCCAGTTTTACAAAAGGTTCCACATCAAGTCCGAGTGTAGCATCAGAAACCTCGGTACCGGCAAATGAAACAGTATCTTTTTTCTCAAAAGAAAGTCCTGTTGAAGTCTCAATAAATACCAGATCCTCATCACTGATACAGGAAATCTGATGTTGCAAACCCGCATCAATCTGCACGGTATCACCAATACCAAGAATCATTTCTTTGCCGTCAATAACCGCTCTTGCTTTTCCGCCGATAATGCACCATGTCTCGCGCTTTTTCTCATGAAGATGAGCCAGAATCGTCTTACCCGCAAAAACAGACACCTTACTTACCTGATATCCGTTTGCCCTATCCTGCTCCAAGACATCAAAACGTCCCCAGTTACGGATAAATGCGGAACTTTTGTCAAAATAGCCCCACATACTCTCACTGGCACGGATAATCTCTTTCAAATCGTTGGAATCACCCTTGTTGCCAATGTAAATGGCATCATCGGTATTCACAACAAGTACATCTTTTAAATGATTCACCAGAACTAATTTCTTATCACTCTGGTTAATCACGGTCGTATTCTCACATTTATTGCTAATCACCTGCGGTTCATCCAAAGTCTGAATCGTAATATCATCCAAATCATCCAGGCTTCCGACATCCTTCCATGAAAACAGGCTATGGATTACTTTACCCTTATTTGTCTTTTCAAAAACAGCCTTCTCGACCGGTAAAGCCGGGAATTGTTCCATTACAGAGGCATCATAATAAATATTACCGCCCTCAAAACGATGATTATCAAAAGTTGCCTCAAAAGTCCGATACACCTCAGAATTATTCACCTGAAGTTCCTTTAAGAAATCACCGTTCCTAAACAAAAACATACCGCTGTTTAACAGATACTCACCTGACTCCATGTACTTTACAGCAGTCTTTTCATCCGGTTTTTCGGTGAAATCAATAACATCCTCATCCTTATAATGAATATAGCCGTATCTGGTATCCGGCTTATCGATATTCATACCGAACGTAACCAGATATCCCTGTTTGGCATATTCTTTGGCGCGTAAAATATCATCCTTATAAGATTCTCCCTCAATCAGATGATCCGCCGCCACAACAAACAAAAATTCAGACAAAGGCAATCCCATACACGCAGGCACAATGGCTGCGGTAGTCTTACGGCCCACTTCCTCGTAAATACAACGATACGTGATACCGCGGAATGCTTTCATCTGATTCTCAATAATATCCTGATATTCTTTATTGGTAACAATTATGAACTCATCACAAAAAGCCATATTTCTGGCTATCGTCTCCTGAAATATGGAATGATTATTCTTAATCTCTATAAATTGTTTGGGATAGTTCTTTCTGGAAAGGGGCCACAATCTGTCGCCCCTTCCTCCAGCCAATAACAGACATTTCATAATCGTACCTGATTATTAATTCATATTGTTAACTGTCTGATATACTTCAATTCTTGCAGCTTCCATTTCCGGCATACCAATGAAAATAGCGCCATATTCGAAAATATCGCCTTTTTTCTCGATACGTACGATTTCGATAAATGCATGGAGCACTTCCTTGGTCCAGATAGTAAGATAACCTTCGTATACAGCACCGATTGTCAATGCTTCAATACTGGTAAAACCAAGACCGGTCTTGGAAATATCCTCTACCTGAATCGCCACTTCTGCATTACCGCTTCCGTTAATCTGCTTGATAATCAGACGTGAAGTCAATTCACTACGCTGTGTTCTTCTTCTCTCGTTCATATTAGTACCCCCAAATACCTTTCTGTTTTTGTAAAACCCAATACCTTTTCATTCTTCTTTCATAATACCCCAGATAAACCCATTTGTAAATAAAACAAACATTGGTTTACTCTGATAAATTATCCACTATCATCATCGCATCCCCAAAGGAGAAGAAACGGTAACGCTCCTTTACAGCTTCCTCATAAGCCGCAAGTACATGCTCTCTTTTCGCAAGTGCGGAAACCAGCATAACCAGCGTGGATTCCGGCAAATGAAAGTTTGTAATCAGACAATCCAAAACCTTAAATTCGTATCCCGGATAGATAAAAATATCCGTGTTGCCACAGCATTCGCTCAGCATTCCGTTTTCATCTGCCGCACTTTCAATCGTTCTGCAACTGGTTGTACCGACACAGATAACGCGATGACCGCTTTTCTTAGTCTCATTAATCATATCAGCGGCTTCCTGCGACACCTGATAATACTCGGTATGCATGTGATGCTCAAGCACATTATCAACTTTTACCGGACGGAAAGTCCCAAGTCCGACATGGAGTGTGACATAAGCCGTTTTAATGCCTCTGCCACTCAGTTCCTCCAGTAATTCCTTTGTAAAATGAAGACCGGCCGTCGGTGCCGCCGCACTCCCTTCGTACTTAGCATACACGGTCTGATAACGGTTCTTATCCTGTAATTTATGTGTTATGTAAGGCGGGAGCGGCATCTCACCGAGTGCATCCAGCACTTCCTCCCAAATACCGTCATAATAAAACTTAACCAGACGGTTGCCCTCTTCCACAACCTCCAAAACTTCTGCCTTTAACAGGCCGTCGCCGAAAACCATTCTTGCACCCGGTCGAAGTTTTTTGCCCGGTTTTACAAGCGTCTCCCAGATGTCATTTTCACGACGCTTTAATAACAGTACTTCTACCGCCGCATTGGTATCTTCTTTTACCCCAAGAAGTCTTGCCGGAATAACCTTAGTATTATTAAGTACCAGGCAGTCTCCCGGCTGGATATAATCTAAAATATCCTTGAAACTGCGATGTGCGGTACGTCCCGTATTCTTATCGAGCACAAGAAGTCTTGACGAAGAACGGTCCTCAAGCGGGTCCTGCGCAATCAATTCTTCGGGTAAATCAAAGAAATAATCCGATGTACGCAGTCCGAGCATGGAATCTTCCTTATTTTCTAAAGTATTCATAGTACGCAAAATACCTTTCCGTCTTATAATCCAATATTTTCAAGGAATACCTTATATCCGCGCTTTGCCTCAAATAAATCTGCCTTACTGATAGCTTCCCATGGTGCATGCATATTTAATACAGGCACACCGCAATCGATAACATTCATGCCGTATAAAGCAAGGATATACGCGATGGTTCCGCCACCACCGACATCAACCTTACCAAGTTCTGCGGTCTGGAACACAATCCCATTCTCATCCATAATTTTACGAAGCTGTGCAATATATTCCGCATTGGCATCATTGGAACCGCTCTTGCCTCTGGCACCCGTAAATTTCTTAAGTAACATACCATTACCTAAAAATGCCACGTTTTTCTTATCAAAAGCAGATGCATAGGACGGATCAAAGCCCGCACCCACATCGGAAGAAAGCATATAAGAATCTGCGAGGCATCTGCGGACATTAAGTTCGCTGTAATCTCCTGTAAGATTCAATACCTCTGCTACGGAATTAGCAAAAAATCTTGACTGCATACCGGTAGCACCAACACTTCCGATTTCTTCTTTGTCTACCAAAATACAGCAGGTTGTTCTCTCGGGAGCATTCACTTCAAGCATAGCCTCCAAAGAAGCAAACGAACATACTCTGTCATCATGTCCGTATGCTAAAATCATGCTTCTGTCAAAACCGGCTTCTCTTGCTTTTCCGGCAGGAACCACTTCGATTTCGGCTGAAATGAAGTCTTCCTCTTCTACACCGTACATGTCCTTAAGAATCTGAAGCACATTCTTCTTAACGGCTTCTTTTTCTTCTTTTTCATTATCTTTATCAACAAAAGGCATATTGCCCACAATAATATCCAGAGCCTCTCCTTCAATTACTTTAGCTGCCTTTTTCTCCATTTGTTCTGCAGCAAGATGAATCAAAAGATCGGAAATGAAGAATACCGGATCGTCCTCATCCTCACCGATATTTACTTCAATCGTTGTACCGTCTTTTTTAACGATAACACCGTGCAATGCAAGAGGTAATGTCACCCACTGGTATTTCTTTACCCCGCCGTAATAATGAGTATCTAAATACGCAATACCACTGTCTTCATAAAGCGGATTCTGTTTCACATCAAGTCTAGGGGAATCCAGATGCGCACCAAGAATATTCATGCCTTCCACCATGGAACGCTTACCAATCTGGTACATTACGATACTCTTATTCATACATACGGAATAAACCTTATCCCCTGCCTGTAATTTCTTATTCTCTTTTACAAGCTGGGATAATTCCATATAGCCTTCTTTTTCGATGCGGTTTACAATCCAGTCAATGCATTCACGCTCTGTCTTGCCGTTATCAAGAAATTTGCAGTATGCCTTTCCGAATGCATCCGCCTCTTTTTTCATCTTTTTATCATATACTGTCCAAACGTTTTTCTTTTCCATATGATTACACCTTTACTATTATGCTCTCATCTGTGCATCAAACTTATCAGCCAGAGCTGTGAGTACTTTTTCAAATACTGCATCTGTCATGGCATCTGTCACATCCTCTGTATCAGAAACCAACTTAAGGCTGAATGCCATACTCTTCTTATCTGCGCCAAGTTTTTCACTTTCGAAGATATCGAATAATGTAACCTTCTTAATCAAAGTATCACAAGCCTTAATTGCCTCAACCAAAGCGCCGCATTCTACGGACTTATTCACAAGTACGGAAAGGTCACGGCTGTTAGCTGCAAAACCTGTCTCAGGAACATATTTGATGGCTTCTTTGAAAAGACCTGCCAATGTAGCATAATCAATTTCAGCAATGAAAATCTTAGTGTCGGCTTTCTTGCCGCCTGCAATATTCATGCTGTCAACGATTTCATAGCGTAACTGTCCGAAATGACCAATCTTAACATCCTTGCAATATACATCAGCTGTTCTGCCCGGATGTAAATAAGGCACATTTCCTCTCTTGTATGTGAATTCCAAATCATTAGCACTTGCAAATGCTTCCAATGCTGCTTTCATGGAGAAGAAATCTTCTTTGATTCCGCATGTTCCGAGGCAAATCATCTTCTTTTCTACAGGCGGCTCTGTTAAAGGAAGTGCCTTTGGAAGATATACATTGGCAATTTCAAAGAAACGCATTGCTTCGTTACCGTTCTTAATATTGTTCTCGATAACACGAACCATAGCCGGAGCCATAAGAGTTCTCATAATGCTCAAGTTCTCTGTGATTGGATTTAATAATTCAACTACATTTCTTTCAGCCGCATCCTGCGGAATTAAGAACATATCAAATTCATTCTTCGCTGTCATGGCGATAGTCTGAATCTCATAATAACCCTGTGAGCAGAGGAATTCTTTTACGGAAAGTTCCTTCTTCTGAGCCGCATTTAAGCCGCCGCTTGTAACCTTTGCATCATCAAGGAATGTAGGGATTACCTTATCATAACCGTATTCGCGGATTACTTCTTCTGCAATATCCTGGTAACCTTCCACATCTTCACGGTATCTTGGAATCGCAAGTGTAAGTACACCATTATCAAGTGCTACTTCAAACTGAAGCGCTTCTAAAATGCTTACCATTTCTGCTTCCGGGACTTCAATACCGAGTACTTCGTTAACCTTTGCGGTTTCTACTTTGATTACTCTCTTTTCAGTGGAAGCACCTGCGGATTCATCAAAATGGCTGGAACTTACTTTTGCAATACCGAGTGTCTGTACGAGGTTAAGAGCACGTGCCATACCGCATTCAACTGTATGTTCATCAATACCTTTTTCAAATCTTGCAGCCGCATCAGAACGTAAACCGAGACTTCTTGAAGTCTTACGGACATTATCCTTTAAGAACTTCGCAGATTCGAATAATACTTCCTTGGTGTTCTCTGTAATTTCACTGTTAAGACCGCCCATAACACCGGCAAGACCAACTGCTTTTACCTTATCGCAGATTAATAAATTATTGGTTGTAAGAACACGTGTCTTCTCATCCAATGTAATCAACTCTTCTTTATCTTCCGCTCTTCTGACTACGATGGAAGAACCTTCCAAAGTATTTAAGTCAAAAGCATGCATCGGCTGACCCATTTCCACCAAAACATAGTTTGTAATATCAACCATAGCGTTAATTGCATTATGACCGACAGCAATTAATCTTCTCTTCATCCAAAGCGGAGCTTCCGCATATTTTACATCGTAAATATAATGTCCGATGTATCTTGGACATGTTTCTTTATCGATAACCGTTACGCTGATGTCAGGATTGGTTGTTCCGTCTTCTGTATAACTTAAATCAGGTGCCTTGAACGGTTTTCTTAAGGCAGCAGCCACTTCTTTTGCAATACCTACTACAGACTGGCAATCGGGTCTGTTGGCTGTAATGGAAATATCAAAGAGATAATCGTCTAACTCTAAGTAATCTCTCATTTCCATACCGATTGGTGCATCTTCCGCAAGAATCATAATACCGTTTACATCTGCTCCCGGATACCAGTCCTTGTTCAGATTCAGTTCTTCGCCGGAACATAACATTCCATAAGAAACCATATCCTTCATCTTTCTTGGCTGGATTTCCAGACCGCAAGGAAGTTTTGCACCGATAAGTGCTGCAGGAACTTTAGCACCGACAAATACATTGTCCGCACCTGTTAAAATAAGGTGGTCTTCACCAAGTTCCTTACCGCAATTAATATGGCAGATTTCCAAATGTGTGCCTTCGTAGTGCTCCATGGATGTTACCTGGCCTACTACTACTTTTTCCATATTTTCGCCTAAATATTCCATACCTTCCACTTCGAAACCAACGGAGAAAAGTTTCTCTTCCAGTTCCTTTGGAGTAATATCAATATCTACGTAATCTTTTAACCAACTATATAAAACTTTCATCTTTTTCCATACCTCCTTACGCCTTGAACTGCTTTAAGAATTCAATATCGTTTTCAAACAATTTGCCCA
>JAGATU010000060.1 GCA_017621115.1 Lachnospiraceae bacterium
ACTTAATGTCCTTAATGCTTACTTGTGATCTTGCCATTACGGCAGGCGGTACTACTTTGTATGAACTATGTGCATTGGGAATTCCGTCATTTTCTTTCAGCATGGCTGACAATCAACATTCCAATCCAATGATACTGGACGAACTGGGAATTGTCCCTTATGGAGGCGATATCCGCACAGATATGGATACTGTTTTGGAACAATGTTTTACATTTATATCTGATTTCTCCAATGATTACGCAAAAAGAAAAGCTGCTCATACCAAGATGAACAGCCTGATAACCGGTGATGGCGCAAAGAAAATTGCCAACGCAATCCTTGCCCTATAACTCAACCCTAAATAATTCTTTAATTTTTTGAGCCTGCTTTGCAGGTTCTTCTTTTTTATTGTGTCTCAAAACAAAATATCCACGTCCCATTATCGAATGTCCGTCAGAAACTGACGACAGGACCTCTCCTTCTGCTAACAGGCAGTTCCATTTTACTATATCAGCACCTGTCATCATCAGTTCTTCCTGTGTTGGAATATGGGTTACAACCCCCTCCATATCAAAATAATGAATGGAAATTTCGTCGGTCTTAGACGGCACAAAAGAATAGTCTTCTCCCATCCGGTAACGGATATATTCTTCTGCCATATCCACTCCCGTTGCTAATGGCGTAAACAGATTGTGAAGATTATGTCCGGAAGGTCTTGCAGACACTTCAATCGCAAAAGGTCCAG
Source organism: Lachnospiraceae bacterium (assembly GCA_017621115.1). The sequence continues at coordinate 725 of JAGATU010000060.1, forward strand.
CCTCTGTACGGATTAAGTCCGCATGTAAAAGGCATTCCGATAAGCCAAGGGCATCGATTACTGCCTGCATATATTCGGCAACCTGTTCGTAAAATTCATCTTCTTCGTTTACGCTGTAATAGGCTACCGCCTGTCTGTTAGGAAGCGGAGTATTGTCTTTCTTTCGAAGCAATACCATATAGAATTTACCGGCAATCACAGCTCCGTCCATTCCATATTCTTCGCCTTTTGCACATTCTTCCAGGATATAGGGTTCATCCCCAATTGCCTTTAACGCATCTTCCAATTCTTTTTCTGATTCCAGATAATATATCCCTCTGCTACCGGAACCAAAACGCGGTTTCAAAATGGCCGGAAATGAAAGAACCAATTCTTCTTCCAATTCCTCCGGCAAACAATAGCAGGTACAATTCCTAAGTTTCTGCATCTGCAAACGGGTATGAAAGGCATACTTATCCGTACAAAACTCAGCTATCTGCCTTGTAATCCCCGGTAAATGCAATGACTCATTCACAGCCCCAATAGTAGTCAGATATCTTCCAATCGGAACTGTAAGGACAAAATTCACGCCGGCATTTCTAACTGCTTCAATAGTAGCCTTTTCATCGGAAATATCTACTACGTAGGACTCATCTGCCGCCTTTAATCCCTCTGCATCAGGGTTGCCATCAAAAGCCGCTACTGCAAGTCCCAACCTATGTGCTATTTCAATTGTATGCAGGGACTCTGAACTCGCCCCAATAATTGCTGCTTTCACGTATTCTCTATTTCCCCATCATCTCAAATTTAAGTTCTGCCAATTTCCAATCAACCATATTGTCAATATCCTGCACTTCCAATTCAGGAACCTCCATCGGCACATACCCATCCGGCAGATTTCCTCTGCATGCACGGAATTTATCTGTATTATAAAAATAAAACTGTCCACAATCATGGTATATCGGTTCCAAATCCTGAGAACGCTTCAATGCACTCTCCGGATAGCAATAGTCCAATTTTCCCTCACGAATCGCCATTCCTCTCTGTGGCGGGAAAGAAAACCGTACTACCGGCATCACTCCCGATGCATGATTATCCTTTAACAATTGCAATGCATCCTGCAATTTCTTAGCTGTCACGAAAGGCGCTGTCGGATAAATACACGCCATATAAGTAAATGTCTTACCCTGTTTCTCATATTCGTCCAGCACTTCCATAAGCACGTCATCGGTTGTCGCATAATCATCCGCATTCGCCGCACTTCTCATAAAAGGCACGCTCGCACCCGCTGCTTTTGCAATCGCCGCAATTTCTTCATCATCCGTAGATACCATTACTTCCTCAAAAATTCCACTGGCAAGTGCCGCCTCAATGGAATAACAGATAATCGGTTTACCCAGAAATTCTTTTACATTTTTCCTCGGAATACGCTTGCTTCCGCCTCGTGCGGTAATAATTGCAATTGCATTCATGGCTTTTCCTCCAATTACTTTTTAAGTGCTTTTCTAAAATTACGATATGTCCACAACAATTTGTAATACAAGATAAAATACAATGTGGACTTCTGTTGCATCGCTACCAGTTTTTTCTCTTCTGCATGAGTACGTTCCAGATAATATGCATTATTCTGGAAATCCGGGAAATAGGACTTTATTTCATCACCCATGCTCTTAATAAACCGATATTTTGTAGGACGTACTCCCACCATATACGTAAATAATGTATTTACATAGTGTAATACGGTAAAACTATATTCCAACTCACTAAAATATTTTTCGTAATATCCAAATTTCTTTGCATCCGCAATCATTACCCTTGCCGCTTCCATACGGTCCTCGCATCGCTTCGGTGATATCGTATGCACGGTAGAAGTATTATGCTGATAGTAGTAATACAATGGCTCCGAAATATATTCAAAACGGTTTGCAAGAATAATATAAGAATTTCCAAGCGCATTGTCTTCGTAAAAAATATCTTCCGGGAAAAACAATTCATTATCCAGAATCATCTTACGTTTATATATTTTTACAACAAGGCTTCCGCCATCCAGAATCAGGCTCTTCCTCTTTTCATCATCCAAAACACCTGTCTGCTCCGGCTTGTTATTGTGCACAATCTGTCCGACTTTCATGGAATGCTCATCGGTCAGACAATAATCACAGCCAACAATGTCCGCACCGGTTTCCTCAGCCTTCCCTATCAAACGCTCATAAAAATCAGGCACAATCCA
>JAGATU010000061.1 GCA_017621115.1 Lachnospiraceae bacterium
CGTTATGACCTGCGTTCTTGGTATGGTTGTAAATCGTGAGCGTGAGATTAGGGACTTTGTTAAGACTCCGTTTTATCGTATTATAGCAAGTTTTACACAGGGAGATATTACATACGATGCAGAATGGAAAGTAACGGAAGACAGTGAGTATTTTAACTCACCTAAGCTTTATAAAGACAATGGATTTTTAAAAGAAGAGGATGCCAAGGCATTTGTTGAATCCTTAGAACCGTATGCGGAAGGTGTCGTAAAGAATATCGAACGCAAAAAAGAGACTAAGAATCCACCGTTGTTATATAACCTTGCGGAACTTCAAAATGAATGTTCCAGGTTATTCAAAATCAGTCCGGATGAGACATTGCGTATTGCTCAGGAATTATACGAGAAGAAATTAACCACCTATCCGCGTACCGATGCACGTGTGCTTTCTTCTGCAGTAGCAAAAGAAATACATAAGACCTTAAACGGATTGCATAATATAGGAGCGATGGCACCTTTTGTTGATGAGATAATGCAAACAGGCGCTCATAAAAAGATTGTAAAATCAAGATATGTAAATGATTCCCAGATTACGGACCACTATGCGATTATTCCGACCGGACAGGGACTGAATGCCTATTCATCTTTAACTCCGGTTGCACAGAAAGTATATGAAGTCATTGTAAGAAGATTTTTGAGCATTTTTTATCCGCCGGCAATTTATCAGAAGATAACACTCGAAACGGTGCTTGGAAAAGAGTCCTTCTTTGCAACGTATAAGACATTAAAGGAAGAAGGGTATTTGAAGGTTTTACAATATTCCTTTAAGAAAAATAAAGCGGAATCTGCTAAAAAAACGTACGAATTACCAGAAGAGTCTGAAGGCGATAATGCCAAAGAGAATGATGAAGGAACCATGTCTGCGGCTTTACAGGAATTTTTGTTGACTGTCAAAAAGGGGATGACGATACCGAAAGAGAAGTTTACAATCAAAGAAGGCGAGACATCACCTCCAAAGCGTTATAATTCCGGTAGTATTATTCTTGCAATGGAAAATGCGGGACAGTTTATCGAAGACGAAGAACTGCGTGCGCAGATTAAGGGAAGCGGCATCGGAACCTCAGCAACAAGAGCCGAGATATTAAAAAAATTATTTAATATCGATTATCTTAAATTAAATAAGAAGACCCAGATTATCACGCCGACTTTGTATGGTGAGATTGTTTATGAAGTCGTTAACGGTTCGATTAAGCAGCTTTTGGACCCTGCACTTACAGCCAGTTGGGAAAAGGGACTTACCGGTGTGGCTCAGGGAACGGTTACCACGCAGGAATATCTGGACAAATTGAATGGATTTGTTGCCAGACGGACCAATTTTGTCAAGCAGTTAAGTGCTGACAGTGCACCTATGAGGGCACAATTCCAAAAAATTAAGGCTTTTTATAAATAAAAGCTTTAATATAAATTCTTTAGCCGGAACGTAAGTTTCGACGGAAGGCGAGGATTTTTTATGAAAGAATTGCAAATCAACAGTCTCTATTCTCTTGATGAGACCATTGCCGCCGATTTATTTGACGGTGCAACTTACCCATGGGAAGTATTACCGAAGATTAAAGATTTCATTATCGAACTTGGCCAAACACTTCCTGCAGATAAGTTTGAAGAAGTAAAAGAAAATGTGTGGGTTGCTAAAACCGCAAACGTATACCCGACCGCACATATCAATGGTCCTGCGATTATTGATGAAGAAGCGGAAGTACGCCATTGTGCATTTATCCGAGGAAATGCCATTGTCGGAAAAGGTGCTGTAGTCGGTAACTCTACAGAACTTAAGAATGTTGTTCTTTTTAACAAAGTGCAGGTTCCGCATTACAATTATGTTGGTGACAGTGTACTTGGTTATAAAGCGCATATGGGTGCCGGTTCCATCACATCCAATGTAAAGAGTGATAAGACTTTGGTTAAGGTACATACAAAGAACGGAGACCTTGAAACAGGTCTTAAGAAATTCGGAGCAATGCTCGGTGACAATGTTGAAGTCGGATGTAATTCGGTATTAAATCCGGGAACCGTAATCGGTAGATCCACAAATATTTATCCGACATCCATGGTCAAAGGATTCATTCCTGAAAACAGTATCTACAAAACTAAGACAGAAATCGCGGAAAAAATGTAAAAAACATCTGGATTTTTTGTCGGTTTTGTGAGAATATAGTATAGGTTTATAAGCTTATTATTGAAAGGAGTTTTCACATGATTTATTCAAGAGAAGTTGAAGAAATGTGTCCAGTAGCACAGGGTGTTAACCACGGTTGTGCTCCTATCCCAGAAGAAGCAAAATGGGTAAAAGCAAAAGAAGTTAAAGATATTTCAGGTTTGACACACGGTATTGGCTGGTGTGCACCACAGCAGGGTGCTTGTAAATTAACATTGAATGTTAAAGAAGGTATCATCCAGGAAGCATTAGTTGAGACAATCGGATGCTCAGGTATGACTCACTCTGCAGCTATGGCATCAGAAATTTTACCTGGCAGAACTGTTTTAGAAGCATTAAATACTGACTTAGTATGTGATGCTATCAATACAGCTATGAGAGAATTATTCTTACAGATCGTTTACGGACGTACACAGTCTGCATTCTCAGAAGACGGACTTCCAATCGGTGCAGGTCTTGAAGA